>PMUM01000256.1:1523-41521 GCA_003166855.1 Acidobacteriaceae bacterium | reverse complement strand
GCGCCGACGACATGGACGGCACCGTGATCGAAGAAAAGATTTACCACGACGCAGGCGCGACTACTCCGCAGGGCATGCGCCGCGAAGAACTGGAGCGCCTGATCCGCGCGGCCGGACGCGAACCCATCGAGCGCGACACACTCTACCGGCCCGTCACGCGCACGGAAACGTCCGTTACGGTTGCGGTGTAGCCGTTGATTTGTGCAGTTCTTCCGTCGACGTATTCAGCAGATTCCTCAACACGGCTACCTCGGCGGCGATGCCCGCGTGCAAAGCGGGATCCACGTCGGGCGCGAACAGCGCAGAGTGATTCGAAGGAAGCTGACTGCCCGACGCTTTGGCCGCAGCGAACTTCTCCGGGTCTGCACCACCCAAACTGAAATAAAAGCCGGGAACTCCCTGCTCGACGAAATACGAGAAATCCTCTGAGGGCGTGATCGGCTCGCCGGTCACCACCTTGTCTTTTCCGAGCGCGGCTTCCAGCGGAGCCCGGAGGCGCTCGGCCAGCGCGGGATTGTTGTAAACCAGGTCCGTACCCTCATAGCGTTCCACCGAAGGCTCGCGCGGCGCCCCCGCCGCGGCGGCCTCTGCCTTGGCGATGCGAGCAATGGCCGCAAGAATCTGCTGCCGCACTTCCTGCTTGCGGGTCCGTATCGTCAATCCCATTTCCGCGTGGTCGGGGATGATATTGTTCTTCGTCCCCGCCTGGATGTAGCCAACCGTTACGACCGCCATTTCGCCGGGTTTGATCTCGCGGGACACAATGGTCTGCAGCGCGAGAATGGTTCGAGCTGCGATCACAATGGGGTCGATGGCCGACTGCGGCATCGAACCGTGCCCACCCTTGCCGTAAATCGTGATGCGCACCGAATCCGAGTTCGTGTTGTAGACGCCGGGAGTAATCGCGGCCATCCCCGCGGGGAATTCATTGCCGACATGCAAAGCCACTGCGACGTCTGGCTTGGGGAATCTCGTAAACACTCCGTCGCGGATCATTCCCTCCGCACCGCCGATGGTTTCCTCGGCAGGCTGGCCGATCAGCATCAGCGTTCCATGCCAGGTATTCTTGCTGCGTGCCATCACCTCGGCGGTGCCGAGAAGGGCGGCCATGTGCAGGTCGTGGCCGCAGGCGTGCATCACCGGAACGTCGCGTCCAGCATCGTCTGTCGAGCGCACCTTGCTGGCGTACGGAAGGCCCGTTTTCTCTTCCACCGGAAGCGCATCCAGTTCCGTGCGCAGCATAATGACGGGACCGGCTCCGTTCTTGAGGATCGCAACCAATCCCGTGCCACCCACGTGTTCGGTCACGTCATACCCGGCGCTGCGCAAACGGGCGGCCAGCTTTGCCGCGGTTTGCGTCTCATGGGCCGAGAGTTCAGGGTTTTGGTGGAGATCGAGGTAGAGCGCGTGCGCGTCAGAATATACGCTTTCAACTTCTTTGGAGGATGGAGCCAGCGCGCAGGCGAAGGCAGTGAGTAGCGCGAGCAGCGAGAGTTTTGACAGGATCATCGTGCCGGGATCATATCCTGCACGTTCTGAGGGTTGCAAACCCAGGATTGTAAGCCCACGGATCCTCCCAGCCATTTCTGTTTGCAACGAAATCCAGAGTGAGGCCATCTTAACGAGTAAGTCATTGAATTCTCCGGTTGCCTTTTTTCCACCGGGTGTACAATCGGCTTAGAAAGCACTTGGTTGCGCACTTCGTTAGCAAGGCCGAGGCGCTATGAACGTTCACGTCAGCTACCGTCTTCATAAAATTCCCGCCGTCGAAAAAGACATTCAACACCAGATCGAAAAACTGCAAAAACGGCTGCAGGTTTTCCGGCCCGAACTCATCCACTTGAAGGGCGTAGTGGAGGAGATCTCTGCTCGCGAGGGCACCAGCGTTTCGCTGAACCTGCGCTTGCCGTCAGGTCAAATGGCGGTGCAGACTTCGGCGCCGAACGCGGCGNNCTGCGAGCGTCGCACAAGTGGCAGCGTGGCAAGCGTGGGGATAGTGCCCGTCCCAGCGCCATCGTGCGCGAAGTTCCGTTCGAGCAGACGCTGGCCGCCGTTTTCCCACCAACCATTTCTTCCGACGACATTCGCTCCTACGTGAACGTCAATCTGGCGCGCCTGGAGCGCTTTGTCGAAAGGGAAATCTATTTCCGCGAGGCCCAGGAATCGATCGCGCCCGACAGCCTCTCGAAAGAAGAAGTCATCGACGAAACCATCGCCGCCGCCCTGGGCAACGGTCAGGAAAAGCCCGAACGCCTGGCGCTCGAGCCCTGGCTTTACCGCCTCGCACTACAAGCGTTGGATGAACTCTCGCGCACCGACGAGAGCAACGGTAACGCCCGGCCCTTGGAAGACTCTGCGCGCCCGCGCAACGTGAAGGGCAGCGACGAGTCGGAGTTGCAGTTTCATCAGCCCGACGAATCCATCACCGGCGCCACCGTCATCGCCGATGCCCGCGTGGCCACGCCGGAGCAGATTATGGCTTCCGACGAACTCTTGCGCCTGATTGCGTCCTCTCTGCGCGATCTCGGCTCGGGCCCGCGCGAGGCCTTCATTCTGCACGCCGTCGAAGGCTTCAGTGTCGATGAAATAGTGGCGATCACCGGGGTACCGGCCGACCGCGTGCTTGCCTTCGTTTCTGCCGCACGCGACCACTTACGCAAAGCGCCGGGACTGGCCAAACAGTTTCAAGGCCGCTTCGCTCCGACCGGCGCCGCTTAATTCCAATCTCAATTTTTTGGAGGTCATTCATGACCATGACTCGAGAACAAATCCGAGAGCTAGCTGAATTTCAGGATGAAAAATCTTGTGCTGTCAGTTTTTATTTTCAGCCGTCCACGCCGCGCAACAAGGCGCACAAGGAAGATACGATTCTCGTCAAGGACCTGGTGCGCGAAGCTCTCCGGACTGTGGAAAGCCGCACTGTAGAAAATAAAGACAAGAAAGACAGCGTCCGCGCTGATATGGACCGCATCCTGCGTCTTTCGGGCGAACTGCGCAGCAACGGCACCCACGGCAAGGCTGTGTTCGCCTGTGCCTCCCAGACCCTCTGGCGCGAATACGATTTGCCGGCCAGCCTTCCGAGTACGCAACTTTTCGTGGACCGCCATTTTCATCTCAAACCGATTGCGTATCTGCTGGGCGCCTCTCCGCTGTTGGGCGTCGTGCTCGTCGACCGGCACCGGGCCCGCATCTTCGATCTTCGCCTCGGTGAGTTGACCGAGCGCAAAGACTTGTTCCAACCGTTGTCTCGCAAAGGCCGCAGTGACGGATATGCCGGCTATGACGCGGGCCACGCTCAGCGCCGCGTGGAAGATGAAACTCGCCAGCATTTCAAGCATGTGGCTGAATCGGTGAAGGACCTGCTGGAGAAGGGCGTGTTCGAGAAATGGATTCTTGCCTGCCCCGATTCCCACCGCGCGCTGCTCGAATCCCAACTGCACTCCTACGTGAGTCAGGCGCTGATCGGTCGCTTCCATGCAGATTTGGCTCATGCCACCCGCGACGAGATCCGCACCCACGCGCAGCAGATCGTAGAACGCTGGCAAAGCGAGCGCCGCCGCGAACTGGTCAGCCAGGCAGTGGGGCAGGCGCGCAGCAACGGACGCGGCGTGACCGGCCTGCGTCGCGTATTACGCTCTCTGGAACTCGGGGAAGTGCAGACTCTTCTGATCGGCGAAAACTTGCAGGCGCACGCTGTCGGATGTTCGGGATGCGGCCACATCGATGCCCACATCGTTGCCTTCTGTCCGGCCTGTGGTCTCGCCACGCAGGAGGTGGTCGACGTGGGCGAGGCCATTCTGCCCTGGGTGATTCGCCGCGATATTGAAACCTTCTACGTGAAGGATGATCCGGAGTTCGACAAGGTAGGCAATGTTGCTGCCCTGCTGCGTTTCCGTTCGGAAAACGTGCAGCCGATCGCCCCGGCTGTGGCAGATCGATTAGAGAAAGCAGGCGCGGCCTATCCCGGCCGGTTGCGTCGATTCGCCAGCCGCTGAAAGGCGAGGTTCCTGGCCCCCGCGCGGAAGGGTGGCCGCCGGAAATTGTAGCCGGAGGAGAATGACACTATAATTGCGCCCCAACGATGGCACTCTCCTCGGGTACGCGGCTGGGGCCGTACGAAATTCAATCGCCGCTCGGTGCGGGCGGCATGGGCGAAGTGTATCGCGCCCGCGATACACGCTTGGACCGCACCGTTGCCATCAAGATTCTTCCGTCTCATCTTTCTTCGAATCCCGAGGCTTTGCAGCGCTTTGACCGCGAGGCGCGGGCGATTTCCAGCCTCAATCATCCCAACGTGTGTCAGCTTTATGACGTGGGTTTGCAGGACGGAACCAGCTATCTCGTCATGGAGTATCTGGAAGGCGAGACTCTTGCCGACCGCTTGAGCAAGGGTCCGTTACCGCTCGACCAGGTTCTGAAATGCGGAATCGAAATCTGTGAGGGGCTGGAAAAGGCACACCGCAGCGGTGTCATCCATCGCGACTTGAAGCCCGGCAACATCATGCTCACGAAGAGCGGCGCGAAGCTGATGGATTTTGGCTTGGCGAAGCCCGTGACTCCCGCGAGTTCCGCCAGCTCCGGACTAACGCAGACCTTGCCTACGCCGCAGCATCCGCTCACCATGGCCGGAATGGTTGTGGGCACGTTCCAGTACATGGCGCCTGAACAATTGGAAGGGAGGGAAGCCGACGCCCGCAGTGATATCTTCGCACTCGGCGCCGTGCTCTATGAAATGATCACAGGCAAGCGCGCGTTTGAAGGCAAGACCGCATCGTCAACGATTGCGGCGATTCTGGCCTCCGAGCCGCCGCCAATCTCTACCCTGCAGCCGCTGTCTCCCATGGCGCTCGAAGGCACGGTGAAGAGCTGTCTGGCCAAAGATCCCGACGAGCGCCTGCAAACCGCTCACGACGTCAAACTGCAGTTGAAGTGGATTCAGGAGAGCGGATCGTCGCCCCGGCTAGCCGTTGCCCTTCCTCCGGCGCGCAAGACCTGGGGTCGAACGGGCTGGGTTGTCGCAGGATTGTTGCTACTCGCGCTCGTCGGCACAGTAGCCTGGTGGCTGCGCTCTCGCCAGGCGCCACTGGCCATGTACTTCAACATCGCAGCGCCATTCCCGGCGGCCTCAATGGCCCTGTCGCCGGACGGGAAAATGCTCGCGCTCGTCGCGTATTCCGACCAAGCCAGCAAGAATGTGATCTGGATCCACCAGATCGGGGGCCGGAGCGCGACTGTGCTGCCGGGAACCGAGGGAGCCGCATATCCGTTCTGGTCGCCGGATGGACGTTCACTGGGATTCTTCGCGCAGGCCAAGCTCAAGACCATCGATGTCGCTTCTGGACGATCCCCTCGCGTGCTAGCTGACGCGGCTTTCGGCCGCGGTGGCACATGGAGCCGCGACGGCGTGATCCTATTCGCCGCCAATGTTTGGACCGGATTGTCGCGCGTCTCATCTTCGGGCGGAACTCCCGTCCAGATCACCACCCCCGATCCCGCCCAGTTCCAGGTGAGTCACCGCTGGCCCGTCTTCCTGCCCGACGGGCGCCACTACATTTATTTGGCCTGTAACTTTTCCGGATACCTCGACAAGAACTTTATCGTGCTCGGCTCGCTTGACTCCAACGAGAGACGCAACCTGGTCAACGCCAGCACGAACGCCATGTATTCCGACCCGGGCTACCTTCTATTCTGGCGCGATAACGCGCTGGTGGCCCAGCGCTTCGATCTCAGGAACTACTCGCTCAGCGGCGAGCCGCACATCTTGAATGATGCAGTGCAATATTTTCCCCAGGTTAATTTCGCTGCGTTCGCCGTATCCGGCAACGCGTTAGTCGCCCAGACCGGGGGCGGCAAGGGAGCCGCGCCGTCTCAACTGACCTGGTTTGATCGCAGCGGCAAGAAGCTTGGCACCGTCGGTCCCGTGGCTCTCGTCGCAAATCCCAAACTTTCGCCAGACCAGCATCGCGTCGCCGTTGACCAGACCGACAGCGACGGCCGTCACGTCAATCCTTGGATCTACGACGTATCCAGCAACGCCACCTCCCGCCTTACTTTCGGAACCGGGCTGGAGGAGGTTCCCATCTGGAGTCCCGATGGGAGGCGGATCGTTTTTGCAGCAAACGATGATCTTGTCTTTCGCCTGTATGCCCAAAACGCCGACGGCTCCGGCACCGCGGAGAAAATTCTGGACCTCGACAGTCCCTACCAGACGCCCTGGGACTGGTCCCGCGACGGCAAATATCTCCTGGCCCGCAAGAATGGCGAGCTGTGGTACATGACGACTGCAGATGGAAGCGCGCACGCTTTGGTGCAGAAACCGTGGCAGATTCGCAACGCGCAGTTCTCTCCCGACGGCAAGTTCGTGGCTTACGCATCAGACGAGACCGGAAATTCGGAGATTTTTGTTTCGCCCTTTCCAACCTTCGACAGCAAGTGGCAGGTCTCACGCGGCGGCGGCGAGGAACCTCGATGGCGCGGCGACGGGAAAGAACTGTTCTATCTGGCCCTGGACCGCAAATTGATCGCCGTCGACATCAAGACCAGTCCCAACTTCGAAGTGGGTTCGCCCGGGCCATTGTTTCTTACTTCCCCCCAGCCCCCAGTCTCAGCCCTGCACTTCTTCAGTTATGACGTGACGTCTGACGGCCAGAAGTTTCTCATCAACACAAGAACCGCAACGCCCAGCGCCGCACCCGTATCAGTCTTGCTGAACTGGCCCCTGGAAATGGAGCGGTAGTTGCCTCGCGCGTGAATCTTCGATCCAGCCCGTGATATGCTTCCCGCTTCGTCTGCATGACTAACGTTGTAAATAGGATCTCGGAGGATTCGTGACATTCTCGCGCCGTGATTTCGTGAAGTCGTCCGTGCTCGGAGCCGTTGCCGCCGGAGTGGGAGCGCACGCTGCCCTTCCCGAAGCGCTCGCTGAAAATAGCCAGCAGGGCCACGCTTCGAAAGAAGATTCCCCCAAGCGCCCGGTCATCATTTGCGCCCACAACGGTTACGCCTACACCGAAGCGGCTTACGCCTTCCTGAAAAGCGGCGGCGACACGCTCGAGGCCGGCATCCGCGTGGTGAAGGGGCCCGAGGACGATCCCAACGACGATTCGGTCGGTCTAGGTGGCCTGCCCAACGAGGAAGGCGTCGTCGAACTGGACTCCTGCTGCATGCATGGACCCACCCGGCGCGCGGGTTCAGTCGGTGGCGTACGCAACATCAAGAACGTGTCGATGGTAGGACGGGCCGTAATGGAGCACACCGGCCACGTCATGCTGGTCGGGGAAGGTGCGGAACGATTCGCCGTGGCCGTGGGCTTTCCGCGCGAGAACCTGCTGACCGACCGCTCCCGCAAAATCTGGCTGCTGTGGAAGGAATTCAATTCCGACCGCGACTGGTGGGGGCCGGGCATGGCCGATCCGCACTGGCATCCGCCCGCGCCCGATTCTAAGCCGCAAGCCGATCTGTGGCGGGATCGCATTCAGCAATTGCAGCAGCGCGCCGCCGATCTCGGGATCGAGCCTGAGTTCCAACTCGCGGCCGTGCATCGCGTGCTGTTTCCGCCCACCGGTACGATCCACTGCTCGGTCTTGAACGACAAGGGAGAAATGTCAGGAATCACCACCACCAGCGGACTGGCGTTCAAACTGCCGGGCCGTTGCGGCGATTCGCCAATTATCGGAGCGGGTTGCTACACCGATCAGGACATCGGTTCCGCAGGCGCGACCGGTGCCGGGGAAGAGAACATCAAGGTGGCCGGTGCGCACACCATCGTCGAGAACATGCGCCACGGCATGTCTCCGCAGGAAGCCGGCATGGACGCTCTCAAACGCATCGTCCGCAATTACAACGGCGATATGACGAAACTCCACTACATGGATATGACGTACTACGTCCTGCGCAAAGACGGCGCGTACGCGGGCGTGTGTTTGTGGGAAGGATATTCTCCGGGCAATCCGCATAAATTCACGGTGCACGACGGCACGCTGCGTTCCGAGGTCGCGACTCCGCTGCTTAAGGGATACTCGCAGGAATGGCCGCCGTTTCCACCCATCCCGGAGGAATTGAAGAAGGATTCGTATTACCTGAAATAGCACCACGTAGCGCCGCCGTCCCGGGAGCGGCGGGCCTGCCCTGAGCGAAGCCGCGGGGGCGGGTGTGTTTGCCCGCGCCGCCGAGGGCAAGATGCCCTCGGGACAGCCGGCAAGATGCCGGCGCTACTAGAACCTCACCTTCACGTCCGGACTCTTCTCCAGGTGAATACTTTCCACAAACCGTACTTTACCCGTGCGCAGCGTCATGATCACGGAAGAAGTACGGGTTCCTTCACCGAAGAAGCGCACGCCCTTCATCAGCGCACCGTCGGTCACGCCGGTGGCAGCGAAGATCATTTGCTTGCCCGGAGCCAAATCCTCCGCCTCGTAGATGCGATTCTTGTCTTTGATCCCCATGCGCTCCAGACGCTCCTCATGCTCGGGCTTCACGACCAGGCGCCCCAGCATGTAGCCATTCAGACAGCGAACCGCAGCCGCCGTGATGACGCCCTCCGGTGCTCCTCCGGATCCCATGACGGCGTGCACTCCGGTTCCAATGACGGCTGCCGCAATTCCGGCAGAAAGATCGCCGTCGCCGATGAGGCGGATGCGCGCTCCGCAGGCTCGAATATCACCAATGAGCTTCTCATGCCGTGGACGGTCGAGCACAATCACAACCAGGTCTTGCACATCGCGCTCCAGCCTCCGGGCGATGTTCTTCAGATTGTGCGATACGGGCGCGTCGATATAGACCGCGTCTTTGCACGACGGACCGACGACAATCTTGTCCATGTAGCAATCAGGCGCGTTGAGCAGGCCTCCGCGCTCGGATGCGGCGAGTACGGTGATCGCCCCCGGCGCCCCCGTGGCGCATAGATTGGTGCCTTCCAGCGGATCGACCGCGATGTCGACCTCGGGAACTTCCGTGCCGTCGGGAAACTCGGCGCCAACTTTCTCGCCGATGTAGAGCATGGGTGCTTCGTCGCGCTCGCCCTCGCCGATCACGATCGTGCCCCGCATGGGGATCGAGTCCATCGTCTTGCGCATGGCCTCGGTGGCCACCTGGTCGCTGAGCTTGCGCTCGCCCTGTCCCATGGTGCGGGCCGACTCGATCGCGGCCACTTCCACCACGCGCAGGAATCGCGACGCCAGGTCGCTCTCAATGTTCTCCCCGAAACTGCGGGCCTTGCCCTCCGGACGAGTCTGCGTACCCATTTACTGTCTCCCGAGCGCGTTTTGATGCGCCGTTGCGCGCCGGGTTGAGACTATATCGCAACCGCAGGCCGGATTGAAAGACGCGTTGGATGGCAAACTGAATTCGCCTTTACAAGATCGATCTTGCATTCGCAAACACCGCAGGCGCTCCGCTCACGAAACGAATTCCTGTTCTCCCGCACTATGGGTGAGAGCAGTTCGGAGGTTTTATGTCAGCTGTAGCGGATCGTGTGCTAGCGATTGCAAAGCCCGAGGCGCCGTCCTCGAACGGCGTTTGGGTGCCACTCGTAGGTGGACTTTGGGTTCTGGCAAACGTCGGCCTCGCGGCACTTGGGATCTATATCGACTGGCCGATCCTGTGCGCGTTCCTGGCGGGACTGATGAATGGCTCGCTCCTGTCGGTGATTGCGGTGGCCACGGCGAGCGAGCGACTCCAGGCAGGCGCCACCGGATTGCTGGGCGGACTCAGCCTAAGCGCGCTGCGCAGCGACGGCAGCATGGTGTGGAAAGCCATGCAGTCCGTCCATGGTTTTGTTGACAGCTTGTTCACTGTGATGGGGATTGAGCTCGACGAGAGAATACATCATGCCATCGAGCAGGAAGCTCTCTACATGATCTGGACGATCGTGTTTGTCGTGCTGGCTTCGCTGGTCGCGGAGTGGGTGCGATCATCCCGGGCGCAAACCGATCGCGAACGCTAGCGCAGTTGCTTGGCAGCAGCCAGCATTTCGTCCGCGCGGGCTCGGACGCGGACGTCTTCAGTGAAATTGCTCCAGCGAACAATCTTGGATGAGTCCACCAGAAACTCGGCTGGACGTGCGATGTCGTGCCCATCCGGCCCGCCCCCCGTATGCAGCAAGTGATAGCGCCGAGTCACCGCGGTATCGGGATCAGAAAGAATCGGGAAAGTGTATCCCGCTTTGTGAGCCAGATCGCGCGACACCTCAGGCGCATCAACGCTGATCGCGACCGGACGTACGCCCGCCACCTGAAACTCCGCTAGCCGTTTCTCCACACCTCGTAACTCGAGGTCACAGAAAGGTCACCAGTAGCCGCGGTAGAAAATCAGTAATACCGCCTTGGGAGCCGAAGCCTGGGATTGGGAAGTAGAGGCAGACGGAGCCGCGGCGAGAAGTTGGTCGAGCGATACCGGTTTCCCCGAAGTATCGGAAAGAGTGAAGTCAGGAACCCTCTGCCCAACCTGTGGCGCCGCCGTTGAACTGGGCAGCTCGCGGGCTTTGACGAAGGCGAACGCGGTGAGTCCGAGGGGAAACAGGGCAATCACGGTCAATACAACGCTCAGCACTTTACCGCGATAGACATGCGCCCGGCCAAACGCCCGCCGCAGTCCGGTGGCAAGAAAGGCCAAAGCCAGGACGCCAAACAAAACGCTCAGCCAAGGAAGTGCTCCCTGCAAGGGAGGACTCACAAAGAATGCGACGTTGCAGCCGATTGCTCCGAGGGCAAACAAGAGTCCCCACCAGGGCGCGGTGTTCCTTCGGCGTTCCGTTGCGTCCGGCATGGCCTCAGAGTCTAACAGAGAGGTCGAACGCCCCTCGCCTGGCTCTCCTGCAATCCGCAGGTCTTCGGAAGGGTTGCTGGCGTCTATCCGAATAATTGATCCGTGGGTCGCCGGGCGCCGTGGTATTCTCGCAGACCTGCCGCGAAAATGAATGCCATGCCTGACCGCCCGCTGACTTTCCTCTGCATCACCACCTACGAGAAAGGGCAGGAGTTCATGCGCGAGTGCAAGCGCCAGGGCTGCCGTGTCATCCTGCTCACCGCGGAGAAACTGCGCGATGCCGAGTGGCCCCGCGAAATTCTCGACGACACCTTCTACTTGCCCGAGGAGATTGCCTTAGCCGACATCGTTGGCGCGGTAACCCATCTGGCGCGCAATCACAAACTCGACCGCATTGTGGCGCTCGACGAATACGACATGGAGACCGCTGCCACTCTGCGCGAGCACCTGCGCATCCCCGGCATGGGCCTCACAACCATGCGTTATTTCCGTGACAAGCTGGCCATGCGCATGCGCGCGCTTGACCGTAATGTGCGCGTGCCGGATTTCGTCCCCGTCGTCAACCACGCTGACATTCGCTACTACCTTGACCACGTGCCCGGCCCATGGGTGCTCAAGCCCCGGCAGGAAGCCTCCGCGATCGGCATCAAGAAAATCCATGCCGCCGAAGAATTGTGGCCGCTGCTCGATCAACTGAGCGACAAGCAGTCTTCGTATCTGCTGGAAAAGTTTCTCCCCGGTGATGTTTTTCACGTCGACTCCGTCGTGTCGGAGAGCGAAGTCGTCTTCGCCAACGTCAGCAAATACGGCAAGCCGCCGATGAACGTAGCTCAGGGCGGCGGAATTTTCACCACTTTCACGGTGCCAAGAGGAAGCGAAGAAGACTCCGGATTGCGCGCGATCAACCGCGACCTGATCGCGGCGCTAGGCCTGGTGCGCGGGGTCGCGCACGCGGAGTTTATCCAGGCACATTCCGACGGCCACTTCTATTTTCTCGAATGTGCCGCACGCGTTGGCGGAGCCTACATCAACGAAATGGTCGAAGCCGCAACCGGAATCAATCTCTGGCGGGAGTGGGCGCGCGTCGAAGTCGCTGGAGGCGATGGCAGCTATCGATTGCCCCCAGTGCGCGAAGAATATGCTGGCGTGATTCTTTCGCTAGCGCGGCAGGACGATCCCGACACCTCGTCGTACAACGATCCGGAAGTGTGCCTGCGAATCAAGAGGCATCACCACGCAGGCTTGGTGATGCGCTCGTCAGACCCGCACAGGATACCGACGTTACTGGAGGGATACGCGCGCCGCTTCGCAGAAGAATTCCTGGCGGTCGAGCCTCCCCGCGACAAGCCCACAGCGTAGCCAGCCTTAGGTGGCGCGGACCTGCCCTGAGCGCAAGTCGAAGGGGCCCCCGCCTCGCGCACTACGTGCAGAACCGCGACACTTGCCCAATCAGAACGCATACCGCAAACTCAACTGAATCTGCCGCGGCGGTTTAGTGCCATAAGCATTGGCCGACAGTACCTTCGCGAAGTTCGAGGAACCCAGAACGTGGCTGGGAACATCGAAGTTCGGGTGGTTGAACAAGTTAAAGAAATCCCCCCGAAACTGCAGGATGTGGTCCTCGCGGCGCAGCCTCATGCTCTTCGATAAACCGAAATCAATATTCGTAAATCCGGGTCCCGTGAGCACATTTCTGCCCTCATTCCCGAACTCCACTGTGTTCGGAAATAACCCGGCCGGAGGAACGACGAAGGCGCACGGATTAAACCAGCTTTGCGGCACTCTTACCTGATCCGCGGCCAGCCCGCCTTGCGAGATTGTCGTTTGACAGCCCGGGTCCGGGTTTGCTGTGACCGGTCCGGCAACAAAAGGACTGGCGACCAGGTTCGGTCGCGCCGGATTTCCAAACGCCGCCGCCGACGCCGCCGGCGCACCGCCTAGCACCACTGTGAATGGCGATCCCGTCTGCGCGGTTACAATTCCGCTCGCCTGCCAGTTGTCCAGAACTCTCCCGCTCCAACTCTCGCCATGGGCCCACAAGCATTGAAGAGGCAGATCGTAGACGAAGCTGCCGGAGAAACGATTCGCGGCATTGAAATCCGATGGTCCCCGGTCTGCCGGAAGATCCCGCGAGTTCTGCGGCAAGCCCGATCCCACGCTTCCCGCGAACACCGACGAAATATCGTCAAAAGACTTGGAGTAGGTGTACGCCAGTAGCAACGCCAGACCGTGGCTCGTGCGCTTCTCCGTACGCAGCTGCAGCGAGTTGTAGGAACTGTTGGCACTCGACTCCACGAATAGAACGGAGGAAAACTGCCCGTAGGTCGGACCCATCACCGGATCTGGCTGGTTGAGATCCAGCACATCGCTGAGATGCGTCCCCTTCGAACCGACGTAGGCTGCGTCCACCATCCAATTCGGCAGAACCTCGTACTGCATGTCGGTGTTCCACTGCTGCATGTATCCGTCGCGGAACTTCGGCGAAATCATGTTCCCCTGAACTACTCCGGCCGTTTGCCCAGTTTGGCTGAGAAGGTCTTGCACTGAACACGGCAGCGGCGGTCCACTCACGCAATTGAAAGTTTGCGGAAACAACGCCAAGTCGTAAAACGGCGGATTGATGCGCGGGAAAATATTGATGTTGGCGATGGAAGAATC
Source organism: Acidobacteriaceae bacterium (assembly GCA_003166855.1). GTDB lineage: Bacteria > Acidobacteriota > Terriglobia > Terriglobales > Acidobacteriaceae > Sulfotelmatobacter. Next base: position 28,099 of record PMUM01000256.1, on the reverse strand, counting down.
GTAGAAGATGCCGTACGCCGAACGCACAACCCAGCGCTCCGATTTCAACGGCCGCCAGGCAATGCCGATGCGCGGCGCAAAATTCGCGTACTGCGACGAATACGTCGCTCGCGGAATTCCATTCGTGCCCGCCTGGGTGAACGTAGGGAGGATGCTGCAGGGCTCCGCACAAGGAATCAGGTCAGGAACGCTGAACCGGTTCTCTGACTCGACTGGCGGGCTGTTGTACTCATAACGCAAGCCCACGTTGAGCAGCAAGCGTGGCACCACGTGGATGTCATCCTGAATGTAGGTGCTGACGCCGTGGCTGAGCAGGCTGTTATTCGTGTTGCCGCTCACCGCCAGCGCATAGTCGGGAACTCCCGCCAGCAGCTGCGCCAAGGAACACGTCGAGGGATCATCAGGGGGCGCCCCCGTGCACGGCGTGGGATCGCCGAAAGATCCTAGTATGCCGGCGACGGCATTGCCCAGAAAGAACCAGTCTCCCCGCGACAGAAAGTCGAGGTAGTTGTCGATCCGGAGGTGACGGAGATCCACTCCGATCTTGAACTGATGGCGTCCCACGGTCCAAGCCAGATTGTCCGCGAGTTGGAGCGTAGTGTCATGCCGCTCTTCCGGATAGTTGATGGGCTCTCCAATACCGTCAAAGTTCAGAATATTGATGTTCGGAGCGCCCAGGTCCACCGTGTTGGTCAATACGTCAGGAAAACCGAGCTGCGCGGAAATGTCATTCCCGTGATTCTGTTGCAGCACGGTCGCCCGCATTTTGATGAATCCCAGGCGCAGTTCGTTGAGCACGCTCGACCGGAATACGCGGGTCCACTCCAGTCCGACATTCTGGCCGTGGTTCAGGGTGAAGCTGCCGTAACCCGGCAACGCCGTGAAAGCATTGACCGGATCGAACGGATCAAAACGGTTTTCGTCGAACAGCAAATAATGAGCCGACACCGTGTCGGTCGCGCTGAAATGCTGGTCCACCTTGGCTGTATAGAAATTTTCCGAATCCCGAATCACCGGTGCAGAATGAAACGTATTCGAACTCGCCAGGTCCGTGCCCACATTGGCCTGCGGATATAGATTGAATACGTTTTGCCCAACCTGGCACGAGGGATTCAACGGGCAGCCGAAGATGGCTTGCGCCAGGCCGGAGGCTTCCGCCCACTGCACCTGGTTAGGCACCGTCGCCTCGTGCGTGGCCGCCTGCCGCAGGCGCAGTCCTTCATACGAGACGAAGAAAAAGGTCTTGTTCGTGAGGATCGGTCCGCCCACGGTTCCACCGAACTGGTTGCGGTTCAGTCCCGGGATCCCTCCGCATTCACCCGGAACCGACGCGGGCGTGCAGTTGGGGAAGTCGAAATAATTCTTGGCGTCCATGTTCCGGTTGCGGAAGTATTCAAACAGCGATACGTGGAACGCGTTGGTCCCACTCTTCAGGACGACATTGATCTGTGCGCCTCCGGTCCGGCCGTACTCGGCCGAATAATCGCTGGACTGCACCTTGAACTCCTGAATCGCATCCACCGACGGCCGGGCGACGTACTGGTTGATGTAAGGATCGTTGTTGTCCACTCCGTCGAGCAGAAAATTATTCGACTGCTCGCGCGCGCCACTCACGCTTAGGGATCCCCCCTGCGTCGAGTTCTGCGAACCTTCGGCGGGCAGTTGGCTTCCCGGAACCAGCAACGCAAAATTCAGGAAGTTGCGCTCATTCAGTGGTAAGTTCTGCACCAGACGATTGTTGACCACCTGCCCCAGCGTCGATGTGTCGGTCTGAATGGCCGGAGGCGTGTCCTTGACTCGTACTTCCTCCGTCGCTGAGCCGACCTGCAGCGCGAAATCCACGCGCACCGTCTGGTCCACATCCACGGTGACGTCGACAAAAATGCTCTTCCGGAAGCCCGCGCTCTCGGCCGTCACTCGATAGCGGCCCGGGGGCAGCAGTGCGGCCGTGAAATCGCCATCGTCGTTAGTCTCGGCGGTGCGAACGGCATTGGTCGCTTCGTTGAGCACGGTGATTCGCGCGTTCCGAACCACCGCCCCGGAAGGGTCCGTCACGGTGCCTGTGATCGTTCCAGTGGGGCCGCTGGCGAAAGCAGCAGCCAGAAGGACTCCGAGCAGCGGAATTACCCACCAGTGACGCGCCATTTTCTTCTCCTGGACCACTCTTGACTTAAGGGAAATTCACGGCCAGCAGAGGCGCGGGAGCGGCCACGGTGGGCGGAAAACACGAGCAGGAAGACAAAAGCCAGAATCGAAGCCGGGGGATGCTCCATCGTGCACTTTCTGCGCCGGCAGGACCTCGGCAGAGAGAAACCCGCGACGCGGTAAAGTCTGGGATCTCGACTATCAAAGCATCATGCTGCCCCGTGCCGCGCCCTGTCAACCTTGAGAAAATGTCCTCTACCGTACGCTCCGTCGCGGTCGCTCTGCTACCATTTGCCCATGAACACAACCTCCAGCGACCATTCCGCGCCGTCGGAGCGCCCCACTCCAGACCGCCCGGACCGCAAGGAGTCGACGTATCTTTTCACCGAGAAATACGTCGCCGACAAGAGCGAGATCGCGCGCCGCTTCATTGAAACCCGCGCGCGCCTCAATGCCAATGTCGACAAGGCCAACAATTTCCTGGTGAAGCGCTTCTACAACATCGACCACAACGCATATCTGGAAGGTCCTCTCCCCGCGAAGACAAAAGAGTTGATGGGACTCGTGGCTTCCGCCTGCCTGCGCTGCGACGACTGCATCTTCTACCATGCCATCCAGGGCTACCGCCTGGGCGTGACCCGCGCCGAGCAGGAAGAGTCGCTGAATGTCGCGCTGGTGGTGGGTGGAAGTATTGTCATCCCGCACCTGCGCCGCGCGTATGAGTTGCTGGAAGAGATGTACGGCTGAAGATGTGGAGAATGTGTATTGAAGATGTGTTGAATATGTGGGGACGGCTGCCTTCGGCCGTCCGCCGGGCACAGCCCGGCGAGTCGTAGCGAGATTAGGCCCGGTTCTTGGTCGCGGTTCGCCATCTGCCGATCCCGACAAACATCAACCCCAGTCAGCAGAAACGCCGCGAGCATCGTCACCGCTCCGACGCGGCCCGCCGTCGCAGTGCCGAGGTCACGAAACTGACCACGATCAGCGCGATTCCAGCGCCAAGCTTGAGCCGGTTCGGATTCCCCAGTCCCTCCCAGAGTACATCCGGAGGCCAGAAGATTCGGGCGTCCTTGACCGCATCAAGGCAGGCCAGCACACCCGAGAGGAATATCCCGGCCGTCGCGACTCGCCGTTTTTTCTCTGGAGTCATCGTGCTTGATCCATCAAGTGGTTTATGTGGGACAGCCGCCTTCGGCTGTCCGGCGGGCGCAACCCGGCGATGCTATGAGGCGATCCCCGTCGAGCTTCGCTCGACTGACAGCCGATGGCGGCTGTCCCCACATTCTCTGCTAGAACGCGTCGATCCCCGTAATGCTCTGCCCGATGATCAACGAGTGCACATCGTGCGTGCCTTCGTAGGTCTTCACCGACTCCAAATTCATCATGTGGCGCATGACAGGATAGTCATCGGCTACTCCGTTCGCGCCCAGAATGTCGCGCGACAGGCGGGCGCACTCCAGAGCCATCCAGACGTTGTTGCGCTTCGCCATTGAAATGTGTTGCGGCTCGATCTTGCCCGCGTCTTTCAACCGGCCTACCTGTAGTACGAGCAACTGCGCCTTGGTGATTTCGCTGATCATCCACGTGAGCTTGTCTTGCACGAGTTGGTGCGAGGCGATGGGCTGATTGCGCCATTGTTTGCGCAACAGAGAATACTGCAGCGCGCAGTCGTAGCACGCCATCGCAGCCCCGAGCGCTCCCCACGCGATGCCGTAGCGCGCCTGGTTCAGGCACATTAGAGGCGACTTTAGCCCGCCTGACTTAGGCAGCAGATTCGATTCCGGCACGTGCACATCCTGCAGCGACAGTCCCGACGTCACCGACGCGCGCAGCGACCACTTCCCATGAATGTCGTCGGCCTTGAATCCGGGCCGATCGGTTTCTACAAGGAACCCGCGGATCTTGTCGTTCTCGTCCTCGACTTTGGCCCAGATGATCGCGACGTCGGCGATCGTGCCCGAAGTGATCCACATCTTCTCGCCATTGATCACGTACTCATTGCCAACCTTCTTGGCGCGCGTGCGCATGCCGCCGGGGTTCGACCCGAAGTCTGGCTCAGTGAGGCCGAAACATCCGAGCTTTTCGCCCTTCTGCATTGGAGGCAGCCACGTCTGCTTCTGTTCTTCGCTGCCGAATTCATAAATCGGATACATGCACAAGCCCGACTGCACGCTCACAAAGCTGCGCACCCCCGAGTCGCCGCGCTCGAGTTCCTGCGTCATCAGGCCGTATTCCACATTGCCCATCCCGGCGCAGCCGTAGCCTTTCAGCGACGCCCCAAAGAAGCCGAGGTCGGCCATCGGTTTCACCAGTTCACGCGGAAAACGTCCTGCGCGGTTGCATTCCTCGATGATGGGAATCAGATTGTCTTCGATGAACTGGCGGGTAGTGTCGCGCACTAACCGCTCGTCGTCGGTCAACAGGGAATCGTACTGGATGAAATCGACACCGCGAAATTTGATGGCAGGCATGACGAATCTCCTGATAAAAGTGGGGCCCCAAGGACGGGGCGGTCACCGCAGGGCAAACATATGACGGTAGCAGGGGCTTAGGACGGCGGTCAACGGGGCTACGCACGCAACCTTTTCAACAGGGCGGAGCAAGAGTTCGGTGTATGCTGTTTGCGGACTTTCCCAGTCTTAAATCGATTCACTACGCAGTGGCAGAACTCACGGGCTGCCACCGGCTCAAATCACGGAGGCATCATGGCGTTGCATATCGGGCACCGTCTTCCTGCAGCTTTAGGTGTGGTGAGCGTTCTTCTGCTATCTGTAAGCTTGACAACGGCGCAGAAGGTTGTTGTCGATGCCGACCCCGCCCACGTCGCCAACACCTTCAGCCCCGTCCGCTCTCTGGGCGCGGCCATCGACCGCCTGCGCACCGGCACTCCCGACCACCTGCTGAAAGATCCGCTGTTGCACGAAATTCTCGGCGCGGGATGGCAGACCGTGACCTATCGTCAGAATACTGAGCTGATGGTCGAGGCCTGGCACTGGAATCCCGCAGGCAAGTGGAGCAACGCCGACAAGCAGGAAGGCTACTTCGTCGGCAGCGCCGAGCCCGGCGCGGAAATTCATAGTTCGTGGGCGTACCCGTTGCCGCATCGCGGCTTCAGCCGTGGCGACGGCAACGGCTGGTCGCGTCTCACCGACGGAGATCCCAAGTCGTACTGGAAGAGTAATCCCTACCTGACCAAAGCATTCACCGGCGAAGATGACTCGCTGCATCCGCAGTGGGTGATGATCGACCTGGGCAGCAAGATCGACGTGAACGCCGTCCGCATCGCCTGGGCCGATCCCTACGCGAAGCACTACTCCGTGCAATTCTGGACCGGCGAACTTGAGCCTTTCTACGAGGGCACGACCAAGGGCACATGGCAGACCTTTCCGATGGGAACCATCACCGAAGGCAAAGGCGGCACAGTCACGCTGAAACTCGTTTCCTGGATGATCCCCGTCCGCTACATCCGCATCTGGATGACCGAGTCCTCCAACACCTGCGATACTCACGGCTCAGCCGACAAGCGCAACTGCGTGGGATACGCCATTAACGAACTCTATGTCGGATCGCTCTCAGCCGACGGCACCTTCAACGACTGCGTCACGCATTTTCCGAGCCGCGATCAGACCGTGACCTGGCCGTCCTCTGTCGATCCTTGGACCGCGTCTACCGACCTCGACCAATCTCGCGGAGATCAAGTCGGATTCGATTTCTTCTTCAATTGCGGCGTCACGCGCGGGCTTCCGACCATGGTCCCGATCGCGATGCTCTACGCCACGCCCGAAGACGCTGCCAACGAGATCGCCTATCTCTATAAACGCCACTACCCGATCTCCTGGATCGAGATGGGCGAAGAGGCCGACGGACAGCACATGCTTCCGGAAGACTATGCCGCGTTGTACGTTCAGTTTGCCACCGCGATTCACAAACTCGTGCCCGAGGCAAAGCTCGGAGGTCCGCCCTTCGAAGGAACTTTCGGCGACGTGGAAGTCTGGCCCGATGCCAACGGAAAAGTTTCGTGGATCGGCCGCTTCCTCGACTACCTGAAAGCGCACGGCCGGCTGAACGACTTCACCTTCTTTTCTTTCGAACATTACCCGTATCAGGATCGTCCCACGTATTCCTGGGCCGATCTGTATCCCGAGCCCGGCTACGTGAGCCACATCGTGCAAGTCTGGAAAGACAACGGCCTGCTGCCAAATATTCCGTTCTTCATGACCGAGGGCAACATCGGAGGCGGCGCGCCTCCATCGACCGTGAAGAGTGGCCTCTGGCTCGCGGACTACGTTGGCACCATGATGAGCGAAGGTGCCGGCGCGACTTACTACTTCCATTACATGCCGTATCCGAGAGAAATGGGCGGCTTCGGCAATTTCCTGTGGATCGACCAGGACTATAAAGTGCTGGGCTATCCCCCGCAGTATCTCGCGGCGCAGGTGATCACGAAAGAGTGGGTGCAGCCGATCGACGCGCCACACAAGCAATACAAGGCCGTGAGCGATGTCAACGATGCTGCCGGAAATGTGATGGTGACGGCTTACGCAGTCGAGCGGCCTGATGGACAGTGGTCCGTGATGCTGGTTAACCGCGACCAGTACAACGACCAGGCTGTGAAAGTCGCTTTCGCCGGCGGCAAGCACGATCGCCATTTCTCAGGCCAGGTCGACCGCATCACCTTCGGCTCCAACGAATATCAGTGGCACCGCGAGGGCGTCGGCGGACATGCCGATCCGGACGGTCCGCCCTCGAAATCGAAAGTAGATGGCGGCGCGGATGCCCTCTACCAGATTCCGAAAGCGTCGATCACGGTCCTGCGCGGCCGTATCGATGAATAACGCATCTCACAGTTTCAAGTTAAGGTACTGACGCTGAAAAAAGTGCTCGTTCTCGGGGTGATCATCCTGCAGAGCAGGCGCCTGGGGTGTGCCATCGGTTAGCTGGTCCAGCCGCAGCTCGCGGCTGAGAATGATGGAAACTGTTGGGCAGGGCTTGCTGCCGGTCCCCACTCGATCAAGTCTTGTGCCGCACGTTCCGGCATGCGGTCCGCCAGTTCCTGCGGGCCGCGCTGGACGATAGGGCGTTCGCTCGCGAGGAAATGGAATCCCCGGTTGTCGAGAGAATGAAACACCCGGACGTAGGGAAAAGACTGCTGGAGCGCGCGTGCCACCGAATCTTGAATGACCGCGTCACCCATGGGCAGCCATTGCTGCAAGATGCCGCCCGGGCGCAGCATCACGTGAACGGCGCGGTAAGAGACTGCATCGCAGCCTCGACTTCTTGCTCCTTCCTCCTTGGTCAGCCGAGGAAAGCAAGAAGCGGCGTATCGGCTAGAATATGATCCAAATTATTTTGAACAAGAGCGCGACACGAGAAATTACAGGAACATCGCCAGTCATGCGCAACAAAATGACCGAAAGCGAGAAACGTCAGGGTCGCTCATGCCAATAGTTAAGATCACCAATTACGTTGAATACTATCGCCATCTTGCGACATCGCCCGATATTCACAGCATCTCGGGAAGAGGGGACGACGTAGCGGCAACGAAGTATGTGAATTCCCGAATTCTCGCTGCGTTGGACCCTTCACCTGATGACGTACTCCTTGACGTTGGTTGCGGCGATGGCTGCCTGCTAGAGATGGCGAAAGGCCGAGCAAAGGAATGCATCGGAGTTGTTCCAACCGGCGAAGAACAATCTATCGTACATGCCGCCGTACCGGGTGTGCGCATTCTAGTCGGACTCGCACAAGCGCTTCCATTGGAATCTGGATCGGTTTCCAAAGTCTCGTGTAATAGCGTATTTCTGTACTTGGAATCTGAAAATGAGGTGCTGGCGGCGATGAAGGAAATCGGTAGAGTTGCGAGGCCGAAAGCCCTAATCTTCATTGGCGAGATCCCCGCGGCGGACGAACTAACGCACTTTGGAAAATACAAGGGTGACTCGGTCATTGGTTTTCTTCGCCACCAACTTCGACAGAGTGGGCCTCGTGCCTTCATGGGCGCGGCAAAAACCGTAGCTTTATCGAGTGTGGGGAAAGCAACGCTACTCCTAAACTCAGCCACAATCTTTCATGCTTCCCCAGAAAGGTTTATTGCAATGGCCGAAAAATGCGGGCTAAAGCACGAAGCTCACTTCAAACATATGCGACTCGACCGATCGGGGACGGTAGTGGAATCGCCATTCCGATACAGCTACATATTCTCGAAGAATGCTCCTATTTCTCCACCCTCGGGGTGAGCAAAAGCGCAATTCACGAAACTGCCGGATTCAAAACGTCCGTCCCGGATGAAGTTGGAAAAGCATTCTAACGCACCATGCTTGAGAAAGAAATTCTGAACCTCATATTGGTGCGGTTCTACCCAACCCTGAACTTCGGAATCCAGCGTGGCACGGATCGCCGGTATTCTTCGTACGATTCACCGAACTGCCGGCGCAGCGTAGGCTCTTCATAGAAGATAACGAAAACGTGGGCAATCAGCAGCATCACCGCCGCGTATTCCGCGAGGTGAGGCCTGCGAAATAGCGCTGCCTGTCCCGCGATCGACAGCGCCACTCCGATGTACATCGGATTGCGCACGTAGCGGTGCAAGGCATTGGTCACAAGAAACTTCGTCGGAGCGATCGGCGCCGGCGTGCCCAGCCCGCGCACCGCAAACTCCCACGCGCAGCAGAAATAAATCGTGGCTCCGACGAGCGTGATGAGAACGCCAAGCCACGTGAGCGGTCCCGGAGCCAGCCGCGGATATCCATCCATCAGCCAGAACGGAATCAGAACAGCCACCGTCCCAGGCACGAAGATCGTGAACAGAATCGTCTTCAGGATTGGTCCAATGGCGCGGGTCATCACTCGATTCCCAATCGGATAGCGGGTCAGTTTGAAACTGTCGGTTTTTGTTCTCCAGCCTCAGCCGCCTCTAACGCCTCTGCTTCAGCAATTAATGCATCGGCTTCCCGCAAGAGGGCGTCTGCTTTCCCTTTCAGGTTCGCAGCTCGGTCGCGCAGTCTCTCTGGCTCTGGCACATGCTGCTTCCGGATTTGCCCGCTTCTCCATCGCATGCGCCCAGTGTCAAGCAGCTGGCCGTGAAACGGCAAGGCAAAAAACGAAGGGCCTCCGAAGGGGACCGCATTGAAATCAAACCATCTAACTGCCCGTCCTCCGGGTCTGGAGGACTACGCGCCAAGCTTGAGAATTTCAAGCTGACCCACTACTCCAAATAGCAGCTGCAAGACAGCCGCCCCCGCCTTACTGTAAAATCAGGAACGACGGAAGAGAATCGAGACGCAGCTTCAGAGTCTTCCAGAGTGGATCCCCGTACTTCCGGATTCAGTCCCGGGCTAAGTTTTCGGAGACATTCCATCCACAACATCCGCCGTGACGAAGAAGCGGATCGCGCTGCGCAAATATTGAAGAAATCAGGAGACATCCAACATGGCAGTAGGCGCCAAGATCGCAAAAACAGCCGACCGTAAGAAGGTCATGGACACCACCAAGAGCACCGACTGCCCCAAGTGCGGCAAAGCCACGCGCATCGTGAAGCGCGTCAAAGACCGCGAACGCGGCATCCCGGGCGGGGTCTACATCTCATGCTCGGCGTGTGAGTTCTTCGAGAAGCTGTAAGCAGCAGTTTCGAGTTTCAGGTTTCTTAGAGCCGGAGCGGGAGGAGACATCCTCCTAGCTTCGGCTTTCATTTTTGCCTCTATTTTCTCCGCGCCTTAATGTTGCGTCCGAGCAACTCTCGAAACTCCACGAGCTGTTCAGCCGTGAAAGCGCGTTTGGGGATGGGCAGAGAGATTCTGGGCTGCGGGAGTACTACGAATACGGACTTATTTTCGCCCCAGGCTACATAGGTGGACCATGCCACCTGGGAATCGGCGTGAACGGAGTGGATCTGTAATCCAGAATCGGACGCCTCAATATGGTCATCGGATCGTGAGCGGACGGCGTGTTGCGGAATTGCCTGCCGCTGACAGCGACGGCCCGGCCCATATGAAGACTAGGTCACCCACAGAGAGAACGATTCCTGGCGGGACGCTGACGAACTTTACTGACGCAAAGGACAACTGGAAGACAGAAAGCACAAACAACAAAACTCCAAAGACGCCTAAGACAATGAATGCCCATCGCCTCCAGAATTTTAGATTGCGCCAGGCCATTAAGCCGTCGCGATAGTCGTCGGGCGTGAGTTGAAAGGTGACTTGCATATGAAGAAGTGATTGGGACGGACTGTGGAATCCTACTCGAGCGCGAGCGCGATCCTCAGCGCTTCGTCCAATTTGACGAGATTTGCATAGGAGAGTGATCCAATGAACTGTGTGAGCTGTTCTTTCGCGACGCTCCGAAGGTTGTCGCAAGTGATCCAACTTTCGTGTTTCAAGCCTTCATCCACTCCCACCGCGATCTGAGTCGAGAGCCCGCGGCCCTTTGTGAACACCGGTGCGCAAATTACAGTCGAGTAACCGGAGTCGATGAGTTCCTGACGGCTAACGAGCACATAACAGCGATAGCGCTTGGGATCGTCGTGAGGCTTGAAAACGCGATAAATATCTCCTCGTCTCATGCGCAGATACTTCGCTAATCTTCCTCAGGTGCCTGGTCTTCAAGGCCATCTTCAGCGTCCACGTTTAGTTCCTTCGCATATTTGTTGAGAATGGCGAGGTCGCGTGCGCTCCGTTCCGCTCTGATCTTCTCTCTCAGATACTGGCGAAGAACCTCGTCGATGAGGGCGGAGCGTGAGCGTTTCGAACCAGCCAGACGGTCGATTCCGGTCAGCACATCCGGCGAGAGTGTGACAGATGTCTTCTCTTTCATGCTACTATTATACTACCAATGGGAATACTACAGGAATATCTTGGGGGAATCATCTACCCGCTGATCTGCCCCAGAATCGCCCTCGCTTCCGCCGCTGGATCCGCAGCCTCCGTGATGGGCCGGCCGACCACGATGTGGCTGGCTCCCGACGCGATGGCTTCGGCCGGAGTCACGACGCGCACCTGATCTCCCACGCTGGTCCCGGCCGGGCGCACCCCCGGGGTTACGATCGCGAATTTGTCCCCAAGTTCCGCGCGCAAAGTCGAAGCTTCGCGAGCCGAGGTCACCACGCCCTGGCATCCATTGGCCAGTGCGATCGTCGCCAGCCGCACCACGCTGTCTTCCACCGTGCCGCCAACCCCGATCTTCTCCAGGTCGTTTCCGTCCATGCTGGTGAGCACCGTGACAGCGAGCACCATCAGTTCCGGCCGTGTCTTCGCGGCCTCGACGGCAGCGCGTAGCATCTTGCCGCTGCCCGACGCGTGGACGGTGAGCATGCTCACGCCGAGCTTCGCCGCTTCACTGACTGCTGCGCCCACGGTGTTCGGAATGTCGTGGTACTTCAGATCGAGAAACACGCGCCGCCCCGAGGCCACCAGATCTCGCACCACTTGCGGACCTTCGGCCGTATAGAGCTGCATGCCGACTTTGTAGGTCAGCGCGGAGTCTCCCACCGCCGCCACAATCTTCTGTGCGGCGGCGGCGGTGGAAACGTCGAGTGCAACGATGAGCCGCTGGCGCGGATCGTTGCTCTGCAAACCAGTGTCGCGCATATCTTCGCTGCGGTGGCTGAAGCTACCGTGCGGGACGCTGGGTAATGTTGTCGGCATCCCAGCCAGTGTACTGGTTTTTACGGGAGTTTTACTACCGGGGGATGGTTTACGGCGACCGTCTGGTAAACGGGCTTCTGGTCGCGGGGGTTGACCAGATCCAGACGCACCCGTTGCAGACCACGCGCCTTGAACTGCAGCGCTTGGGCGGCACCGAACGACAGGTCGATAATCCGGCCTGGAACGATGGGACCGCGGTCATTCACCCGAACCACAACGGCCCGGCCGTTGCGCAGGTTCGTGACTTTCACGTAGCTTCCCATGGGAAGTTTCAGGTGGGCGGCGGTCATGTCGTACATATCGTACGGTTCGCCGCTCGCCGTGGGTTTCCCCTCGAAAATCTGGCCGTACCAGGACGCTGTCCCAATTTGATACGGTTTGGTCTTGCCGACCTGTTGGCGGACTTCGGGTTGTTTCTGAACGGAACTAACTGGAGCCGCTGTCGCCTCCGAGATGTTCGGTCCCTGAGCCGCTCCCAGGCCGACGATCAGGCAAACGATCGCCAGTCCATGAGCTATACGTCTTCGCATTCAGTTCTCCTCGCATACTCAAAAGTGCCCTTGGCCTTTAGGCTGGTGTTTCTCTGCAGTTTGTAGATGCTATCGGCGTGCCAAACTCGTGTCAAGGCGATTTGGGGGGTACGGCGGTGACCTCCTAGTTATGGATGTCACACGTAACCCATTGGTAATTTAGGCACATCCGAGTAAGGCCCTTTATTTCGCGAAGGTTACGTATTTACTAAAAGGTAAATAACTAAAGACCAAGGGTAAGGTAGAATTTACAACTTCATTGGAATCAATGACTTACAGATTTCAGTCCAGCAACTTACATAGAATCATGTATTTACGGAGTGTCCCTCAGGACAGCACCTAAAGATTTTTTTCTCGATGCCTGCTCTGAAAGTAACTTCCAAGAGGTGACGATGTGAGATGCTGGGGCACTGAATCGCGCTACGATCGCACTTGTTAGATCGGAAGGCCATGCCCGAAAAACCGCCTATCATCCTCACTATTGCGGGGTTCGATCCTTCCTCCGGAGCCGGAGTCACCGCCGACATCAAGACCATTGCCGCCCATGCCTGCTACGGGGTGGCCTGCATCACCGCCATGACCGTGCAGTCGACTGCCGGGGTAAAGCGGGTCGAGGCTGTCGATCCAACCCTCATTTCCGAAACTCTCGAAGAGCTGGCTGCCGACCTGGAGATCGCCGCCGTCCACATCGGCATGCTCGGATCGGGGAAGGTAGTCAAAGCCGTAGCCGACTTCCTATCCGGCAAGCCAGGGAGCCGTCCTGCTGGCCAGTCCAGAAAGGCCCGCCTGCCCAATATTGTGCTCGATCCCATCCTCAAGTCTTCCTCCGGTGCAGAGCTGCTGGACGCTTCTGGGACCAAACTCATGGTTGAAAGACTGATTCCCCTGGCTGACGTCGTGACCCCCAACGTCGACGAAGCCGCAGTTCTCACCGGGCTCAAGGTTCAGGATCTGGAAGAAATGAAGGCTGCCTCCAGCAAACTGCATGAGATGGGCGCCTCCGCCGTGGTCATCACCGGAGGGCACCTCGAGAAAGCCATCGACCTGCTGAGCTTCACCACCAAGCGGGGGATCGAGCAGGAAGTCTTCAAGGCGGAGCGCCAGCGCTCCAACTCAACTCACGGCACCGGATGTGCCTTCGCCACCGCGATGGCCTGCCACCTGGCTCTGGATCGGGGACTGGCCGAAGCCGCGCTGCTGGCCAAAACCTATGTCACCGCCGCGATCTCCAACGGACATGCGCTGGGCCGGGGAAGGGGTCCAGTTCACCATCTGTACAGGATGAGCCAACAGAGACGGGCCGCCGGATCGGGAACTGAATCGTAGGCGTGTGCGCAGGATCACGAGTCCCATTTTGGCGTACCCCTCCCCTTAGTCACCATCCGTCGTGCGCCGAATCACATAGTCCGCTTAAGCCCTCGCATAGTCTGGGGTTGTTTTGGAGGGCGCTATGGCTCAGCGGATTCCCCGCGCCGGACTACTACTCGCCGTCGTACTACTTCTTCTAGTTCCCGCTCTTCCCGGCAAGACCAAGCCCAAGTCGACCGAGAAGCAGAACCAGGATTTCAGCAAGTTCGTTGAGATCCCGGGAGCCACCAAGGTCGGTGGAGATCAGTGTGCGCAGTGTCACGCCGACCTCGACAAGACCTACCGGCGGAGCTCACATGCATTGCGTGAAGTCGACTGTGAGCAGTGTCACGGTGCAGGCAGCCTCCACTTGGCGGCGGGGGGCTACTCGAAGGAGTCGAAAGACAAAATCATCAGCTTCAAAGACCGCACACCGGAAGAGGCCAACGGCGCCTGCCTGAGTTGCCATTCCAAGTCAGATCACGTGCGCAACTGGTTTCTGAGCGCGCACCAGGCTCAGGGCATCCGGTGCAGCGACTGCCACACCATTCATGGCGACACTCACGGCAAGGGTGAAAGCGAATTCCAAGGCGAGCCCCAGGGTGCTCGGAAGGCCATCGAGTCCCGCCGCCAGGTGAATGACAAATGCTTGCGCTGCCACCAGAAGCAGATGGCCGAAGCGGACCTGCCGTATCACCATCCAATTCGCGAAGCGAAGATGACCTGCATCGATTGTCACGATCCCCATGGCGGCAGCGCGGGTAACGGTCTGAATGCGTCCAACACTAACGATCTGTGTTTCACTTGCCATGCCGAATACCAGGGACCCTTCACCTTCCAGCACGCCCCCGTCAACGAGAGTTGCGTCAAATGCCACTCCGCGCATGGTTCACCGAACCAGAACCTGCTGATAGTGAGCCAGCCTGCGCTCTGCCTGCAATGTCACTCGGCGCACCACAACGGCGCCAGCCTGCCACTGGTCGACCGCTGCACCAATTGCCATAACGCAATTCACGGAAGCGACATCCCGTCCGCCACGGGCGGAAGCAAGTTCATCGACAAATAGGACTTGGCGACAAGTCCTGCCGAGAAACGTATGTGATTCGGATTTTAGGAGACCGCGCAATGACAAAGGCTTTCGCACTCCTCATCGTTGCTTTCCTGATTGCAGCGGCAAGGCCCGCTCGAGCTCAGCAATCTGCCCCGAGTTCTTCGCAGCCTGCGGAGAATGTCCCCGAAGTTACCTACCATGTCACCGAAATGCTGCCGCAATACCGCTTTATCGACCTCAGCGGATACGGGGGCCGGGTGGGCGAATACGATTCCTTACAGCAGTCGGTGGGCGGCGATTTGTCCTTTGACTATGTGGATATTCCCCAGCACATGACTGTCAAGTCCACCTGGGACGTCCTGAGCCGCGACGACTACGATCTGAAATGGCGCGTTACGTTTGGGAAATGGTTTGACTTTAACCTCGACGACCGTAGCTTTGTCCGTCACCTCGATGACACTTCCTATTTCGGCGCCTCTGTGATTTCTCCGGACATCATTCGCGTCGATTCGATCCCTCCGGATTCCTTGCTGGGGATCCGGCGGAGGATGAACGCCGGTAGCGTAAAAGTGCAGTTGCCGAAGATCCCGGTCAAGTTGTTTGTGAAGGGCGGCTGGCAGGCGCGCGATGGAAACGGCCAGATGCAGTACTTTGACATGGGCGGCTCCGGCGACCCAGCTACGGACCTGCAACAGGGATGCGCCAATTGCCACTCAGCATCGCAATCCCGCTCTTACAATTACACCACGCGCAACATCGCCGGCGGAGCTGACCTCACGCTGGGCAAGCTTCTGAAGCTGACCTACCAGCATGAATTCAGCAGCTTCAACGATCGCCTGCAGAACCCGAGCGACTGGTACGGAACCGCCGGCGACATTCCGCCCTCCGAAAATATCCCCTACACTGCGGCCGGCTATTACACTCACAGCGTGTTGCCGCGTCATCAAACCCAGTCCGACCTGCTGCGGGTGAGCATGGCAGTGGCTCACCACGTCGCCCTGAATGGCGACGTCAGCTATGCGCGGACCAATAACTTGTTCACCCTCTCCGACCCTCGCCTTCTGGTCAATGGCAATCATTCCCAAAATGCCTTTAACGCCGACGCCTCGCTGATATGGAACCCAATCTCCCCCCTGCGGGTGTTGGCGGATTTTCATCAGCAGAATCTGCTCAACGAGTTCGTCTCGTCGTATTCGCTCTCGGACCCCACCGTGTTCTACTCCTTCGGCAACCCATCCTTGCACCGGCATTGGGTAGGCCTGAAGCTGCAGTACCGCGTATCAAAACAGTTCGACGTAGAAACCCACTACACCCACATGAACATTACGCGGTCGAATTCCATGTTGTGGCCGCAGTTTTCATCGCCCGACAATACCGATCCGCTCTACGTGGTGCCTGCGAGTTCCAGCAACGCTGTGGGACTGGCCCTGCACTTCCACAGCGTACAGGTGTGGAACGCGCGCGCCGGCTACGAGTGGACCGGCACTCATGATCCGGGGTACGTGACCGACCCGGGCACCAATCAACGCCTGTTCGGGGAAGTCACCGCGACGCCGGTTCCGTGGTTCACCCTCGGCAACGACGGCAGCATCATTTTGCAGCAGTCGTTTCCCGTGGTGCAGCGCAGCAACCACCTTTACACCGATACTACCTTCGTGACCATCAAGCCGGTCCCGCAGTGGAGCCTCAGCGGGGCCTACACCTATCTGCAAGACAACCTGCGGACCGATATGCAACTGGCCAACGACGCCGCGGTCGGTCTCTATACCCAGCCTCTGGTGCCCTACAAGCAACTGAGTCAGACCGTCTCCATGCGCACCGCCTATGAAGTGAAAAAGCGTCTGGGACTCAATATGAACTTTGCGCGATCGCTGGCCCACAGCGGCTGGCGCCCCGACCTCAATCCGGCGGACTATCCCATCTTCCCGGGAGCCGTTTCTGTCGCCGGCTACGCCTCTCAGGCCGATTTCGCTACAGCTTTCTCCAACGCGCTCGGGATTGGCTCGGGATTGGTGTCGCAGATGAATGTGCCGCAGACCCTGATCGGCGCCACGGGCGACTACCATCTCAGCTCCGGTTTTGATGGCGGTCTTCGCTTCAACTACGGCAGCTACACCGATAACATTCGCCCCGGCCTGTCAGGCAAGCTGAGCTCGTATACCGTTTTCTTCGGAAGAGTCTGGTAGGACTGAGGTTGGGCTCTAAAGCGAGGATGTTCTAGTCGCGGGAAGGCTTCTTCAGCAGGATTGCCGCCACAAACGACGCGGTTGCCGCCAGCAGCCATTCTGCCCGATAAAACTGAATCGCCTGCCAGTCCACATAGGTCTTTGCCGTCAGCAGTCCGACCAGCAGTGCTCCTGCAACACATCCAATGCCAACCACAAATGCAATCAGTGACGCGGTCGGAAGTCCCAACCAGCTTTTAATCTCGTGGAAGTGCAAGTAGCGCAGCCAGGATGGGAAGGTAATCTTGCTCCACGAAATGCCGGAGACCAAAGAGTGCACCCGGGATACGCCTTGTTGCCAAATCCCGGCGATCGCGGCAGCGTCGGCGCGTGCTTCCGCGCTGACCGCTTCCCGCCGCCGGCCACCACAGGAGTGACAAAACCGCGAACCCAGCAGAAACTCGGTCCCGCAGCGCGGACAAGTCTCGGCCATCGTGGGATGGGCTTCCCGGACGACGATCTCGTCCGCCGCGACCGGGGATGGCGGCCGCCAAAACTCCTGATGCGTTTCTTGAACTACCTGCGACATAGTGTGTCCTACAGTAAAGCCCTTAAGGCCTTGGCATTCCAACCGCCAAATCCAGCCTGACTCTAAGTCCCCCAAAGCCAAATACTTGCAATTCTGTCCAACATCCGGTGAATGTCTCCGCAGGCAATAATTACGCGCGCCAGCGAGTAAAGATGCCCCGGTTACGAAAGCCCATGCACTCTTAAAACATCGAACCCGACTGCGCCCCTGAGTCCGCCGAGCTCCATTCGGCGGACCGGGGGGCAGACCGCTCTTACAAGCCTTTCCACAACCTGGATGGTCTGGTGGCTGCGAAGATTATAGGGATGTCCGCCGCTCAAGACAGGTGGCGTAGGCGGCACGTAGATGACGTTCTTGGTTCAGCTGCCCTCGGGGCCTTATGTGGGGACAGCCGCCCTCGGCTGTCCGTCGAGCGCAGCTCGACTTTTCCTAGACGATGCTCGACTTCGTTTAGACTAGGAGACATTCGATCTGTGACAGCGCAAACCAATCTCCCGAAGTTTACCCGGCACGCTGAGGATCTATTGCTCCTTCTGTGCCTTCTACTCGCCGCATCTCTTCCGGCGCTAGGCCAGTCGAACGCAGCAGCGAGCGGCGCTCACGGGGCTCCGCACGATCCTCAGACCGATACTGCCTTTGACCGTTTCTACAACATGGACTACGACCGCGCGACGCAGGAGTTCGAGAAGATCGTCGAGAAGCATCCCAACGATCCGTTCGCGGTCAACCACCTGCTCACCTCGGTGCTCATCCACGACCTCTACGACACCGGAGCCATGAACACCGGGGACTACGCCAACGATAGCTTCATTGGCCGCACCCCTCGCCCCACGGACACGAAGATCAAGGAGCGAATCAAAGAACTGGCCCGACGCGCCGAAGCTCTCGAAGAGCAGGAACTCAAGGCGAATCCGAAGGACGTGAACGCTCTCTACTGCCGCGGCGTCACGCGCGCGCAATTCTCTGTCTACACAGGCCTGGTCGAGCGGGCATGGTTTTCCGCCCTGCGCAACGCCGTCGGGGCGCGTCACGATCATGAACACGTCCTCGAACTCGATCCCAACTACGTCGACGCGAAGATGGTAGTCGGCACGCACAACTACGTGATCGGCCGCCTGCCCTGGAGCGTGAAGGTGGCCGCGGCCCTCGCCGGACTGAGCGGATCGTCGGAAAAAGGTCTCGACTACCTGCGCGAGGTTGCCAAGAGCGACGGCGAAAACTCGGTCGATGCCAAAGTCGTGCTGACCCTGTTCCTGCGCCGCGAGCATCAGTACGACGAGGCGATCGGCTACATGAACGATCTGTCGGCGAAATATCCCCGGAATCACCTGTTCCTCACCGAAGTCGCCAACCTGCAGCGCGCCTCGGGCCGTCTGCAGGAAGCCGAAGCCACCTATCGCAAAGTCTGGCAGAACGGCCGGGAAGGGAAGTACGGCACCCTGCATTACGAACTGGCAGCCTGGGGTCTCGGAGAGTTGTTGCGTAGCGAAAAGAATCTTGCCGCCGCGGCTACTGCGTACGACTTGGTCAACGAGGCTCCGAACCCGGATCCCGACGTACTGCAAAAGGCCAACCTCGCCGCTGGAGAAATGTACGACCTGCTCGATAAACGCGAACTGGCCATGAAGAAATATCAAACCGTGCTCGCCGGCAACGCCAACACCGGCCCCGCCGACCAGGCCCGCCGCTACATCAGAGAAGCCTATCGGGAGTAACCCGGTTTAATGTGGAGACAGCCGAAGGCGGCTGTCGCCACATCAGCATTTTCGGGCCGCGCTCCTGGGAACTTTTGTCCTACAATTACGTACCTTCTAGTGGAGGCGGAGCCATGTACTGCAACTATTGCGGAAAACTGATTCAGGACGATGCTGCCGTTTGCGCCTATTGCGGCGTTCGCGTCGGTGCCTCGCTGGCCCGGACTAAGCTGTTGCGTCCGCGCCTGGGGCGCAAGGTCGCCGGCGTTTGCCTCGGATTCGCTGAGTATTTCGACATCGACGTCACTGTGGTGCGGATCGTCTGGCTGGTCACTGCGATCATGACCTGCGTGGGCTTCATCCCCTATGTCATAGCGTGGATCGTGATGCCGGAGGAGCCGCTGCTGCTGCCCGCGCCAATGAACGCGCAACAAGTGACGAACCCGTGAGCCTCATCCGCCCACGTAGCGGCGGACGCATTCGTTCGCCGCGCCTCGGGTGCCCAGCCCACTCCTGCCCTAACCCGGACGAATGCGTCCAGGTCTACGTAAGCGGTGCAGGGCTCTTGTGATTTAATTCTTGCATGGAGCGCAACCCCTCTCAACGCATCAAGAGCGGCGACGCCGAAATCGTCTATTGGTCGCTCGGCGACGGTCCTCCGGTTGTCCTGCTGCATCCGTTCCCCGTCAACCATGAATTCTGGCTGCCCGTAGCCGAGGTGCTGGCCACGCGTTATCGCGTCATCCTGCCGGATCTTCGCGGACACGGCGACTCTGGCGTTGGCGAAGGCCCAGCCACGATGGAGAAGCACGCCACCGACATCGCCCGAGTGATGGATGACGCCGACGTAGGGGCCGCTCCGCTCGTCGGAGTTTCAATCGGTGGTTATGTGCTCTTCGAATTCTGGCGAAGACACCGCGGCCGCGTGGCTGCGCTCGGATTGTGCAACACCAAAGCTCCCGCCGACGGCCCGGAAGCCCGCGCCGGACGCCTGCAGGCCGCCAACGACGTCCTCGAACGCGGCACCGAACCGTTCTTCGAATCGATGGTTCCGAAGCTCATGGCGAAGACCACCCGCGAGATGCGTCCCGACCTGGCCGAACGGCGCGCTGCGCATGATGCGCAAGATGTCGCCTGAAGATGTGGCGCAAGTGCAGCGCGGCATGGCCGCCCGTCCCGACTCCATTGCAACCTTGAAGACGATCAATGTTCCGACGATGCTGGTCACAGGAGACGAGGACACTATGACTGGCGTGAACGAGGCCGAGCTGATGCGCCAGCACATCGCGAATAGCGAGTTGTTCGTGATTCCAAAGGCCGGACACTACTCCCCGTGGGAACAGCCGGCCGACGCAGCCAAGATCCTGCGCGTGTTTCTGGACGGCCTGCGCTGAGCAATCTCTCGCGGACATTATGAATCATTGTCATTCCGAGCGGGGCGAGGAACCTGCTGTTCGCCGGCGCCGGATCAGCAGCCGCGCGCAGGTCGACTTGGGCTAGAATCGAGGACGCCATGAAGAAGCTCGTTCTTGTGTTCGCTCTCCTCCAGCTTTCTGCCGCCGCTCAGACCGCCGCGCCGCCGCGCCCACGGATTCTCGGCATCGACCACGTGTCGTTCTACACCACGGCTCCTGACGGCGTGAAGAAACTGTATGGCGACGTCCTCGGGCTGACCTCGGCCGACCCGGTCGAACCCGGCGGAACGCTCCGGTATCTCGTGGGCACGCAGTGGGTCGGCTATAGCCCAGCGCCCGATCCCAAGTCCACCGACCGCATGGACCACGTGGCCCTGAGAACGGACAACATCGCAGCGCTGCGAAAATATCTGACTCCGCAGGGAATCAAGGTCCCACAGATTGAAGGACGGGCCGACCACAGTCTTTTCTTCTTCGTCACCGATCCGGACGGACATAAGATCGAGTTCGTAGAACGTGGCAAGGGCGACGTCGCGTCTCCGGCGCCTTCCGCTGTTTCCCGCCACATGATTCACGCCGGCTTTCTCGTCTACCACCGCGAGGCCGCGGACCACTTTTATCGCGACATCCTCGGCTTCCGCCCCTACTGGCATGGCGGCATGAAGGACGACGTGACCGAGTGGCTCGCCATACAGGTTCCTGACGGCACGGACTGGATCGAGTACATGCTGAACCAGCCGGAGCATGCCGACCTGCAACTGACCGGAGTCATGAACCACATTTCGCTCGGCGTCGTGGACATCAAGAAAGCGCAGGCGGCGCTGGAATCCCATGGCTGGAAACCCCACGGCGACGAAAAGGCGCAGATGGGCAAAGATGGGAAATGGCAACTGAACCTGTACGATCCTGATCTGGTGCGCGTGGAACTGATGGAATTCAAGCCCGTGCAGAAGCCCTGCTGCAGCGATTTCACCGGGCCGCACCCGACGGAGTAGGTTCGCATACGGTTCTGTATCTACAACTCGTCTAAGATGTATAATATTGTAAGATATATATGTACGTACAAAATGTATTCAACAACCTGAAGCATTGTTTGAACGTCAGGATCGTCGGCTAGAATGTCATTTCCCGAGCCGGAAACGGCCCTTACGGCGGCGATCGTTGCGGAGGTGAAGGAAGAGGTCGTCCGGGGCGCGATTGTTCGTCTAACGGCCTGCCAGAGCCCTTTTACGACTTTTCAATCACTTGCACGAAGACTCAACGACTTACGCGGTTTCAAGCGTCGTTGCCGTGCCGAATTTGTTAGAATCCTCTCGCTATGGCAATTGATACATCTCTAGTCGCTGCGCAAACTGTTAACGCAAAGGGCGACGGCCCGGCTATCGACATCAGCGGCGCCACGAGCCGCGTGTTCCTGGTGACCCTTGCGATTATGAAAATCATCGAGCAGGAGTCGCTCGGCCTCAGTGTCTACGGATCCGCCGACGGCACGACGTGGAGCGCGAAGTCCATCGCGGCCTTGCCCCAGAAGTTTTATTGCGGAGAGTCACCGCTGCTGCTCGATCTGACCGCCCATACGGACGTGAAGTTCGTGCGCGCCCACTGGGAAGTCGCCCGCTGGGGCCGCGGCACCGAGACGCCCATGTTCGAGTTCGCCGCGAGGTTGAAGGAAGTCCCAGCCAACATTCTCAAAGAAGCCACGGCGGAAGCGAAAGCGATGGCTTAGCACACGTAACGGCGGACGCATTCGTCCGCCCGCGCCGACAAAGACGAATGCGTCCGGGGCTACGTGACCTGATTCCACTAATATTGATCTCAGAATGAAAAACGGCTCCTCAGTGATTGTGCGTCCGGCGCGCAACGTGCGCGGCAGTGTGCAGTTGCCCGGAGACAAGTCCATTTCTCACCGCTACGCCATGCTCTCGGGCATCGCCGAAGGACCGTCGCGCCTGGAAAATTACTCGACCGGCGCCGACTGCGCCAGCACGCTCGGGTGCATGCGTTCGCTTGGCGTTTCATGGGATCGCAAGGAAGCCCTGGATAACACCATAGAAGTAAAGGGAAGCGGCCTCTCGCTAGCTGCGCCGGCGAGCGCGCTCGACTGCGGCAACTCCGGTTCGACCATGCGCATGTTGAGCGGCATTGTTGCCGGACAGAAGTTCACCAGCGAGATGATCGGTGACGAATCACTCTCCCGCCGTCCCATGGTGCGGGTGATTACGCCGCTATCCGCGATGGGCGCGCAGATCGCGTCGCACGAAGGCAAGCCGCCACTGTGCATCACCGGCGCGGCCCTGAAAGCCATCGACTACACCATGCCCGTCGCCAGCGCGCAGGTGAAATCGTGCCTGCTGTTTGCCGGATTATTCGCCGACGGCGAGACGCGCATCGAAGAACCGCTGCGCACCCGCGATCATGGCGAAGTCGCGCTGCGCGCCTTTGGAGCGAAACTTGATCGCAAAAGTATCGGTCAAGGAAATGAAGTGCGCATTCGCGGCGGACAGCGCCTGCGCGGCATCGAAGCCCGCATCCCGGGCGATTTGTCGAGTGCAGCGTTCTTCCTATGTGCGGCCGCCTTATTTCCAGGTTCGCAGCTGACCGTCCCGAGCCTGCTGATGAATCCCACGCGCGCCCGCCTGCTCGACATCCTGATGCAGATCGGCCTGCGCATTTCGGTCACGCAACTCGATGAGATTCACGGCGAGTTGGTCGGATCGCTGCAGATCGAAGGCGGACGCCTCACGCAAGCTACGATCGCAGGAGGCGACTCGGCCGCTCTGATCGACGAGATTCCCGTGCTGGCGGCGATCGCTCCCTACACCGAGCAGGGAATTGAAGTCCGCGACGCACGAGAATTGCGCGTGAAGGAATCGGACCGCATAGCCGCGGTCGCCACTAATCTGCGGCTCATGGGCGCGCAGGTGGAAGAACTCGAAGACGGGTTGAAGATTCCCGGCGGGCAGACGCTCCACGGCGCCGAACTCGATTCCTTCGGCGATCACCGCATCGCGATGGCCTTCGCCGTCGCGGCCCTGCGAGCCGAGGGCGAAACGCTGATCCGCGGCGCAGAGTCCGCCGCGATTTCATATCCCGCGTTCTTTCAAACGCTCGAAGAAGTGATCGAACGCTAGCGACCTGTCTTTTCGTTCAAAACAGTCGATCAGGCATTTCCCTATCGCGCCACCAGCATTACTCGCTTTCGCTGCGGCTGCGTTGCGAGTCGGCCAATTGCGGCTTTTGTGGGCTGAGGTTGAGCGCTCGGACGGCAAGGATTCTGCTAGGGAACCAGGCTGAACACAGTGCCACAACCCGTCCCGTAGAATATGCAGCTAAGGTTGCCACCAGAGTACGTTGTCCCATACAGGGTTCCGTTGGAGTCCTGCACGAGGCCCGCATAAGGAAACGAACCATCCGTTCCACCAAAGCTGTGCAGCGTCGTCAGGACGCCTTTTGTGGTGATTTCGAAGATTGTGCCGCGATTAAGCGTGCCGCCCCCGTCCGTCGTGCCGTAAAGGTCGCCGTTCGATCCCTGGATCAGTGTCCCAAACGGTGCCTTACCGTCAGGGCAATACGCTTTGGCGCAAAAATTGTAGATCGTTGCCAGTTTGCCTGCTTCGCCCATTTTGAATACGGTGCCTTCGCCCGCTCTCCCGCCGTCGGACGTTGTCCCGTACAGATTCCCGTCGCCCGCCTGCACGAGGCCGCCAAACGGACTGGCACCGTCGGTGGACGCGAAGCTGTGCAGGGTGGTCAGCGTGCCCGTGATAGTAATGGAAAACACAGTACCCCAGCCATTGGCTCCGCCGTTGGCGGTCGCGCCATAGAACTTCCCGTTGCTTGCGCGGGTTAGCGCGCTATACACGGTCCAACCGTCGGCGCAGTTTGTCTGCGCGCAAAAGCTGTAAAGAGTGGTCAACTTTCCTGTTGTGGTGATCTTGAACACCGTGCCTGCGCCGTGAGCTCCGCCGATAGTTGTTGTCCCGTATAAATCGCCGCTGGCTCCCTGCACCAGCCCCCCTTGCGGGCGTCCCCCGTCGGAGCAGTTCGTTTGCGAGCAGAAGCTGTAGAGTGTGGTCAACGTGCCACCTGGCGTGAATTTGAATGCCGTCCCTTGGCCAAAGACACTGCCGCCACTGGTTGTTCCGTAGAAGTTCCCGTCACTGCCCAGAACCAGCCCCGAGTCGGGAATGTCGCCGTCGGTGCTGAAGCTGTGAAGCGTGGTGAGCACGCCCGTGGTGGTAATGTCGAAAATCGTGCCCGTTCCGGAGGCACCGCCAATGATTGTTGTTCCATAGAGGTTGCCGTCAGAGCCAACGACGAGGGAGCCGAAATACGGGTTTTCACCGTTGGTGATGTCGAAACTGGCAAGACTCGTGAAGGTTTGCGCAGACGCGGCCGTTGCCGTTGCAGCGCAGAACAGAATAATCGCGCAGATGTTTTTCAGGCCCCGAGAGTTTTCCATGACTGTCCTCCTCGGACTTCGCCAGCAAAATGGATGCCTCCCCAGGCCAGCGAGTCCGCGAGATTGTCCTTGATGCGCACGACGTGGTCAAGGTGCAAGTCTTTGCACTTTGGAGCTTCGGCTCTGTGCGTCCACGAAGCTGTTGTGGGAGGAGCGTTCTCCTCACGGTAACCTCAGGTCTATTACCGTCGTGACCTGTCCTCTTCCCGCCCCTCATTGAAAAATAGTTCCTAACCGAGAGGGTTCTCGCCTCGGTCTCAATTTCCAATTGGGTTCGATTGTTTTCTGGGGGTACGTGAAATGCGTTTCAAGATGCTTTGTGTTGTTCTGGGCTTGGCCTCCGTGGCTTTTGCCAAAGATCCGAAGCCCTATCAAACGGGCAAGTTGCTGCAGATGGATTCGGTGCAGTGCGGCACGGCAGAAAAAGACTCGACCAGCGTCGCCGGCGGAATGCTGGGCACCGATTCCGGCAACAAGAAGACGCAGGAAGTCTTGTGCCAGGAATATGTGCTGCAGGCCGAGCGCGTGATTTTTCGCATCCGTCCGCGGGACGAGAAGCATCCGGTGCTGCTGCCCGTGGGCGAGCAGGCACAATTCCGCCTCCAGAAAGACAAGATGCTTTTGCGCGTGGAAGATCTCGACAGCAGAGAGCGCGAATACATCGTCGTATCGATGACTCCGCGGTCCGACAGCACGTCGGCAGATGCAGCGCCTTCCCATCTGAATCACCTGCAGTAACGCAATTTCAAGAGCGCAAGATGAAGCGGCGCGGAACTTGATCCGCGCCGTCTCTCTTGGAAGGGCTGCGTCAAACTCCGCGCTGGACGCAACCTGCGGGTGACATTTGGCCCGCAGCTGCGGTTCTAGAGCAACTGATCATTGCCTGACGCAGAAAGCCCCACTTCTCGCAAAAAACGCGAGAAATGGGGCACCCGTTGGTTCCCTGGAAGCTCGAAATCCATCACTTCTTCATGTGACCCGTATCACGGCACAGCCTTTCTTATTCCTCCACACTGAAAAGTTCGAAACGCGGATCTCTTCCGCCAACAGGACAGGTTCAGGGTGGATGCCCGTCCACAACGCTATGTGAATCCGTGGGTCGTCACGGTCTCGGTGATGCTGGCGACCTTNNTGGAAGTGCTCGACACCACCGTCGTCAACGTCTCCATTCCCCACATCGCCGGCAACCTGGCTTCCACCAATGAGGAAGGCACGTGGGTGGTCACGTCGTACCTGGTGTCGAACGCGATCGTGCTGCCGATTTCCGGTTGGCTGGCGAACCACCTGGGGCGCAAGCGCCTGCTGCTGATGTGTGTCGCGGGATTCACCGTGACGTCCCTGTGCTGCGGCCTGGCTACTTCGCTGACGCAGCTGATTATTTTTCGCGTACTGCAAGGCTTGACCGGCGGAGGACTACAGCCTCTGGCCCAGGCGATTCTGCTGGAAACTTTTCCCAAGGAGCGCCACGGTCACGCCATGGCGGCCTTCGGCATCGGCATTCTGCTGGCGCCGATCCTTGGCCCCACGCTCGGCGGATGGA
>PMUM01000256.1:0-1492 GCA_003166855.1 Acidobacteriaceae bacterium | reverse complement strand
TGGTTTTCCTCGCACTACATTCAGACGTTCGCCGCGCTGTGCGCGTTTGGACTGGTCGCACTGATCATCCGAGAGTTGATGACCGATCATCCCGTCGTTGATTTGCGTGTGCTCCGGGACCGGTCGTTCAGCGCGGGTGTGTTTCTGATCAGCATGCTGGGCTTCGTGCTCTACGCCAGTCTGGTCTTGCTGCCGCTCTACCTGCAGACGCTCATGGGATATCCCGCGTACAACTCGGGGCTGGCGCTGTCCCCGCGAGGCATTGGCGCGCTGCTGTTCACTCCGCTGGCGGGGCACCTCACCACCAAGACGGACCCGCGGCGGCTGCTCGCGGTGGGCATCGTCCTCGGCTCGATCACAATGTTCCAGCTCTCCGGACTCAATCTCTACGCCGGGTTCTGGGATATTTTCTGGGCGCAGGTGTTGCAGGGGGTGGCACTTAGCTTTCTGTTCATTCCGCTCATGTCGCTGGCGATGTCGCATATCTCGCCACAGAAAATGGGAAACGCGACCAGCATCTTCAACCTGATGCGCAACATCGGCGGCAGCGTGGGCATCGCCCTGATGACCACATTCCTGGCCCGGCGCTCCCAGGTGCACCAGAACCATCTGGTGGCGAACGTCACCGCGGGCAGCCCGCAGACTGCAAGACTGCTGCAGGGACTGCGGGCGAACTTCGTCGCGCACGGCATCGACGGCGTCACAGCCACGCGCAAGGCCCTGGGCGCGGTCTATGGCATGGTACAACAGCACGCGGCCATGCTGGCGTTTGTCGAAGCCTTCTGGGTGATGGGAGTCGTCTTCCTTCTGATGCTGGTTTTCCTGCCGATGCTGCAGTATTCCAAGCCTGTTCGTTCGGCGAAGACCGTGGCCGAACCGGAGAAGGTCATCCCTTCTTCGGACATCCCGCAAGATTGGCCGAATCCTCTGGAGCACGAGACCTACGACGAAGAGCACGATCTCGTTCTGCACTAGACTTTCGCTCTCGTTCATTTATTTCCGTTGAGAGAGCCTTGGTTCTCAGGGGCGAAAGGTCGTCGATTACACGTGGGGGAGTGTGAATGCGTGAAATGGGGATGTTAGTGCGCCGGGATAAACCGGCATGAAGCAGAGAATGCAAAATTCTTACGAGAAAGGACTAGCGATCTGTCTCGGCCCCGAGTCTTGCGCTGCTACCGCGAGGGACACAGTGAAGCGTAGACAGGGGTATAGGCGGGGTGGGCGATTGAGCTGCGAAAACATACAACCCGGACGCCGACGCGGTTAATATGCGCGGAAGGCAACATGAACAGGGGCGATAGCGCGAGCCCGTGTTCAGTCCGGCGTAGTCGAAGACCCCAGACACGCCTAGAAACTTCATGCACGAGAACCGGGAGACCTCGGAGACACCTGCAGTCGAACCAAGCTGCAGGTCGGCGGGAGAAGGCTCAGGCCACACGGCCCGCATGGACGTCTGCGAGGAGTCACACTGCGGCATAGTACCGATGAATCA
>PMUM01000397.1 GCA_003166855.1 Acidobacteriaceae bacterium | reverse complement strand
TTCTCATAGAAGGCCATTACACTCAAGTGCCCAGCCCAAAACCATGATGAGTGTAATAGAGATTTTTCGCCACTTGACAAGCTCGGTGGCCGCTGGACACCTTCCGGTTGGCCGACGATCTGCTCAGACAGCGCTGTCCAGCTGCTCTGGCAAAGATTTAGCCATCTCCAGCATGGCATGGTGATACTTTTCGTGCGCGAACTCACGCGCAATCTGCCACCCCTGACTGAGATAGAATTGCACGGCGACCGCATTCGACCGAACGACGCGAAGGCGGCACGTCTGGCGACCACGGGCAGCTATCTCAGCTTCGCCCTGCGCGAGTAATCTCCTTCCAACGCCTTGTCTGCGGTGTTCGCGAAATACCCACAGGTCGCCAACCCATTCCTGATTCGTTATGATCACGCCCACGATCTTTTCGTCAGAAACTGCCACCCATGCCAACGGCCAATCCTCATCTTCGAACTTCAGAGGGACCGGATTTGGAGCAAAAAGGTCCTTAAATGTTTCATTCGCCACTGTCTCTATCAGAGCCTGTACCGAGCTGTACTCGCTGGGTTGCGGTCGTCGCATAACCACTTCAATGGTCATACACGTATTTTAGTTGAGCATCAGTGGCTTGCTCCCTGATGATGAGTGCTATGGAGATTTTGCGCCAGTTAACTCACGTTCTGCTGCTTAACCGCCTCAGATAGAGGTACATCGCTCTGCACCAATTACCAGCAGCCGGGATCAGTTTGCGGCGTTTCCAGTGGGCCATCCCAAGGATGCTATAGAGCCACGGCTCTTGTGGGCGTAGTTGAATGGCCCATTGAACCTCTCGGACGGCCGCGTCAATGTCCTTGCGGTGAAGATACGCAGCGCCGAGGTTAGCGTGCGCTTCCATGAAACTCGGATTCAATTCTGCGGCAAGCTTGAACGCGTTTATCGCACCATCGAGGTCGCCGGATTCTTTACGCGCCATTCCGATGACGACATACGGTTCTTCATAATCGGGGTCGATGGCCAATGCTCTTTCGGCGGCGAGGATCGCATCGTGGTACTGGTGCTGGTGGAAATGGAACAGGCCGATGTTGTACCAACCAATAGCGAAATCAGGTTTTAGCTGCAACGCACGCGAATATGCTTCGATAGCCTCTGCATATCTCTTCAACCTCCCGCAGTTAAAGCCAATGCTCACGAGTAGCGTCATGTCCTGCGGATTCAGTTCGGCTGCTCGTCTGAAGGCGTGAATGGCATTCGCGAATTGTTGCGAGTTCACGTAATCGATACCAAGATTGCAGTAGGCTTGCCAGTCTTTTGGGTCGAGGTGAATGGCTCGGTTGTAAGCTTTTATCGCCGCTTTCCACTGACCTAGTTCGCCATACGCTACTCCTAGATTGTAGAAAGTCTCGGAAAAATTGGGGTTCAACCGAGCGGCCTCAAGGTACTCATTCACGGCTTCAGCGAACCGGCGTTGCGATGCAAGGCCGATTCCGGCTTCATGGTGTTCGGTAGCAGTGCGACTAGGCGCGGTAACTTTGCTCACGACGGTGGAAATTGTATCGCGTTCGCTGCAACTGTCGAGAACAGGCCATATCACAAGCTTGCGCCCTTTGTTCGCCATTTTGCGGGACAACGAGCGTTATCGAGATTTATCAACAGTCAGACTCGGTCGCCCCACTCCAGCAGATTGTCAGCGGCAAAGTCCAAATGGATTACGGGATGCGGCTGGGGCTTAAATGAGAGGAGGATGCGTGAACCAACAATGGGACGGTATTGTCATCGAGGCCGGCGGTTAGTTTCAATCACTTTTGCTCTCCAATCCCGCGCTCCCTGTTCCCACAAAGCCGTGCGCTCTGCGACTGGCATCTCGTCTATTTCCCAAGGGGCACCATATTCCCCCCTATGGTTGTCGCACCCCTTGCCACGGGTGTCGAATTGAAAAATTTCCACCAAATCGAACACTTCCACACCTGACGGGATGACCTTGACCACCTTGCCCTTTTTGCAGTAACACCCGCTGACTATGTAAATGTCCTGACCAACCACCAGTGTCTTCGTGTCCATACCGCCCCTCGTTGTTTAGTATAACTACTCTAAACTCAAGCCCAAACAGGAAGACGCCAAATCGTTAGGCAAGTTCCACGACTGTTGAAATCAGGCCATAGCACAAGCTAGCGCCCTCTGTTCGCCCCTCCGCGCGTTTTGACAGGGATTTTGAGCGTAGTCGATTTTTCGTCAACTGCCAGACCTGCTTCTAGTGCTCCGAGGCGCTTGAGGCGTTACCAAGGTGATCAGCGGAACTTTTTCTTGTCCGCGGGGCAACTTTCTGGCAAAATCCAGTTCAAAATTATTCATATCCGCGTCGAGACGAGAGGAGGAGCGCCGTGCGACGCATCGCCGCCGTACTTATCCTCACTTTGGTCGCAATCTCCCTTTTGGTGGTGACGCTTCTTGCTCATCGTCAGGAAGCGGAGTTGGCCGTAACCGTCTATGATCCAAATTCCACACACATCTGGAATAGGCTTCACTCCGCTTTGTTTGTTCGCGATGATATCCGTGCAACCCGGTTCTTTCCAGATCCGCTTGATGCGCCCTACTGGGATCGCACATCCTACCTGCTGGATCAACCTTCTCATCACCGCATGTTTAGCGCCCAAAACCGGGGCGCGAACCTGGGGCACCAGGCAGGAGCAATCACGAATACAGGTATGTGCACCGCTTTCCATGCGTAATTGTTTTTTCCACCCGCTTATGATAGAGAAAAGAGATGATTTTTTTGAGGGAATTGACACACAGGTTGAGGGCACCAATGCTGATCGCGTTGCTGGCGGGCGTGGCCCTGCAGAACGCCAGCGCAGAGGATAATGGTCTCGAGCGCACGCCGGTTCTCGGCTGGAGCAGCTGGAGCTTCATGCGCAAGAATCCCACGGCAGACCAAATGAAAGCTCAGGCGCTCGCCCTGCATAATTCCGGATTGCAGAAAATCGGGTACGAATACGTAAACCTCGACGACTTTTGGTATCAGTGTCCGGGACCGCAAGGTCCGAACGTGGACCCTTATGGCCGCTGGATTACAGACTCATCGAAATTCCCGGCCCAGGGAGACACCGATGGCATCAAGGTAGTGGCTGACTACATCCACAGTCTCGGGATGAAGTTCGGAACCTATGTTACGCCGGGTATTTCCAGGCAGGCGGTCAGCCGGAACACGCAGATTAAGGGCACATCGTACACGGCCACCCAGATTGCGGATCCGTCTGTAACGGAGAACAACTACAACTGCAAGGGCATGGTCCGCATTGACTACAACAAGCCTGGAGCGCAGGAATATACGAATTCATGGGTAGATATGCTAGCGGCGTGGGGTGTCGATTACATCAAAATCGACGGCATGAAAGACAGCAACGCCGCTGACGTTAAGGCATGGTCGAATGCTATACGGCAAAGCGGGCGGCCCATGGTCCTGGACGTCACGCAGGGACACCTTACAATCGCTATCGCCCCGACATTGATGAAGTATGCCAATCAATGGGAATTCGCGCCCGACGTCGAATGCTATCGCTGCGAAAAGGGCGATAGCAGCTACCCGCTGACCAGTTGGGCCGACGTTGCCAAACGCTTCAACTACGTGGCGGAGTGGCAGCCTTACGCTGGCCCGGGCGGTTTCAACGACTATGACTCCCTCGAGGTAGGAAATGGCAGCAACGACGGGCTGACTCCGGTCGAGCGCCAGACTCAGATCAGCCTGTGGGCCCTTGGAGCGGCACCCCTCATCCTCGGCATCGATCTTACTCACCTCGATGAAACGGATCTGCAGAAATACCTGGAGAACTCCGCAGTGCTTGCTGTCGACCAGGATTCGATCGCCGCGAAAAGGGTGCTCAAAACCGGCAACCAGCAGGTGTTCGCCAAGAGGGAGCCGAACGGAGACGCGATCGTCGGTTTGTTCAACACCGGCGGGAAGGCAGAGGAAGTCTCCGTTCCAGCATCCACCGTAGGCCTCCCCGAAAACCAAAGCGGCTATTCCTTACACGACCTGTGGACCGACGAGACGAAGAAAACAAGCGGCACCATCAGTGCTGTTGTTCCATCGCATGGGGTCGTCCTGTACCGCGTCAGGGGACTTTAAGCTACTCGTTACCGGTTCGAGACTTACCTCGATTTCTTAGGCAGAAGCAGTGACGCAACTGCCAGCGCAGCGCGGTACGCTCGTGGTTCTCGGCATCTATTCCATTTTTCCAGCGGCCGGACCGACGGCGGTGGCCTGCTTGGTCTTGGGGTCAATGCCGATCAGCGCCACTCCGCCCACCCCGCCGCGGCTGACGGTAACCACGTGGCCGCGAGCCCTCAAGTCGGCCTGCACTTCTTCAGGCAGGGTGTTGGGCACAGAGAGGCTGCCCAGGC
This sequence comes from Acidobacteriaceae bacterium, assembly GCA_003166855.1. GTDB lineage: Bacteria > Acidobacteriota > Terriglobia > Terriglobales > Acidobacteriaceae > Sulfotelmatobacter. Next base: position 2,096 of record PMUM01000397.1, on the reverse strand, counting down.
TGGCACGGTCCTGACCGAAGGAGCTGATGAAATGCTCGGTAGAGAAGCGCGGCGCCTTAAACGCTTCCTCGGGACTCATGCGGAACTCCACGTAGTTGAGGATGACCTGGATAGCTGCCTGATCCTGCTGGTCGCCTCCCGCCACTGAGATCGCCATCACGGGTTGGTTGTCACGGAAAAGAAAGGTGGGGCTCAGCGTAATTCGCGGCCGCTTGCCGGGCTGGATGACGTTCGGAGTTCCGGCAAACGTGTTCAAGCTGCTGAGTCGGCTTCCGTGAATAATGCCCGTGCGTCCGGCCACGCCCGCTGTGCTCGACAGGCCGCTGGGAGTCGCCGCAATGACGTTCCCAAACTTATCGGTTACGCACATGACGGTGGTTCCGCCATGCCAAGGTCCGGTGATGGTGGGCGGCTTGGTCGGTTTCATATTGTAGGGGTCGCCTGGCCGGAGATCGAGAGACGCTTTTTTCGGATCGATCAGCTTGCGTCGCATTTCCGTGTACTGATCGGAAAGCAACTGCTGCATCGGCACCTTCGCAAAGTTCGGATCGCCGTAATACTCGTCGCGATCCGCCAGCGCCAACTTCTCCGCTTCAATCACCGTATGGATGTAGTCCGCCGAATTGAAGCCCATCTTCTTTAGGTTGAAGCCTTCCAGGAGGCGCAGCGTCTGTGAGAGATAAGGACCCTGCGTCAACGGACCTGCCTTGTATACCGTGTAGCCACGGTAGGTGGTCTTGAGCGGATCCACCACGGGAGTTTTGTGCGCGGCCAAATCGGCCTTGCGAAGGAAACCTCCCTTTTCGATATACCAGGCTTCCAGGGCGTCGGCGATGTCGCCGCGATAGAAACGGTCAGAGACCGCTTGCAGTTTCTCCTGCCGCGTACCTTTCGCGGCCTTTTCGGACTCCACCAATTTGCGAAAGGTGACTGCCATGTCCGCCTGCCAGTTCACACCGGTTTCGATCTTCTGCCCGCTGCCGGTGTCGATATACCAGCTCGGGCCGCCAGCGTCGAGAATGGCCAGCGTCGGCTGCACGACCTCCTCGAAGCTCTTGGTTCCATAAAGTTCTAGTAGGGTGGCCACCGCATCTATGGTGCCAGGCACGGCGGCTGCCTTGACGTCACCGTCCGGGATTCCGTGTTCCATGTACCAGGCGATCGCTTTGGGATCGCGAGGGGCCTCCCCTTGTCCCTCCAGCAGCTTCACATTTTTCTGGTCGGCGCTGTAAACCAGAATCGGAACTTCTCCTCCTACGCAGAACGCGCCCACATAGGTTACGGACAGTGCCAGCAGAGTGGCGGCGCCTGCATCGGCGCCGTTTCCGCCCTGTTCCAGAATCTTGATGCCGGCCGCAGTGGCGGAAGGCATACCGGAAACAACCACGCCATGGCTGCCGGCGGCGACACTCGGTCCCCGCGGGCTGACCGGCGTTTTGGTGGCCTGGGGCAAAGCGAAGGGCGCGAGTAAAAGGAGGGAAACGGATGATATCGAAATGATCTTGCGCATAAGAGGTCGACTCCGTTAAGTGGCCGGCATCCATTTGGCGGAGGACATGCCGCACACTCATGAAACCGCTCCTTGACCGAAGGCAGCAACGGAGAGCAGTTTACTTGATAACTGTCGAGAACAGATGGGATGAGAAGGCCGGTCTCCGACGGGATGCTGTACGCTCCCAAGTTATCGACGTGCTCAAGGCACAAGAGATAAAGGAGACCGGCAATGAAGAAGATTAGCACTGCGGCAACGAAGCAGATCAGGAATTTTTCTCAACCGAAACTGACGATTGGTCTGGATCTGGGCGATCGATCGAGTTGGTACTGCGTGTTGGATGAATCGGGCACTGTGCTGCTGGAACAGAAGTTGAGCACAACTCCGAAAGCCATGCGCGAGGTATTCGGAAGCATGCCGCGCTGTCGGATCGCGCTGGAAACGGGCATGCACTCGCCGTGGGTGAGCCGGTTGCTGAGCGAGTTGGGGCACGAAGTAATCGTGGCGCATGCGCGCAACGTGCGCTTGATCGGAGAGAGTCGGAAGAAAGACGATCGGCTGGACGCAAGGACGCTGGCTCGACTGGCGAGGATCGATCCGCAGT
>PMUM01000451.1 GCA_003166855.1 Acidobacteriaceae bacterium | reverse complement strand
TCGAGCTGGGTGTGCAAGCCGCGCCCAACGCGCCGCCCAGGTTGGTGAGGGCCGGAGCATAGCCGACCGTCGGATAAGCCGTCTGGTAGGTGACTTCGCCAGTGGTGATGGTACGGATCGAGGCGACAGCAGACGACTCGTTGGCCGCCATGCGGGCGCGCAGCAAGTTCGGAATCGCGATGGCTGCAATGATCAGGATGATAGCCACCACGATCAGCAGCTCGATCAGTGAGAAACCCTTTTGTTNNAGTTTTCCTCTCGTTAGGTCTTTTTGGTTTTGAAATCTGCTGGTCACGAATGACGCAGTCGTGAGGGTAATTGCACCCGTCTCGCCAAAAGCCGGGGGCCGGCAGTTACCTCGGAGTGTGAGGCAAGTCCTGTATTATCAATAGCAATACAACCTATCTCTCTAGCCTGACAGTTTTTTGAACGTGAGGTTAACAAAACTCCGCAAGACCAATTGTCAAATATTGTCAATTTGGGACGGTGCCGAAAGGGCATTTGCAGAGAGAAAGATGGTCAGGCCGGATACGGGAAATGAGCCAGTTCTGTTTGGGGGGCAGGTCAGGCCGAGATGTCGAGGAAAGCGCTGCCGAGCTTTGCTCGGCCTNNCTTCGCTCGGCCTGTCCGGGTCAAAGACCCGGACCCACACCTGGTTGCCTACATGCTGCGTCTGAATCAGTGTCCAGCGGAGGCCTTGGAGGAGAGGTTCGGCTGGGCGGAGGCCGGGGAGGCTGCTGACGCAGCTACCGCGGACGGAGCGGGCTGGGGATCGGCCAGGGGAGCGGAAGCGGGCTGTTTGGCGCAGAGTTCGATGACTTCGGAAATGCGCTGGCTTTCGTGCTGCTTGGCCATCTGCCAGTTGCGCAGGGCCTCTTTCTCGCGGGCAACTTCGTCGAGGTTTTGCTTGATGCGCTCGGCGTAGTGGGCGGTGACGCGGTCCATTTCCGCCTGGATCTTGGTGTTCTCCTGGGCCTTGCGGGCTTCGAATTCCTCGAGTTGTTTCTGCTGGCCGGCTTCGTAGGAGTTGAGGGCCTGCTGGCGATGGGTGGCGTCCTTGAGCAGATCGTCGGGCGAGGTTCCTGCGGCGTCGAGGGCCATGATTACGGAGGCGCGCTTGATATCTTTTGACAACTCGCGGATGCGGTCGCTGTTGAGCATGTCGACGACCTTGTGGACACCGTATCCGGAGCGCGGGGTGAGGATTCCTGCGGCGTGGTAAATGTCGTCGTAGGAGAGCAGGCTGGATTGGGAGCCGGTCAGGCTTTCCGCGGGATGGGGCTGCGATTTGTTCACTGGAGTCTCCATGTTGATGGCTTTCTCGGGCCCGCTGGTGGCGTCTTGCTGGCGGCGCCAGAAATTGGGAAAGAAACTTTTCGGTAGCATAACCTTCCTTTCGTGAGGAGGGGGAGGGGCTTCGGGTGGAGATGAGCTGCGCGGAACGGGGGAGCTTCGCGGGCTGACTGCCGGAGAATCGACTGCGGGGGCAGCAACTGGCGGGTCAGCGGTTCTTGCCGGAGTGGGCGCGACTGGAGCAGGCTCGGCTTTGGCGGAGGGCGCAGCGGATTTGGGCTGCGCGGATTCGCGTTGCGCCGGAGCGGGCGGGAGTTTCGCGGCTGCGGGAGCGTCCTTGGGTGCGGAGCGGGCGGGCTCGGCGGATGCGGCCGCTAGCTGGGAAGGGGGCGCGTCGTAGGGCGGAGTACTGGCGATGGTGCCGGTGGGATCGCGTCGAACCCCCAGAAGAAATTCGCGTCCATCGCGGCGGCAGTTTCTCGCAACCGCGGAGAAATTTTCGCGGTGCCACTTCACGGTGAGCCGGGAGCCGATGGTGATGGGCGTCTTGAGTCGAAGGCACGCGCCGGAGAGGGAAGTGTCTTCCAGGGTAGCGGCAGAGCGAAGCGGCTTGCCCGTCGGGTCGTCCCACCAGACTTCGGCTACTGCCCACAAGGCCGTCCTCGGTTCGATGATAGGGCCGTCCATGCCATGTGTATCGGCGGGGGAGGAGAGGAGTTTAGTTACGGGAGGCTAAGGGTGGGGCCTGCTTACAAGGGATATTGTTTCGTGATCAAAACGGCACCGTTTCCCAAGACGGGGACGGCGAGAGGCAGCCGAGCTTTGCTCGGCCTGTCCAAGTCAAAGACCCGGACCCACACAAGGGCCCGGACCCACACGAGCATCAGGTAAACAGGCGCATGAAGCCGGTGGCGGGGAGGTCGGGGGAGAGGAAGTGGGAATCTTTGAAACCGGCGGCGCGGGTGAGGGCTTCGGCAGCGAGGTATCCGCTGCGGACGGCGCCTTCCATGGTGGCCGGCCAACCGGTGCCCGTCCAGTCCCCCGCCAGGTACACATTCGGCACGCCGGAATCCGGCGTAGACCGCAAGCGCTCGGTGTCCGGCGCCGCCGAAAAGGTGGCCCTCTGTTCCTTGATCACGTGCGCCTTCACCAGGTGGGCATCGCACACCCGCGGGAAATAGAGGCGCAGGTCGCCGATGGCGATGTCGACGATCTCGGCGCGCGAAAGCGGCGTGAGGTCGCGCGAAGCGCTCACCACCAACTGCAGGTACCGGCCGCCGTCCTTGTTGAACATCCACTGCATGGTGCGGTCGAGCAGCGTGGCGTGCGGCAGGGTGGTGATTTCGCGGTCGAACCAGAGGTGCACGCCGGTGATGGGAGAGTGCTCGAACTCGGGCGCCGGCAAGCCTACCGCTTCCAGGCGCTCGAAAGGCAGCGCGCAGATGTAACGATCGGCCGTGCGCCGCTCGCCGCCCACCACGAAGCCGGCGGCGTCGATACGCTCCACGGCGGTGCGCAAATGGATGCGCACATTGCCGAGACGCCGCCAGGCCTCGGCAGCGTAAAGCTCGCCGAGCGGGACGGCGGGCACTCCCATTTCGTAGGAATCGGAACGCGCCATGAATCCCAGCCAGAAGACCTTGAAGCCGTGTGCGGCGGCCATGCGGTCCAGGTCCTCGTTGACGGCGCTCACCAGCACTTGACGCCAGAAGCGATCGATGGCATGCGGCGTCGGCCGCTTCTGGAGGAGCCAATCGAGCATGCTGATGCGTTCCAGGTCCGTGCGGCGGGTGCGCTCGTGGCGGATGGCCGCGAGCGCGCGCGCGATGCCCAGCTTATCGGCCCGTCCCAGGCACTTCAAAGCC
>PMUM01000327.1 GCA_003166855.1 Acidobacteriaceae bacterium | reverse complement strand
TCGATCCGTCGGGGTTCTGGAAGGCGACATCCTCGATGCTGCCCGCTCCGAAAGTGTTCGAGTTGATCCGGTGCGCGCCTGGGACGACGAATTTTCCCAGATGTCCCAGGATGTAATACTCCACGTTGAAAGTGACATTGGCGGGCGAAACACTGTCGTCGATGGTCACCACCCCACGACAGTTGGAGCAAGTGCCGTTCTTGGGGCCGGAGTTCTGATCGAGGGCCAGATTCCACAAGGACACGCTGCGGGCCCAGTTGCGCGTGGCGCCGATCAACAAGTGCTCGGCGTTCCACACCAGGTCGCCGGCAAAGGTGCTTGAAGTGATGCCCGAGCACTCGGTGAACCAGACGTCCTTGGCCGGGAACGCCGTCTCTACCGTCGACTGCGCGCTGGGATCGCCCGCGTAACAGTGAAACGAACTTCCAGCGACGTATTGTGCGGCTGAACTGCCGAGCACCGACTCCGGATAGGCTGTGTTGTCCCAATTGTGCTCGTAGCCAAAGATCTTCACGCTCCCTAGTCCGGCAGTGCCCAGAGCAGGTCCGAGGTTGCTCGCGATAAATGTGGATTCGTCGCTGGCCGCGAGATATTCGGACGGGTATCCCGTGGTCGAGTACAGCGGCTCGTTCTGCACCGACAGGGCATAGATCGGGATGCCTTGCTGCTGGTAAGCCTGCGCGAAATCGACGAAATACTGCGCCAGGCTTGAGAAGTAAGCCGTGTTCATGTTCCCGCCGTTCATGGTTCCGGTGGTTTTCATCCAGGCGGGCGGACTCCACGGGAGGGCGACCACCTTGATGCTCGGATTGATGGAGAGCGCCTGCTTGACCAAAGGAATGATGTAAGCGGTGTCATGCGTGACGGAGAAGTTGGTGAGATTGGGATCCGTCTCTCCGGCGGGCATGTCGTCGTAACTATAGTTGCCGCTTGCCGAGAAGTCGGTTGCGCCCATGGGCTGTCGCAGAAAACTAATTCCGATGCCACGGCTCGGACTGAAGAGTTGTTGCAGCAATGCAGTCTGTTGCGATGTACTGAGCTTGTTCCAAATCAACCATGCGGAAGAATCGGTCAGCGAGCCGCCAAACCCATCGATCTGCTGATACTGCATGGTGGCGTCGACGGTGATAACAAGACTGCTCGAACCTCCGCCGATTCCGAATGAGACGCTCGGCTGCGCTTGCAGGAGCATGGCTTGGTCGCCGGTCGTTTCGACGATCTGCACACTGGGCCCGTTATATGTTATTGGCGTGGGTGCGTTCGAACTTGGGCAGGCACTCAGGCCAACGCAGGCGGTCAATATCAACAAAACTCGGGCTACGGTCCGCGTGCGAGGGCGGGATGCCCTCGCGACAGCCGGCAAGATGTCGGCGTTACTTTGCACACGGTCTCGGTGAATTCGCACATGCGAAACGATTCCCGGTCCGCGTTCCAACATGTCCCCTCTCGCTGCGCGTGCTCTCTGCAATCGATGTTGCTGACTAGAATCTCACGCGTGTCAAATCTCCCTCCACCTCGTACAGTCAGCCAAAGTCAAAACTTGAGTGCGACTGTTATCTCAAATTCACATAAGGCAGGAGTCTGACCTTCCCCCCGCCGCTGGTTTGGGCTACCCTAAGCGAACATGGGATGGGCGGACCATCGGCGAAAGCAGCCCGAGGTTTGACCCCGCACTTCATAATCCATGCTGAAGGAATCCATGCCAGAACGTAGCGTTGGTCAGCGATTCGAGCAAGGGTTGAGGCTGCTCGCAGTGTCGGCTTTCGTTGCGGTCGCGCTCGGCGCCGCGGCTCACGGGCAGCTTCCGCCCGCTGCGAAGTCCCTGCCCATTCTTACCCACGCCGATCAGGTTCGCCGTTTGAGCCCTGAAGAAGCCGCCCTTGGCTATCCAGTGCTGATTCGGGGCGTGATCACGATGGATGCTCCGGCGCCCGACTTCTTCGTGCAGGATGCAACTGCGGGAATCTATGTAGAAGGCAGCGTCTCGCCGAAGTATCTCCACCTCCTCAGCCAGTTCGTCGAGGTTGAAGGAGTGACTGGGCCCGGCAAGTTCGCTCCTGTCATTCGCGAGACAAAGTTTCGCGTGCTGGGCGAAGGAGTTCTTCCGAAACCACAGCTTTTTCCTTTCTCCGAACTCGCGAACGGGCAGCAGGATAGCCAGTGGGCACAAGTGCGCGGGATTGTACGGTCCGCGGCCGTCGACCGAACGTCATGGCGCGAGCCCGCGCTAGCCATGCGGATTGCCTCCGAAGGCGGTGAGTTCCATGTCCGCGTGCCGATCGCGCGCGAGCAGGATTTCTCCTCATGGGTCGACAGCGAAGTCCGCATCGAAGGCGTCTGCGGCAGTCTGTACAACACCAACCGGCAATTGACGGGCATTCTGTTCTACGTTCCTCGCCTGAGTTTCATCAAAGTGGAAGCGCCCGCGAGTGAGGTCCCGTTGTCGGCGTTGTTGCGGTTTTCGCCGGCGGAGGGCACGCGCCACCGCGTGCGAGTGCGTGGCGTCGTTGGCTACCAGCAGCTGGGCAAAGCGCTTTTTCTTCAGAGCCAGGGCAAGGGGCTGCGTGTGCTCACGCAGCAGAGCACGCCTCTCGAGATCGGGGACCTTGTCGAAGTGCTCGGTTTCCCTGCCATGGGGGACTCCGCGCCGATGATCGAGGACGCCGCATTTCATCGTTTAGGCCACGAGAACGTACAGCAACCCTTAAAGCTGGACCTCGCTGCGCCATGGGAGCAATTCGACGGGATGGTCGTAACCACCGACGCGAAGCTGCTGAACCGCCAGGCGCAGCCGGATGGGCTCCGCCTCATGCTCCAGCACGGCGACATGTTTTTTGACGCGGACGTTGCGGCTGGTGCTGCTGCCGAACGCATGCTGTCCATTCCCCTGAATAGCGAAGTGCAGTTGACCGGCATTTGTTTAGTTCGCAGCGGAGGGTTGTGGCAGATTCCGCAATCGTTTCGCATGCTGCTCCGCCAGCCGCAGGATGTCGTTGTGCTCAAGACTCCGTCCTGGTGGAATACGCGTCACACGCTCTGGGTGCTGGGCATTACCGGGGGTGTTCTAATGGCTGTATTGGTGTGGGTCGTCGTGCTGGGGCGGCGATTGCGAGAGCAGATGTCTGTCATTCGCCAGAAGCGGCACAGCAGCGCGGTACTCGAAGAGCGCAACCGGATTGCCCGCGAGCTTCACGACACGCTGGAACAGGAACTGGCCGGGATCACCATGCAACTGGATCTGGCGGTCGATTGCTTTCAGCAGGCACCGGGTGTGGCCCAGCATGCGCTGGAAACGGCGCGCGACATGAGCCGTCACAGCATGGTCGAGGCGCGCCGCTCGGTGTGGGATTTGCGCTGCCAACTGCTGGAAAATGGGGACCTCGTTTCCGCGTTGACCCAAATTGTCGAGCCCCTCGTTCCGCGCGAGCAGACGAAAGCTGACTTCAAGATCCAAGGCAGCCCCGTGCGCCTCCCCGCGCCAGTCGAGATGAACCTGCTCCGCATCGGGCAGGAAGCCGTTGCCAACGCTGTGAAGCACGGAGGCGCCCGGCATGTTTCCATCGAGTTGCGGTTCGAGCCGGCTTCGGTTTGTCTCACCGTGCGTGATGACGGTGAGGGTTTTGCTGCCGCTCAGCCATCGCCCACGGGACATTTCGGACTTCTGGACATGCGCGAGCGAGCGCAATCGATGGGCAGCCACTTGAAGGTCGAAAGCGAGCCCGGGCACGGAACTCGCATCGCCGTGGAGGTCCCCCTACATCCCTCAGAAGTGCATCCCGCGGAAGGGATTGATGAAGAACTCAAAGCCAATTCGTATTCTGGTCGTTGACGATCACTTCATGGTCCGCATGGGGCTCTCTGCGTCTCTGAATGTGGAGCCCGACATGGAGGTCGTCGCCGAAGCAGGTAACGGCAACGCTGCGCTCGAGGCTTACCGTAAACACCGTCCCAGCCTGGTGATGATGGACCTGAGGCTGCCGGGAATGAGCGGTACCGAGTGTACGGCCGCGATCCTTCTCGAATTCCCGGACGCACACATCCTGATGCTTTCGACGCATTCCGGGGAAGAAGAAATCTATCGTGCGTTGCAGGCCGGAGCCAAGGGATACATCGTCAAGAGCATCATCCGGGAGGAACTTCTGCGCGCGGTGCGAGAAGTTCATCAAGGCAGACAGTATGTGGATCCCATCGTAGCTTCGCACCTGGCCGAGCGCCGCTCCCATCGTTCCTTGAGCGCCCGCGAAGTGGAAGTGCTGCGGATGGTGGCCAAGGGACTGGGAAACAAGGAGATCGCGTCTTCGCTGAATATCGCGGAAGTAACCGTGAAGCTGCATGTGAGCCACGTCCTCGAGAAACTCAGCGTGAAGGATCGCACCCAGGCCGCGACGGTAGCTCTGCAACGCGGCATTATCTCGCTAGAGTGAAGAAACGTAATCGTTTACGGTGTTTTAGCTGTACGAAAGTATAATTGACACCCCCTCCGACTTATTTTCTAGTAGTACGTTCGCATTACCTTTACGTCCCGAAGACGCGGATGCGCGGGGACAATATCGATTTTTGAATCCCCCTGTTGCTGTTCTGGGCGCTGAGATTGTTAATGAGCGCCTGGAGAAAACATGAAGCAGTTGAACCGACGAGCACTTCCTGGAGGCAGTTCCATGACGAACTTGCAGCGATGGGTCCTTCCCCTGTTCCTTGTTCTGGCTAGCGCTGCCAGCTTTGCGCAGAGCACAAACTCCGGCGACATCCGCGGCAGTGTCACCGACTCAACGGGGGCGCTGATTCCCGGAGTGACAATCACGGTCGTGAACGTCGATACGGGCGTCTCGAAGACTTTCACTACCAACCAGGACGGTCTGTACGATACGTCCTCGATCGTGATCGGAAGCTACAAGCTCACATTTAGTAGGGAAGGCTTCGAGGAGCTGGTGCGCGGCCCGGTCAGCCTTCAGGTCGGCTTCACAACCGTCAACGCACAGTTGGTGGTCGGCTCGACCAAACAGACTGTGACGGTCAGCGCGGACGTGACTCTGCTAAAGACCGAGACCAGCGAACAGAGCACCACCATGGAAGCGAAGTCCATGGACCAACTTCCCCAAGTCGCAGGAGCGGCAGGGGTGAGCTGGGAAAACTTCATGATCTTGCTTCCGGGCGCCACAGGCACGCCCGGTGGGAGCCAGGGTTCGTCCAATCCCGGCCAGGAAGTAGCGATCAACGGGAACCTGCCGTACAGCAACATCCTCGCGGATGGAGCGTCCACCACGCTCTCGCATAGTCAGAATGCGAATCCCGCAGTCTTCGAGACCGTTTCCGAGCTCCAGGTCAACAGTTCGACATTTTCGGCGCAATACGGTGTTGGCGGAGTGACCTTCAACCAGATCAGCAAGGGCGGGACCAGCCAGTTCCATGGCACGGTCTATGATTACTTCCAGAACGACGCTCTGACGGCCCATTCTCAATTCACGACTGGACCGATTCCGTTCCTTCGTTACAACAACTTCGGCTTCGCTGTCGGTGGTCCGATCTTGAAGAAAAAGATGTTCTTCTTCTTTGACTATGATCAGATCGTCGACCACGGTAACAGTACCGCGACAAATAGTGTTCCGACGGTGCCCATGATGGGAGGCGATTTTACCGGAATCAATACCCTGTACGATCCGACCACGCAGACCATTGCGCTTGATGCCGCTAACAATCCTTACCCGGTCCGGCAGAGCTTCGCCAGTGAATATGGTGCCGGAAACGTCATTCCCTCGAATCTGATCGATTCATTAGCTGGCAAAATGCAGCAGTTCTACCCGACGCCTTCCGCTCATATTCCCGGAGGCGTGTTCGTGCCCGGACAGGTCGGCTCGGAGGGGGAAAACCAAAACAACTTCTTCGCCAGCCAGCAGCAATCGACGCCCTATCGGAAGTACTTTGGCCGGTTGGATTACGACATCAAGTCGAACAATCGCCTGACCATGTCCGATACGCAGAGCGATACCCCGGTCGTCTATCCGAACACAGTAACCGCCTGCCCCATTGGTTGCCAGAGCGGCGACGTAGATAATAACAACGCTCAAGTCACTGACGTGTGGAACATTAGTGCGAGCACCATCAACGAAGCGAGAATGGGGTTCACGAGTCAGCTCAACTTCTTTGCTGATCTCGCCTTGAATAAGGGGTACGCCAGCCAACTGGGCTGGCAGTTTGCCAAGGCGGATGATTTCCCAGCAATCCAGTTCATCAACAACTATCCTTATGCTTGGATCGATCCCAGTTCCAACGCGGTGTACAAGGAGTTCACGTGGGATCCATCTGATGTCGTAACCATGATCCGCGGCAAGCACATCCTTCACTTCGGCGGAGAATTTCTGGTCTACCAAAACAATTCCACAGCTTGGGGCAACGTTAACGCTGGAACCTTCCAGTTCTCCGGGCAATACACGCAACAGTGGACGGTCGACCCAAAGGTCTGCGGCGCAGCTGCGAACGGTAAGGCCTGTACGGTTCCCAACACCGGCATGGAGTACGGCGACTTCCTGCTAGGCTACGCACAGAATTGGACCGCAAGCCTCTCGCCCGAATATGGGGCGCGCATGAAGACGCCGCAGATGTTCGTTCAGGACGATTGGAAAGTGCTTCCGAATCTGACCTTAAACCTCGGTCTCCGCTACCAGATTAACCATGGCTGGAACGAAGTCCACGAGAATATGTCGAGCTTCGATCCGACGGTGCTCAACCCAGCCACAAATACATTGGGCGCCTATTGGTTCGGCCCCACCCACGCGAACGGTCGTACCTCGCTGCAGGCCAATACGTTCAATACTTGGCAGCCGCGCTTAGGTATGGCTTGGGCGATCGATCCCAAAACCACGCTTCGTGGGGGATTTGGCCTCTACTCCTATACCTGGAGCCTGGATACATACGGCGGAAACAATACGAGCTATGGAATGGGCGCGGCGGTTAGTTCGGCGGGTGGATACGCCGACCAGACAAACGGCATCACTCCAGCCACAAAGCTCGATGGAAACGGCACCGTCTGCACCCCGCTCGCTAACCTTGGTTGCGTGGCAAGTGCCACACCCCTGCCGTACAACCAAGCCCTCAATACGCCTGATGCTTACAATGGCCAACCTGCAGGCTACGTGCAATACCACACCCCGGTCCCCAGGATCATGCAATGGAATATTTCCGTGCAGCGGGCTGTCACGACCGATACTGTGGTCGAGCTTGCCTATGTGGCCAGCCACGGATCGAATCTAAACTTTCCTACTGATCTGAATCAGATACCGCAGAACCTGCTGTCGTCGAACGATTCGGGAGATCGCCCGTATGCGAACTTCCAAGGGATCTCCGGCAGTACGAATAACGCCGTCTCCAACTACAACTCGCTACAGGCGTCGGTGACCAAGCGCATGACCCACGGCTTAAGCCTCAGCTTCAATTATGTCTGGTCGCATATGCTGGATGACATGGATTCCTCAGGGTGGGGAAGCCGCGGCGGTCCGCAACCTTATCAGATTGCCAACAATCCGGCCGCAAACTACAGCAACTCGAACTTCGACGTGCGCAACGCTTTCAAAGGCTATGCCGTATATCAACTGCCGTTCGGTCGAGGCAAACAGTTCCTGAACAACAGCCAGTTGCTCGACGAGGCTGTTGGCGGCTGGCAGGTTGCGGGTACTGTGATTCTCCAGACCGGAAATCCCTTCAGCGTCTACGGAACGCAGAATACGTTCGCGCTGGCGGGGTCGTCCTATCCGAATCGAATCCCGGGAGTTAGCACGACGCCCGCGAACCGTTCGATCAACAACTGGTTTAACCCAGCGGCATTCTCTCAGCCCGCAGATGGAACATTCGGAAACGTTCCAAGGAACAGTCTCTACGGGCCGGGCATCAATGTTTTCAATTTTTCCGCTGCGAAATCGTTCTTAATTCCGTTTAAGGAGGGAATTAGGATCGAGTTCCGGGCCGATGCGCAAAACGTGTTCAATCACCCCAGCTACGGCCCTCCCGGCAACACCACTCTGAGTGGTTCCTCGGGCGCAGGCACGCCTTACGGGGGCACCGTGGGCACGTATGCGATCAACACAGTAACGGTCAACGGTCGCAACCTACAACTGGCGCTGAAGGTGATCTTCTAGAGCTGGAAAAGTTTGCCCCGCGAAAGAGACGGCGATGTTCGCCGTCTCTTCTTTTTTGCTTCATACTGTTGGAAATGACCGCACTATATAATCTGGGTGGTTCCGAATGATTGCGAAGCTTCGAATTGCCTTTCCAGGGCTCGTCCTGCTGCTGGGCGTTGCGTTTTGTCTCTCTCAGGCCACCCTAGACAAGCAGCAGGAGTTTGCGGCGCACATCCAGAAGGCCAAGGGATACCTCGATCAAAAGCAGCCTGCTCTGGCGATTCCGGAGTTCCAGGCTGCGGTGGCCATCGATCCTACGAGTGTGGACGCGCAGGCCAACCTGGGCGTTCTGCTGTTCTTTCAGGGGAAGGCAGCCGACGCCATTCCACACTTTCGCGCTGCGCTCGAGGGGCAGCCCGGTCTGCCGAAGATTCAAGGACTGCTGGGAATGGCCGAAAGTCGCACGCTGGACTTCGCCAGCGCGCGTAAGGATATGGAAGCCGCCTTCCCTGCGGTCCAGGACCAGCGTTTTCAGTTGCAACTTGGCCTGGAACTTGTCGGCCTTGATACCGAAAGCGGCGATTTAGAAAAGGCCGCCGCTGTTATCGCGGAGCTGCGCAAGGCAGATCCCGAGAATGCGGAGGTGCTCTATGCCGCTTACCGCACCTACACCGATCTCGCCGGGGAGTCGATGCTCGCCCTTTCGCTGGCTGCGCCGGACTCCGCGCAGATGCACCAGTTGTTGGCGCACGAAGACTCCCGGCAAGGAAATACGAACGGCGCCATCGCGCAGTATCGCAAGGCAATCGCCGTCAACCCGCATCTTCCCGGCATTCATTTCGAATTGGCCGAACTCCTGCATACCTCGAGCGACGAGGCCGTGAAGAAGGAAGCCGAACAGGAATATCGGGCGGCACTGCTGGAGAATCCGCAGGATGAGAAAGCGATCCTCAGGATCGCGGAGTTTGACGCGCAAAAAGGAAATCGAGAGCAGTCGTATCAGGAATACACGAAAGCGGTTGCGCTGCAGCCCGCCGATGCCGATGCCAAACTTGGTTTGGCCAAAACGTTGATTGAGATGAATCAATCGGACAAGGCGCTGCCGTTGCTCGAAGAGGCCGTCCAGCTGGAGCCCACCAATGCCACCGCCCACTATCGCCTGGCCACGCTCTACCGGAAGATGGGGCGCGCGGACGATGCCAAGCGCGAGATAGAGCTCTATAAGAAGTTTAAGGAGATGAAAGAGAAGCTGAGCGCGCTCTATAAAGAATTGCAGGTTCAGCCCAAGGAGATTCGTGCGGAAGAGCCGGAAGAACAGTAGGGTCGGAGCGCGAGTCGCAGCAGTAAGGCGGGTGCAGTTGCCTGCGCTTCTCCGATCATGCCTAGCACTTTTCTTCGTTTGCCTGAGTGTGGAGGCGATCGCGCAGATGGGAACGTCGACCCCGCTGCCGCCTGCGGAGCGTCAGAAGGCCGAGGCCGAGAGTAAGGCGACCGGCGCGCTCGCCAACTATCCGCATCTGATCGACATCACGGAATCCACTGGAATTCATTTCGAACACCTGTCGAGTCCTGAGGCGAAATTCATTGCAGAGTCGATGAGCGGGGGAGTCGCGCTGATCGACTACGACGGCGATGGCTGGCCGGACATTTATTTTACGAACGCGCAGAGCGTAGACATGGCTCTGCATGGCGTCAAAGCTCGCAGCGCGTTGTTTCACAACAACCACGACGGAACATTCACGGATGTCACCGATAAGGCAGGTGTGGGCTATCCCTGTTGGGCGATGGGGGCGGCCGTTGGCGATTACAACAACGACGGTTGGCCTGATTTGCTGGTGACGTGTCTGAATGGCGTCGTCCTCTATCGCAACAATGGCGATGGCACATTTACCAACGTGACCAAAGCCGCCGGCTTGGCCGGCGATTCCGGATGGGCGACAGGCGCGGCTTTTGGGGACTATGACGGCGATGGCTGGGCCGATCTTTTTATCTCGCACTACGTTGATTTTCATCTGGACGATCTGCCCGTGTTCGGTTCGGGCAAATCGTGCAAGTACCTGGGACTCGACGTGCAATGCGGCCCGCGAGGGTTGAAGGGGCTCCCCGACAATCTTTACCACAATAACGGCGATGGAACCTTTACCGATGTATCGAAGAAGGCTGGCGTCGACGATCCCGAGCGTCGTTATGGCCTGACCGCCATTTGGTCGGATTTCGACAATGACGGGAAGCTCGATCTCTTCGTGACCAACGATGGCCAGGCGAACTATCTCTACCACGGCGACGGCACGGGAAAATTCGAGGACGTGGCCCTGACTTCCGGTGTAGCGGCGAACGAAGACGGATTCGAACAGGCCAACATGGGGGTTGCTTTCGGCGACTATACGCACACCGGGCGCATGTCGCTGCTGCTTTCGCATTTCGACATTGAGTACGCCGCCCTCTATCGCAACGACGGAGGCATGAACTTTAACGATACGTCGATCGCCTCGGGCATTGCCCGGGGCACCCAGGGCTACGTGGGCTGGGGCGATGCTTTTGTCGACTTCGACAATGATGGCTGGCAGGATTTCTTCCTGGTCAACGGACATGTGTATCCGCAGGTAGACAACGCTCACAGGGCCACCCGCTACCTGGAGCCGAAGTTTCTGTTTATCAATCAACGAAACGGAACTTTCAGGAACGTCAGCAAACTGGCTGGCGACGCGCTTCAGATCGCGCAGGTGAGCCGCGGGCTTGCGGTGGGCGATCTTTTCAACGATGGAAGGATGGAGGCCGTTGTTGAAAACCTAGTGGGCAAGCCGATGATTTTGCGTCCCGAAGGCGGCCCGCAGAACCATTGGGTCAGTTTTCAACTGGAAGGCGTAAAGAGCAATCGCCTGGCTTTGAATACGCGCGTACGAGCGACCGCCGGAGACCTGGTGCAACTGGGAGAAGTCGTCAGCGGTGGGAGTTATTTATCGCAGCACGATCTCCGCATCCACTTCGGACTGGGAACCCATGAGCGTCTCGATCAGGTTGAGGTGCTGTGGCCGAATGGGAAAAAAGAGACGCTCACCAATCTTGGCGTGGACCGGTTTTATGTGGTGCGCGAAGGGCAGGGAGTGGTCTCCAGCAAACCGTCCGAGCACCGGGTGAAGCTTCCCTAAATATGGCGACCGGGGCAACTGCAAATCGACTGCGCGCAGTCCTGCTTTTGGGGCTGTTTGCTGCCGGCGGGACCGCGGTTTGGGCGCAGAACACGCATCCCGCGGAGTCTCCCCTGATGCGGCAGGTCCGCCAGGCGCTCAGCCTCGCCGAACACGGTGACAAGCAAGGTGCGATGAATCTTGCCCAGAGTTTGCTTGCACAGCATCCAGATTTCGCGCCGGCACTCAAGCTGAAGGGCATGTTGCTGGAGGAGGCTGGGCAGACCTCCGAGGCGACGGCCGCCTATGAAGAGGCTTTGAAGTTTGCCCCGAACGACGGAGATCTTCTGCTGAAAGTAGGCATCTCCAAGCTGGCCACCGGACAAAAAGGAGAGGCCCTCAAGTTGCTCGAGCACTGTGTGCGGATTCTGCCTGGAGATGGAGACGCTCAGTATTATCTTGCCCAGGCCTATCACTTGAATGGGCAGGACGAGTTGGCGCTGCGTGCCATCCAGCAGAGTTTAAAGGCCGAACCAGACAATACTTCAGTGTGGCAGAAGTACGGCGAACTGCTCTGCGGCACGGGCGATTACTCTGCGGGCCTGAAGTGGCTGCTCAAGGCACAGCACACTGACGCGACGCTACCGCGGATTGATTACGACATCGCGGCGGCGGATTACAAATTAATGGACCTTGGCGGCGCGGCGCAGTATGCGGCTCGGGCAGTTCAATCTCAGCCTAATGACGTAACCGCTCTGCAACTGCTGGCTACCGCGGATGTGAAACTCGCCAAATGGCAAGAGGCCAAGAACGCATTCGAGCGCATCCTCGCGTTCAGAGCTGATGATGTCGAAGCGTTGTTAGGGCTTGGTCAATGCGAACTGGGACTGAAGAACTATCCGGCTGCAGTTGATCGATTGCAATCGGTATTGCGGCTCGACCCCACTCGGCTGCAGACACATTTCTATCTCTCGCGAGCGTATGCCGCGATGGGCCGAACGGCGGACGCGGAGCACGAGGCGGCGCTACATCAGTTGATGATGGAACAGATGACATTCGTTCGCTCAGCGGAAAGCGACGAACGCGAGAGTCCCATCAAGGCTCAGGCGCGACAATTGCTTGCAGAGCACCGTGAGGCGGATGCGTTGCAGTTGTATCGCGAACACTTCAAGGGAACCGCTGCGACTTCGGCTGATGCATATGTGTTTGTTGGGAAGCTGTATCTCTTCCAGGGAGATACGGAAGCTGGACTACGCAGTCTTCATCATGCGCTGCAAATTCAACCGACCGTTCGCGGAGCCCATACCTATCAGGGAATCCTGGCGCTGAAACAGGGCGACCTGAAAGCGGCCGAGAATGAGTTTCAGGCAGAACT
>PMUM01000404.1 GCA_003166855.1 Acidobacteriaceae bacterium | reverse complement strand
GCTCTTTCCAAGTTTGCGCTTCTGCATTGTTTCTCCTATGCCGCGAAATTCCGTCTGCCTTGAGGAGCCCAGCGAGTCTAAGCATACTTTCCTGGACCTTGGAGCTCTTGCCTATTTCAATGAAGATCTTGCCAGATTCTCCGAACTGGGCAGGTGATCCAGGAGTGAAAAAACCTCCATCGGTTTTCCACAGTTCCGCACAAGAAAAACTTCTCCGAGTGTGACGAACAACCTTGACCGAGGATATAGAAAGCGCAGAATGGAATGGTGCGCCCAGACCAGAATCAATCCGCGGCGAGAGTCGCTAACGCAATCTGCGGAGCTAACTCCTTATTCCGCAAGATTTTACCAGCAAGTCCTTTCGATCGAAGATTTTACGTGGTCGAGGGCAGATACCCTGAGGGTAACTACAACAGAATCAAGATTTTGCGGAATGCGCGAAAAAAAATTGCAGTTACCACTCAGTAACGCTTCCCAGAGCAGGCAGGGCGAATGTGGGGACAGCCGCCTTCGGCTGTCCGCTGTGCGAAGCGCAGCGACGGAGGCCGGGACCCTGCACCGCCCCTGCTAGAATTTCATCTACTGAATCGGCATGATGCTCAAGAGTTTGCGCCCGCTGCTGCCGTACCTGAAACGCTATCGCTGGGGCTACGTCGCGGGCACGGTCTGCGTCTTCCTGACCAACGGCATCTGGATCCTGTTTCCCCTCGTGCTCGGCAAGGCCGCCGACGATCTGAATTCGGGCGTAACCCGCCACAAACTGCTGCTCTACGCCGGAATCTTGCTGGCCATCGCCACCACCAAAGGAATCTTCCAGTTCCTCACGCGCTGGATCGTGATCGGCGTTTCTCGCGACATCGAGTTCGACCTACGCAACGATCTTTTTGCGCGACTCGAAAGCCTGTCGTATTCCTACTACCAGCGCCATCGCACCGGCGACATTATGGCCCGTGCCACCAACGACCTGAACGCGGTCCGCATGCTGCTCGGCCCCGCGATCATGTACTCGGCGAACACCCTCGTCTACACCGCGGGCGCGCTGGCCTTCATGATCTCCATCAGTCCGTGGCTCACGCTCTATACTTTCCTGCCGCTGCCTGCGGTCAGCGTTGTGATTCAGACCTTCGGCCGACGGATTCACGAACGCTTCGAACGAATTCAGGCCATGTTCTCCGACATCTCCGCCCGCGCTCAGGAGAACTTCTCGGGTGCCCGCCTCATCCGCGCCTACGTGCAGGAAGAGGCCGAGATTCGCGCCTTCGAAACCGAGAACCAGGAATACATCCGCCGCAGCTTAAAACTGGTTCGGCTCATGGGCATGCTCTGGCCTACGCTCGAACTCATGCTGGGCTGCGCGGTGGTGTTCGTGCTGTGGCTAGGCGGACGCGAAGTCATCCACGGACTGTCGCATGTCACGCTGGTCACAAATCTTGGAACGTCGCATCCAGCTATCACGACCACGCTGTCTCTCTCCGGTTCGATGAGCGTCGGACAATTCGTCTCCTTCAGCACCTACATGATGCAACTCACCTGGCCGATCATCGCTCTGGGATGGGTCATCAACATCTTTCAACGAGGCACAGCTTCGCTGATCCGCATCAACGAGATCATGCGTGAGGAGCCCGAGATCAAAGACGCTCCCGGCGCGCAAGACCGCGAGATCGAAGGCGAGATCGAGTTCCGCGGACTCAACTTCAGCTATGAAGGCAAGCAGATCTTGCACGACCTGAACCTGCGCGTCCCCGCCGGCAGCAGCCTCGCGATCGTCGGCCCCACAGGCTCAGGGAAGACGACGCTGGTGAGCCTGATCCCCCGCATCTACGACGCAGAATCCGGAACAGTCCTGATCGATGACCGTCCGATCCGCGATTACTCCCTGGCATCGCTGCGCAAGAGCATTGGCTTCGTGCCTCAGGAGACCTTCCTTTTCAGCGACCGCATCCGCGAGAACATCGCCTTGGGAGTGGACTCCGCCACCGATCAGGAGATTCACAATGCCGCCGATGCGGCCAACATCGCGACGGACATTGAAGGCTTCCCCGAAGGCTATGACACGATGGTCGGCGAACGCGGCATTACGCTGTCTGGCGGCCAGAAGCAGCGCACCGCGATCGCCCGCGCCCTCATCCGCAATCCCAAGATCCTGATCCTCGACGACGCGCTCTCCAGCGTCGACACTCACACCGAAGACAAGATCCTCAACCACCTGCGCGACGTCATGCGCGGCCGCACGACGATCTTCATCTCGCACCGTGTGTCGACAGTCCGCAACGCCGACCGCATCGCAGTCCTCCACAGCGGGCGCATCGTCGAACTCGGCACCCACGACGAACTTCTGGCCTTGAACGGCTACTACAGCGACCTGTATAACAAGCAATTGCTGGAAGAAGAGCTGGCGGAAGTCTGACACTCTATTGACAACGCTGAGCGCATCGGGCGGTCTATACTGAGCGAGGCTCTGTCTCCGCGTAGCGCCGGCATCCCTTCGACTTCGCTCAGGGCAAGCTTTGCAGGCTGTCGCGGGGGCATCTTGCCCTCGCACGCGCGGACGGGACGTCCCCGCGACAGCCGCCGGGACGGCGGCGCTACATTTATGCAGCGGATCAGCACGCAGGAAATCCTCGACTCAGACGCTTGTCCGCCGGTCGAGGTAGAAGCTTCTCTGCGGGATATTTGCCGCATCAACCGCTGGTTCGGGGGCATCGCCACCACACGCAACCTGATCGAACGCGTTGCATCCGCCACCGGAACCAAGCACTTCTCCGTTCTGGAAGTGGCGGCAGGATTCGGTGAGGTGTCGAAGCTTGCGGGCCTTCAACTCTTAAGTAAGGGGATCACGCTGGACGTGACTGACCTCGACCGGGCCCGAACTCATCTGCTCCGTGGGAACCGCGCCGTAGCTGCCGATGCGCTGGCACTTCCCTTTCGAGACGATAGCTTCGACCTGGTCAGTTGCAGCCTGTTCGCGCATCACCTCGAACCCGCCGACCTGGCGCACTTCGTCAGCGAGGCGTTGCGCGTGAGCGGCTGCGCGGTCCTGATCAACGATCTCGTCCGCCATCCGCTCCACGTTGCGCTGGTATACGCGGGCTTCCCTCTGATGCGAAGCTACGTGTCGCGAGTCGATGGATTGGCGTCGGTGCGCCGCGCCTATGTGCCTGACGAGATGCGGCAGATTCTGTCGTCGGGCGCGGAGCCAGCAACTCGCGTTGAGATCTCGCGTCACTTTCTGTTTCGGATGGGGGTAATTGCGTGGAAGACTTGCGAGCACAAGGACATTCGAGCCGCGTAACAATTCTCCTCGTCGGGCTCCGCTCGACGGGCAGCCGAGGCGGCTGTCCCCACATAGAACCTTTGAATCCTTCGGAAAAGATCAACGAACCACGAGCACCTCTCTGACGTTGTCCCTGGCGAGGAAGAACTTGATGGAGGCGAAGTCGCGGAACAGAGTTTCGATGTGGCGGTTGTTGAAGACGCGCTGCAGGCGGAAGCCGTCGGTGATCGCGGTGTGAACCGCACCGGTGGGTCCGCGGCGCGCCTCGCGCTTCAGCACGATACGCTGCATTTCAAGCACATCTTTTCCGACGATGTGGAAGCGGTAGCACGGCGAATCGGGTCCGGCATCTTTGGTGTGGAAGAAGGCCAGTAGCATCCCTCCAGGCTTCAGCACAGACCACAGCCTCCCCATCACCGGACGCACCAGGCTTTCGTCCAGGTAGTCGGGCAGGTTCCAGCAGAGCACAACGTCAAAATGCGCCGCAGGATAGACCAGGTTGTCGGCCAGAAAGCGCCGGCTGTCGAGGATCACGTTGCCTTGCTCGTCCTTGGTGACCAAACCGGGATCGGTCGAGGCGACCAGAAGATCTTCGCTGTAGATCTTGTGGCTGTTTTCGGTGAAGAACCGGATGTTCGTCGCCGAGGTGGAGCCGAGATCGAGCACGCACAGCGGATTGTCCGCTTCCCACATGCGGGCGAGCTCGCCGAGACCGCTGGAGCGGCGCGTGAGTTTTTGAGCGGCTTGTGGAGTCGCCGCCTCTGCCCCACCCGATGAGCCGCGAAAGAGCTTCATGAAATTTTGAGTCGATGCCATCAGACCTGCACAATGTTGTCCAAGGCGACTGCTCCCCTGAGACTTTGAATCGACATCTAAAAGCAACACTTTAACTCAAGGCACAGGGCCCGCGGGAGTTACTTTCCTGCCGCCTTCTCGGCCTTGCCCTGAATGTCGACCTTGCCCTTCAGGTAGGCGCCTTCCTCAATCGAAATCCGTTGCGTCGAAATGTCCCCGGTAACCACGGCGGACTTGCGCAATTCGACGCGGTCGCTGGCCTGCACGTTTCCCTCGAGCTTGCCCTGCACCACCACCCCCTTGGCATCAACCGTGGCCTTCACCGAGCCGTTGGGACCGACGGTCAAACTATTGTTCTTGAGGGCGATGCTACCCTCGACATGACCATCGACATAAAGGTCCTCGCTGCCCGACAATTCGCCCTTGATGACCACGGACTTGCCAATCTGCGCCAAATCTGCCGACAACGGAGCACTCATGGATGTTCTCCTTAAGGAAGCGGGGAAACTGCAGTACCAAGATAACTGGGAAGGCAGCTACCGAAACGGCCGCGTCGCTTGTCTCGACTATACCCAACTACGACAGCATGCGGCAAGCGACGTGCTTTGTTGATGCTACTCAGAACGTCCTGAATCCACCTCCGCCAAACACAAACTGCAACCCCTCGGGCCTCTTGTTACTCTAAACACCGGGATGGCGTGCGCGGAGCAAACGCGGTTGGCGAGGTGTCTGCTGAGAACAGTCGCCATCATGGCTTTGTCGGCCATGACGACGATCTTGGCGCAGGATGCGAAGGCACCCGAAATGTCACCGGGCGAACTGGTCCGGGTGACAGTGGCGAATGAAGTTGCGGCGGCAAACCACCCTGAGATTCTGCACATGTTCCGCTCGCATAGAAAGACATCCAAAGGCTCGCAAACCCGGCTTTATGTGGAAACCAAAGATGCTCTCGCGGCGATGCTCATCGCCATCAACGATCAACCCCTGACCGCACAGCAACAAAAGGCCGAAACCGACCACCTCGCGTGGTTGGTGAATACGCCCGACCAGCTGCGCAAGAAACGCGCACGCGAAAAAGAGGACGAAGAACGGACTCTGGGCATCGTGAAGGCGCTACCCGATGCGTTCCGTTACGAATATGAGGGCACGGAAACCGGCGCTGCAGGATTGGGAGAAGCCGGAAACCCGCTGGTGAAGCTGAAGTTCACGCCCAATCCGGCGTACTCGCCACCGTCACGCGTCGAGCAGGTGCTCGAAGGGATGCAGGGCGATCTGCTCATCGACACGCGAGCGCGACGCATCGCGAAAATCGACGGCACGCTGTTCCGCGAGGTCACATTCGGCTGGGGAATCATTGGCCATCTCGACAAGGGCGGACACTTCATGGTGCAGCAAGGCGACTTGGGCTTGGGTAACGGGGACTGGGGCATCACCGAACTGAACTTGAACATCACGGGCAAGATTCTTCTATTCAAGACCCTGAGCATGGTGTCAGACGAGACGCTGAGCGATTTCCGGAAGATGCCGGAAACCCTGACATTCGCTCAGGCCGTGGTGATGTTGAAGGCCGAACAGGATAGGCTGGCACACAACACTCATCCGGACCAGCCTCATCCTGAGCAGCCTGCCGAAGCGCAGAAGACTCCGCAGTAGTCCAACGAAATTGCCTTCTTAACTATTCAGGAAGCGTCTTCGATGAGGTTCCGACGCCGCTGGTCAGGACGTTTTCCAGTGCCGTTACTAGCATTTTCACGTTGTCTCGCCTCGGCACCAGCGCGTCTGCCAGGTGATGCGCGCGGTCCGGAGGGGTCGTCTCGTCCGCAAGCAGGATGGTGGGTAATTGCGGTCGACACCGCTTGATTTCGGTTGCGACCAGCGCAACTTCGGCATGATTGCGGTCCAAGTCCAACACCACGGCGTCCACTTGCTCGTGGGCGGCCAACTTGATCGCTTCAAATCCGTCGCTGGCGTTTAGAACGTGGTACCCCATCTCATTGAGACCACGAGCGCGCAAAAGGAGCACCACGCGATCAGTTCCGTAATGAAGAATGGTGCGACACTTCTTTTCGTATCCCGACATACCTGGGACCACCTCGTAGCAGAGCAAGCAATTCTGTTGGGTAAACCGTCAACTGAGCTTGCTCAAAGCGGATATTAAGTGTCGACATCGCGGACAAGCTGTTCAGAATTGCTCACTCCGTGCAATTGCTAAATTATGATGTTCCCATTTCGGGAACAGGCGACCGAAGCTTATGCGCGCAGCGTCTCTTTTCGCACGGTCAGTTTCTCGATCAAGTCTTCTTTCACGCGATAGCCGGTTCCCGGCTGGTCGTTGATGGCAATCATCCCTTGCGGCGAGACTTCCACTTCCGGATCGATGATGTCTTCCTTCCAGTACCGCTTCGAGGCGGAAACATCGCCGGGCAGGCGGAAGTTCTCCAGCGTCGAGAGCGCGATATTCTGGGCGCGTCCGATGCCAGTCTCCAGCATTCCGCCACACCAGACGGGAATATTGTGGGCCTGGCAAAGGTCGTGGATCTTCAGCGCTTCGGAGAATCCGCCCACGCGGCCGACCTTGACGTTGATGATGCGGCAGGCGCTGGTTTCAACCGCGAAGGCGGCGCTGCGCACGCTGACGATCGATTCGTCGAGGCAGATCGAGGTGCGCAGTTCCTTCTGCAGGCGCGCGTGGTAGTAGATGTCGTCGTTCCACAGCGGCTGCTCAATCATCAGCAGGTTGAACTGGTCGAACTTGCGCAGGTGCTCGACCTGGTCGAGCGTGTAAGCGGAATTAGCGTCGCAGCTCAGGGTGATCTCGGCCCAGCGCGAGCGGATCCGCTCCAGCACGTTCACGTCCCAGCCAGGCTTGACTTTGACTTTGATGCGGCGGTAGCCAGCCGACAGCTCGATCTGGATTTTTTCCAAAAGTTGCTCGATCGAATCCTGAATGCCTATCGAAACACCGCAGGGGATTTCGCGGCGCGTGCCGCCGAGCAACTTCCACAGAGGCAACTGCTTCTGCGCCGCCTCGGCGTCCCAGAGAGCGTTTTCGAGCGCGGCCTTGGCCATGCGGTGGGCGCGGACTTTGGCGAACAGCGCCGGGCACTCGCGGGCGGAGTCGATGCGCTTTCCCAGCAGCGCGGGGATCAGATATTGCTTCAACGTCGGCCAGGCGCTTTCGATCCACTCGCTGCTGTAGAAGGGGTCCTCGCCGACGACGCTCTCGCCCCATCCGTCGGCGCCCTCGCTGTGCACGGTGACCAGCAGAATGCGGCGGCTGTAGGTGCGCCCAAAGCTCGTCTCGAAGAAATGGACGAGTGGCATGTGAATCTCGCGGAGCGTGATGGCTTCGATTTTCATGGTTCAAGGTTTCAATGTCCCAGGTTTCAAGGTTTCAACGTTTCAAGGTTTCAAGGGACACAGGCTGAGTTTCAGAGGCTCTTCCATTGAAACCCTGAAACTTTGAAACCTTGAAACTTTATGTTTCCGATGCATACGACCACTTCTCGTCCCAGTGTCCTAGCAGGAACTTACCGTTACTTTCGGCATCGCGCTCATAGCCAATCACGGCCAGCCCGTGGGAGAACGCGCGCAGGAATTGTTCGCGGTTCCGCTCTTGCACCTGCTGGGCTTTGCTGCGGGTCTCCGGCGCGGCTTTCCAGTCGTAGATCTGCGCCGGTACTTCGATGCTGGATTCGCTCACAATCGGCGGATTTTTTCCTGTGGCCAGCAGCGTTTCGACTCGCTTTGACTTCAGCCACCACTCGGCGATCAGGCGGTCGCTGGGCAGTCCGCCCTGCAAGGGCGAGGATGTGATCCCGTACTGATTGATGTTATAGCGTCGCGCGATGGCGCCCAGCTTTTCGAGGTTCAGATAGGCGTTCTTAATTTCCAGGGGATCGAAGGTCCACTCGATCAGTTCGATGCCGCGGGCAAGCGCGTCTTCGCGCTGCATGAGCTTGAGGCGGCGGCCCAGGCCTCCGTTGCGGTGATCTTTGCGCACCGCCAGCATGTGGGAGTGCAGGTAGACGTGGCCGCTGCGTGTACCGGGGACGGAGAGCGCGAAGCCCACCATGACATCGCCGTCGAAGGCACCCATCACCTGGCCGCCAACCTTGTCGGCGACGACAAACATCCGCAGGGGAACCAGCTCCGCATCGGTGAAATTCCAGACTTCTCTCTGGAGCGCGACGCAGGCGTGGAAGTCTTCGATGCTATGGCAGCGACGAAGGGTGACGGGGTCGGTGGTCACGCCGGCTTCTCCTCGGCAGGCTTCTCTGATTTGTCTCTCTCGTGGGCTTTGGCTTTCTCCCAGAGGGACTCCAGTTCTTCCATGGGTGCCTGATCGGCGGAGCGTCCGGACTCGTGGAGGCGGGCTTCCACCCACTGAAAGCGTCGCTTGAACTTACGGTTGGACTTGCGCAGAGCGGATTCGGGATCGACTGAGAGGTAGCGGGCAATATTGACGAGCACAAAAAACAAATCGCCTACCTCATCTTCAAGCCGCGCTTGAAGATTTTCGGGGACAACAGTCCGTCCGGATCCGGCCATGCCGCGACCCTGAGGGCGTGGCCCGGGCGCGGGGAATTCTCTGAGCTCCTCGCGAAGCTCGTTCGTCTCCTCGCGCAGTTTGTCGAACAGGCCTTCGACATTCGGCCAATCGAAGCCGGCTTGCGCGGCGCGCGAGCTGAGCTTGGAAGCCTCGAGCAGTGATGGCATGGCGGATGAAACTCCTGCCAGAATCGACTGCCTCTGCTCTTTCGTCGCAGCAGCATCTCCTTCGGTGCCATCAGCTTGCCGCTTCTTCCTCTCTTCAACCTTGAGTGCTTCCCAATTGCGCTTGACCTCGGCGGAAGTGTCGGCCTTCACGTCGCCGAACACATGCGGATGGCGGTTGATCAGCTTGGTGGAGAGCCGGTCGAGCACGTCATCAATCGAGAACGAGGACTGCTCGTTTGCCATCTCGGCATAGAAAAGCACCTGCAGCAGCAGGTCGCCCAGCTCTCCGGCAAGTTCGGGCCAGTCGCGGTTGTCGATGGCTTCGAGAACCTCGTAGGTCTCTTCGAGCGTGTAGGGCTTGATGGAATCGAAAGTCTGCTCGCGGTCCCAAGGACAGCCGCCGGGGGCGCGGAGGCGCTCCATGATGGCGACGGCTCGCTCGAAACGTTCTCCTGTAGAGGACATGCGGCAACCACTGTAAATGAGGGTGGAGGCGGGAGGCAATGCGCGGGAGCACGTTAAGGATGAAAGCGGCAGCTGTGTCTTAGCCTCTCGCATGCGCGGGCGAGATGCCCCCGCTACAGCCGCCGGGACGGCGCTACTGGCCAACCGCGGATCAGCAGACAGCATCCTAACCTGACCAAATCAATTCTCCGCTCAATTTTGAAACGCAGACTTTATCCAAGAAAAAACTATTTCAAGGAGAACGAAAATGACGACTGGTCCTCTTCAAGGAAAGAAAGTGGCAATTCTTGCAACCGACGGTTTCGAACAATCTGAATTGCTGGAACCGAGAAAAGCGCTCGATGAGGCGGGCGCGACAACGCAGGTGGTGTCTCCGGCGGGCGAGAAAGTAAAGGGATGGAACCACAAGGAATGGGGCAACGAAGTTCCCGTGGACGTTCCGCTGGACTCTGCGAAGGCGGAAGAATTTGACGCCTTGCTGCTACCGGGTGGGGTGATGAATCCCGACCAACTGCGCATGAATCCGAAAGCGGTTGAGTTTGTGAAGCACTTCACGGAGGCAGGCAAACCGGTGGCGGCGATTTGTCACGGCCCCTGGACTCTTATCGAGGCCGACGCGGTTCGCGGTCGCACGATGACATCGTGGCCTTCACTCAAGACCGATCTGAAGAACGCCGGGGCAACCTGGGTCGACAAAGAAGTCGTGAACGATAAGGGCCTGGTCACGAGCAGGAAACCCGACGATCTTCCCGCTTTCAACCGTGAGATGATTCGTCTGTTCGCCGAGGGCACAGAGTCGGAGGCGCTACGAAAGACAGTGTAATTCCGATTGTCGTAGTCATTATCATTCACCCCGGCCGGGCGAACACGTTCCAGGTCGGGATGAATTTTGAAATACAGAGGTTACTTTCGGCACGACGGTGCGATGAAGGGCGGGAACTGGCCACGCGCCGTTTGGACTAACGTTACCTTCATGTTCATCCCAGATCGGAGCACAATAAGCAGAGGTGGAGGTGTCCGCTCTCGGGATGCGGACCTCCGGCGAACTCTTTCGGCACTCTTGCATCTGATTTAAATACATGAGTTTAACAACTAAACCTCGACCGCCTTTGGAAGGGCAGCACTTCCAGGTCGTGATCATTGGCGGGGGCATAAACGGCGTGGCGCTGGCGCGTGAGTGTGCCCGCGCTGGCAAGCGCACCCTGCTGGTCGAGCAGAACGATTTTGCCTCGGGCGTGACGAGCCGCTCCACCCGGATCATTCACGGCGGGCTGCGCTACCTGGAGCACGGAGAGATCGGCCTGGTGCGCGAGTCGGTGCGCGAACGCGAGCACTTGCTGCGAGAACGGTCGCACCTGGTGCATCCGGTTCACTTCCTGTTTCTGCTGAACGAACAGAGCCAGCGCAGTGCTATGAAAGTGCGCGCCGGCCTGTGGCTCTACCAGCGGTTTGCGGCGAGAAAATCGGCAGGTCTGAGCGAGATGGAATTGAAGCGTGTGGAGCGCGCACTCGACGCCGGCCACCAGTGGTCGATCTTCAATTACGAAGACGCGCAGTGCGAGTTTCCCGAACGCCTGGTCGCCGAGTGGATGATGGAGGCGGCCGAGGCTGGAGCGGTCGTCCGCAATCATTGTGAAGTGCTGGCGGTGAACGTGACCCAGGGCCGGGCTCGGGGAGTGCTGCTGCGCGACCGCATCACAGGAAAAGACGAGCGCGTCGAAGCGGGATGGATCGTGAATTGTACCGGTCCGTGGGCCGACCGCATTTGCCAACGTTCGTCGATCCGCACCGGCAAGCCCATGCTTGGTGGAGTGCGGGGATCGCACATTGTTCTGCCGAGATTTTCGGGGTCACCGAGCACGGGGCTCTATACCGAGGCGGCGGATGGTCGTCCGATTTTCGTTCTGCCCTGGAACGATCAGATGCTCGTAGGCACCACCGAAGTGGAGGACACGACCGATCCGGGGAAGACTGCGCCTTCGAATGAGGAAATCGAGTATCTGTTGCGCACGGTAACCAAGCTCTTCCCCAAGGCAAAGATTTCGGCGCACGACATCAAGTACGCGTTTGCGGGAGTTCGCCCCCTGCCGAACTCGCCGGGAAATAAGGCGTCGGCGGTGACGCGGCGGCATTTCCTGCACGACCATACGGCGGACGGTGCGTCACGGCTGATCTCGGTGATTGGCGGCAAACTGACCACCGCCGCTTCCCTGGCGCGGGAATGTGCGCGCAAAATTGGGATCCCGGTTCCGGAGCCGACCATGATGGCGATGGGCCCGGGAAGTTCGCTCGATCCCATGCTCGATCAGGAAATCATCGAGATCGCGCGCGCGGGATCGGTGAGCGAAGAAACCGCCCGCGGCATGATGGAGTGGCACGGCCCTCGTGCCATGGACATTGCCCGCATGGCGCTGGTGAGCGCGGAATTGCGGGCGCCGGTCTGTCCGCATTCGTCGCACATTGTGGCCGAAGTGGCGGAGGCCTACCGAAAAGAGTTTGCCATTACGCTGGGCGACGTGCTGCTCCGGCGGGTGCCCGTGGCGTTGGGAGCCTGCTGGTCGGAGTCGTGTAGCCGGGAGGCGGCGGCGCGCATTGGCGCTGTCCTGGGATGGAACGAGCAAGCCTTAGGAGCGAACCTGGAAGCGTTCGAAACCGAGCGCACGGCTTTCCTGAAGAAGCCATCACATGGCCGCGCCGCTCTGGAATTAGCGGCGGACTAGACCGTAATTGGGCAAACAGCCAGCTTTCGCAGTCTCTCGTCGTGGCCCACTCGAATTGCAATCATGCAAAATCTTGCATCCTTGACCGCCCCTCGCGGCAGGCGGATACTCTCGGGATCACGCGTGTGCCTTCCCCGGGCACACCTCATTTTCGTTTCCCGAGAAGGTCACCATGATAGCCAAGTTCCCGCCGACGCCGAGCTGTGTGCCAACATTCGCGCAGTGCATTCAGGAAATTGTGCAGCGGTGGTCCAGGTTTGCAATGCCGCTGGCCGTTTTGTGCGCGCTGACACTAGCTCTTCCCGCGCAAGCCCAGAGTTTTCAAATGCTCTACCAGTTTCCCCTCCGAAAGACGGGGAACACTCCGTCCGGCTTGATGGGAGTGAACGGGAATTTCTACGGCACGACAGCGCTGGGGGGCATGTCGAATGAAGGAACCGTCTTCGAATTAACCAGCCAGGGCAAGCTGATTAGTCTGTATAGCTTCAGTCACAACACATCCGACGGCAGAAACCCTACCGTCGGTCCCTTGATTCGAGATAAAGCGGGCAATCTCTATGGCACCACCCAGAACGGCGGCGATCTGCATTGTGTTGCTTTCGTCAATACCCCTGGCTGTGGGACGGTCTTCAAGCTGAGTGCCGGAGGAAAAGAGACAATCGTGCATAGCTTTTCCGGCGGGCCAACGGATGGCTCATATCCGCTGGCGGGTTTGGTAGCGGACTCAGCAGGCAATCTCTACGGGACCACTTACGTGGGCGGCATTGGGTGCAACGGCCAGGGTTGCGGAACGGTGTACAAGATTACTCCGAGCGGCACCGAGAGTGTTCTCTATAGCTTTACCGGGGTTGCGGATGGTTCCAATCCTAAGTACGTAGACTTGGTCATAGACTCTGCGGGCAACCTCTACGGCACCACGGTGGGCGGTGGCGACCTCACGTGCGGTGGCCATGGGGCGGGCTGCGGCGTGGTGTTTAAGGTAGACCCGACTGGCAAGGAGACAGTCCTGTACGCGTTTACTGGGGGTACTGACGGCGGCGGTCCTTCCTCCGGCTTGGTCCGCGAATCGAACGGTAACCTCTACGGCACGGCGACCTTGGGAGGCAACTGCCGCGATTGCGGCTTAGTGTTCAAACTAGATCCGACCGGGAACGAGACTGTGCTTCATAACTTCACAGAGCAGGAAGTTCAGCCTGCCTTACAGGCATCGAGCCTGCTGCTGGATGCCGCCGGCAACCTCTATGGCACGACTCTCTACGGCGGATCGTTATCCGATGGAACCGTGTTCGAAGTGAGCAGCCAGGGCGTCTACACCTTGCTCCACTCATTTGACGTTAACGATGGGTTGTATCCCGTAGCGGGGCTCATCCGAGACAACGCAGGCAATCTGTACGGCGCAACTTCCCAAGGTGGCAACTTTAGCTGCAGCATGGGCTGCGGAGTGATATTCAAGATCACGCCGTAAGACTCTGCGGAAGATTCGATCTGTCTTCGTTTTGAAAGGGCGCGGCCTAAAGCCGCGCCCAAAGCTTTTCCCGCAGTCTGTTTCGATCGATCTAGGTGACCGACTTGTTCTCGAACTGCCGCAGACCAAGCACCAGCAACAGGACGTCAAAGAACAACAGCGCCGCGATAACCGCCGTGATCGACAGATGCGGAAACTGCGGAACCAGCGTGGCGCGCAGTCCCTCGCTGGCGTATACCAGCGGGTTGATAAGGACCGCCTTTTGCAGGATGGGAAAGGTCTTCAGCGCGCTCCACGGATAATACGTACAGCCAAAAAAGATCATGGGGGTCATGACCATGCTGAACATCAGGCCGATATGCTGCTGATTCATGCTGCATCCCAAAGCCAATCCTCCGCAGGACGAAAAGCCCGCGACCAGCAGAATGATCACCGCAAAAGTCAGTGGAGAGCCGATGTTGATCTCTACTCCAGGTCGAAGCACGAGCCATGCTAGCGGAAGCACAACCAGGCCCGCCACTAAAGCTTGCAGCATTCCAGCGATGACCTTTTCGACCGCAATCCAGCCGACGCTGATGGGGGCGAGCAAGCGATCTTCGATTTCGCGAGTCCATTGAAACTCGGCGATGAGCGGCATGGCGACCGCCCATACTCCGGTGAAGGTCATGCTGATGGCGATGATGCCGGGGAGCAGAAGGCTCTTGTACTCGGCGCGCATATATCCGCTGCCCACCATCACCTTGCCGAAGATGAAAACAAACAGCAAGGGCTGCAGGAAGGTCTGCATGAAGAGTTGAATGGCATTGCGACGCGCGACGTGAGCGTCGCGCGCCAGCATCGCGAAGAAAGTTTTCCAGTTCAATCGCGCAGGCTCCTTCCGGTGTGGTGCAGAAAAAGATTCTCCAGACTCGGCTCAGAAATGTGCACGTCTGACAACTCCGCGCCGGCGTTCATCGCGACGCTCGCAATTTCAGGAATCAGTGAGCCGCCGCGGTCGGCGTAAACGTCGACACCGCCGTGCTCCGCCGCTTTGTCTGTACTTTGTCCAGCATTTACTAAAACGCCTCTTGAGGCAGCGTCCGACGAGCGGACCTCTCGCACACCGGAAAGAGACTGCAACCGCTGCAGCAATTCCGCAGTCTGCTTTCCGAAGCGCAGGCGCAGCAGAAATCCTCCCGGGATCGACGCCTTCAACTCTCCCGGTGTTCCCACGGCAATCACATGCCCGTGATCCACGATTGCCAGGCGCTGGCAGAGCGCGTCGGCCTCCTCCATGTTATGGGTGGTCAGCAGGACGGTCTTCCCTGCCTGGTGGTATTCGCGAATGATCTCCCACAGCAGGATCCGGGTTTGCGGATCGAGCCCCGCGCTGGGTTCGTCGAGAAACAGGACTTGCGGATCGTGCATCATGGCGCGTGCGATGGACAGCCGCTGCATCATGCCTCCGGAAAAACCGCGCACCATCTGGTTGCCGCGCTCGGTGAGTTTGAACTTCTCAAGCAAAGCGTCGGCGCGGTCGTTTCTTTGCTTGGAGGCAATTCCGAAGTAGGCGCCGTGAAAGACCAGAATCTCGCGGGCCGTCAAAGAAAAATCCAGATTCGGGCGCTGCGGCACCACTCCGATCAGGCGCTTGACCTCGGCCTGTTCTTTCCACACGTCGTGATCGCCGATCCAAGCCTGGCCCGACGTCGGCCGCACGCGAGTCGTCAACACTCCGATGGTGGTCGACTTGCCCGCGCCGTTGGGACCAAGCAGGCCGAAGATCTCTCCTGGTTGAATCTCCAGCGAAAGGCCGTCGAGCGCTGGAATTTGCGCCTTGGGCTGCTTCGATCCCTTGGCGTCGCCACGCGCAATGAAGCCCCCGGCAGCGCCCAGCGGTGGGGCGGAGTTATAGACCTTGCGCAAGTCCTGAGTACGAACGCCAACGGCCATGCAGACACATCCCCAATCGGTGAGAAGCTGAAGTTTCGGAAGTATATCGCAAGGTGCGGTTTCAATTCTTCGCCCTCTTGTTGAAGCGCCATCCCGAAGCCCCGCGTTCTTACCAGCGGGGCGAGGGATCTCGCGCGGAGTTCCTCCGAGGCCTCCCACCGCTGAGCGCGAGATCCTTCCTCCGCCTGAAGAGCGGCTCCGGTCAGGATGACTCCCCTGAAGACATCGAGGTTACTAAAGATTGGCCACAACCATGCGTCATCTTTGAATCGCATGTCGCCGAAATTAAACTGGCGCGAGTGTGTCGGATTTTCCGGCCATGCAGAGGCGTAGTCGATGTTGATACCCATCAAGCACGAGAACATGGCGGCCCGGCGCTGGCCCGTGGTCACTCTCGCACTGATCGCCATCAATGTGCTGGTGTTTCTCTTCACGATGTCGTCGATTGACGACGAATCGCCACAATTGACTGAAGTGAGGAATCACATCCTGAACCTCGCCGCCGTGCATCCCGAATTGAAGATGCAAGCGGAGTCGCAGCGCCTGGTTGACGGATTCAAGCAGAGCCATCCCGATCAATGGAAGGCGGTCCAGAATCCCTATCGCGACGTCATGAATGCGTACGATGCCAAGATCAGGATGGTCGAGGATCGGTCGAAGCTGCAGGACGAGATGGACTCGCTCAACGCTCAATTCGTGAGCCTCTGGAAGGTGTCGCTTACCGAGCAGTACGCCTTCGTGCCCGCGAATCCCACGGCGATCAGCTACCTGACGGCAAATTTCATGCACGGCGGCTGGATGCACCTGATTGGCAATATGTGGTTCCTGTGGCTCGCGGGATTTGTGTTGGAAGACGTCTGGGGACGCTGGCTGTACTCGGTGTTCTATCTGATTGCGGGTGCGGCAGCACTGCAGTTTTATGCCTGGTCGAATCCGGGGAGCATCACTCCGACGCTGGGAGCCTCGGGCGCAGTAGCCGCACTTATGGGAGCGTTCCTGGTGCGCTTCCCCAAGATGAAGATCGAGATGGCGTGGCTGCTCATGTTTCGCCTGTACCGCTTCTCAGCTGCGGCGTATTGGCTGATGCCCCTGTGGCTGTTTGGTGAAATCGCCTACGGGACTCTGTTTGGTAACACCAGCGGCGTGGCGCACTGGGCGCACGTTGGCGGATTCCTGTTTGGAGCGCTGGCCGCGCTGGCGATCCAGCATTCCGGGCTGGAACACAAAGCCAACAAAGCCATCGAAGAAAAAGTTGGCTGGACGAACGATCAAGAACTCGAACAAGCCAGCAACATGATGGAGCACGGACAACTTCCCGACGCGATCACGCTCTTGACCGACTACGTTGCGGTAAAGCCGAACTCGCTCGATGCATGGAACATGCTGCGGCAGATCTACACGCGTCAAAACAATACGAAGGAATACCTCGCAGCGACGGTCCAGACCTGTGCACTGCACGTGCGGGCGCACGAAGTCGAAGCAGCGTTTCAGGATTATGCCGAGTTCATCGATTCTGGCGGCGGCAAGCTGCCGGCGGCGGCCTGGCTCGAACTCTGCAAGGGCGCTGAAGAACTGCAGGAGTTCGATCGTGCCTTCGACGAGTATCAGTCCCTTGCCAAGTCTTATCCGGGCGAGCGGCAGGCTCTGACCGCCCAGTTGAGTGCGGCCAGACTTTGCTTAAAGAAGTTGAATCGTCCGCAGGATGCGCTGGCCCTCTACCAGACCGCGGCAGCGTCTCCGATTCCCCATCTCGACTGGGACCAGCACATCCAAGCTGGAATCAAGGAAGCGAAGGCTGCGATGTCGTCCGGAAACGCGATCGCCGCTGGAGCACAATAGACCAATCTCAAGCGGTTCTAAACTGCAGGCCCGACGACAACGTCGGGCCTGCTTCATTTGAGGCCTGCCTCCCCAAAGGACAGGTCGCATTACTGCATGTGGTAATGGTGGGACTTGTCGTGCGAGTTCACGTACGAACTGAAGAACAAGAAGAAATTCGACGGAGCTTCCACGGCCGTCCCCGCCTTCAGCGCAGCCTGAATCGCTGCGAGAGAGGTGAGCCCGCTGCTGCCGTCCTGAGCAGGCCAGTCGCTCTGGTTTAGCACCAGAACGGGGATCACCTGCCACCAGATGGGCTTCAGGTTGATATCGGCATTGATGAGCACGTGACTGTGATTGGGCGTGGGCACAAAGATGTTCGTGACCGGAGGCTGCACATAACCCAACGCAACCAGCACTGGCCCAAGATCAAGCCGCGACGCATGCATCGTACAGGTGCCGGGAGCCGAACCCTGCTCGGGACACTGCGTGTACACATTCGGCGTGGCCTTGAATGCCTCCGGCAGCGCGCCGAAGAGAGAGATTAGCGTGCTGCCCAGCGCAGATCCGCAGGTCGTGCCCGCGACAACGTTCGTGCACGAAATCGCATCGTTGGGATTCTGATCGTTGTCGGTCGAGAACATGGGGACGAGCACGAAAATCGGTTCGGTCGTGACTGCGGGATTCCCTTTCATCCCCGGCGGGTTTAATGGTGGGCTGCGTTCCGACTTGGCAGATTGGCGTCTGCATCTCGGCAGGATCGCTCTCCGCTGGAATTCCGTTGAAGTTCAGGTCGCTGCCCGGCTGGTCGATGCAGTCGAAATTCTGCGTATATGTAAAGGTGAGAAGTTTGCCTTCTCCGTAACCCAAAGTCTGATTCGGCTTGGATTGTGCGGATGCGGCGGCGGCAATTGCGGCAACAACGGCCAACAACAGCAGTGGCCGGTAGATTGAGATCTTCATACTTCCTCCACAGAATGGTTTGAGACCGCTCTGGGTGAAGTACGGAGGCAGGGGGGATTTGGATTGGAGTGGGAAGAAACTTTGCAAAACGGGAAGCTATACAGCCAGCGTCTGGCAGAGCAGGCTGGTGTCATCGGAGATGATGCCGTCGACGCCGCATTCTGCGAAGCGCTTCATGTCGACCGGATCGTTGACCGTCCAGACGAAGACTTTCTTCCCGGCTCCCTTGATTTTGCGGACAAGGTCTGGTTCGGCCAGGTCGTAGTGTGGGATTACATACTGGACCGGAAGTTCACTCCAGAGGCGAAGCTGGGTCTTCGACTCGCAGATCAGGCCGAGCGGAATCGTGGCGTCCAACGCGCGCACGGACTTCAGCGCTCCGGGCTGAAAGGAAGAGACCACGAATCCATGCCGCGGCTTGTGCCGGAGGAAGAGATCGAGCAAGATTCTCTCTAGCCCCTTCACCTTCAGTTCAATGTCGAGAAACGAATCGCGATAGCGCTGCAGCACATCCCGCAAGCGGGGCAACTGGGAAGCCTGCTTCGCGAGCGTGCGGGAAACGTCATATCCGGAAACCTTCGCGTCGTGGCAGACGACCGCCTCTTCGTCCTCGGTGAGGCGCACGTCAAACTCAAAACCGTCGCAGCCGTCAGCCAGAGCCTGATCGAACGAGGCTAGCGTATTTTCAGGAATCGACTTGAGGGCGCGGGCGCCTCGGTGGCCGAGAAGAAGAGGGCGGCTCATAGGCTGGACATCAGTCGAGGCGAATCAATCAAGATCGAAATCCCGGATCGGCTTGCCGGTGTCGGGCGATTCTTTCGCCTTCTTCACCGCCTCCTGGAACTTCTTCTCCAGGAGCGAGGAAGCATTCTTCTGAGCCTCCACGGACTGCTGGAAGATGGACTCGCGGCGGCTGTCCTGTTCACGCATAGCCTTGGCCGCGGCCTCCATGTCGTTGAACATTTTCGGCTTGACGGCTGCGGTGTGCGCGATAACCGCGTGCTCCTCGGTGTCGATTTTGAGCACCGCGCTGCAGCAAGGGCAGGTGACTTCGAAATTGACAGGCTTCTTCGCCATCTAAGCGAATCATACCGCAAAATGGCGTGCGAAGTGGCGTCGCCGTTCGCTCGACTCCTTTCAGTGCCTTAGCTTGATTGGAAAGACGTGGAAGAGGTTGAGCATTTCCCATCCCAGCAGAACAACTGAGAGCAGCACCACCATCACGGCCATCAATTCCCCGAAGGAAAGGCCGCGCTTGGTTGGTTCGAGGCGCCGGGCGGCGAGGCTGAGAATGTTGAGCGTGGCAAAGCCGAACACTACCGCCCAGAGGATGTTGTAAACGTCCTGGCGCGTCGCGCGGTAGAACACCGTAACCGCCATGCCGAATAACACGGCTGCGTAGAGGCGGGCCGTCGCGTAGGCGGCCACTGCCGCCCGCGTGGTGCGGGTGAAGCCGGCGATCAACGACACATCAACAGGCAGCGCCATCGCGTGAAACAAGGGCCCTTAAGCCAACTGGCGGGCTCAGGCCGAGAACTGGAATAGTACATCTTTTCCCGGTTCGGTTCACGGCTCAAAGCAGCTGTGGCAACCTTCTAGTCAAGGAACCCGCCGGAAGCGTGCTCGTTGGGTAATATGGATTCATGGCAAAGTGCCGGTTCATTTTCTTCGATGTAGGCAATACTCTGCTGTTCCCCAACCGCGCCCGCATGCTGGCGCCACTGCCGGAGGATCGTCATCCGACGCTGGCCACCTGGCAGGCTCTGGAGCGCCGCACCAAGGAGGAGTTCGATCAGGGACTCATGGATGGCAAGGTCGATCACGGTTTCTGGTGGACCTTTCACACTTATCTGCTGCAGGGACTTAATGCCCTGGACGATGGCGTTCGCGATACGCTGATTGCGAATACACAGAACTCGGCTAATTGGGACCAGATCCTGCCTGGAACGCGCGACGCGCTGGAGCGCATTCGGCAGGAATATGCGATTGCCGTGATCTCGAATGCGGATGGCAGAATTGACGCCGTGCTGCGGCGCTGCGGGATTGTGGACTGCTTTGCCAGCATCATCGACTCGGGGATCGTGGGGCACGAGAAGCCGCATCCGGCAATCTTCGAAGCAGCGCTGCGCGAGATGAACGCCTCGCCGGCTGAGAGCTTATACGTGGGAGATGTATATTCGGTCGACTATGTCGGCGCGCGCCAAGCTGGAATGCAAGCTGTGCTGTTCGATGTGGCCGGGGCGTACCGCGAGCGCGAGTTTCCGCGGGTAGAATCGCTCGCGGGACTGGAAGGCTGGCTCAAGCAGTCTTGAAGCGTGGGTGGGTAGCTTGTGTACCGGGCCCGTTGCCTAGGGTAGGGATGCTTCGACTGCGGTTGAGCTTCGCCTTCGCGAAGCTCAATCCTCGCTCAGCATGACAGAGACAGTAGAGGAGTTCCGGAGTGACTATGTTCGACTCAACGAGGATCTTGCTTTTCTTAACGGCGGCCGTGCTGCTGGCGATCGCGCCGGGTCCCGGAATGCTCTATGTTCTAGCGCGCTGCCTCGCAGGCGGAAAGCGCGAGGGAGTGCTGTCGGCGTTCGGCACATTCCTGGGCGGCATGGTGCATGTGTTCGCGGCGGCGCTGGGCGTGTCGATTGTGCTGGCGAAATCGGCGGTGGCGTTCGCCACGGTGAAATATGTCGGCGCGGCTTATTTATGCTTCCTGGGCGTGCGGATGATTCTCGATGCACGGAAAGAGAACGCGAGTGCGCAAGCGATTCCGCAAGACCTGAAACCAGCCCGCAATCCGCTCTGGCAAGGCGTGGCGACTGAAGTACTCAATCCCAAGACTGCTTTATTCTTTCTCTCGTTCATTCCGCAGTTTGTGAACCGCAGCGGCGGGCACGTCTTCCTGCAGTTTGTGGCACTGGGTACGATGTCGGTGGTCATGAACACAACGGCAGATTTGATCGTAATCGCGCTGGCGGGGCCACTCGGAGAACGTATTCGTTCCTCAGCGACATTCCGCCGCCGGCAAAGGACGGTGACCGGCGCGATCATGATCGGGCTTGGAACGTATCTCGCCACCAGCGAGAGCAAATAGGATGGCCGCGGAGATCGAAGTGCGTAGTCAAAAGAAACGTGGCTCGGCTCTCCTCCCCTTGTTTTGTTGGCTGCCTTTGGTTGGTGTGTCCGTAGCGCAGAGTGTCCCACAGATGCCGAAGATCCAAGGAGAGAGCTTTGCCGGCCACACCGTAGTGTTGCCCGATGCTGCCGCAGGCAAGGTCGCAGTCCTTATCTTCGGGTTTACCAAGGCCTCCAAGGTTCCGACCAGCGCATGGGCGGACAAGCTTCAGGCCTATCTTGGAACACGTCCAGACGTTGAACTGTACCAGCTTCCTGTGCTGGAGGACGTTCCAAGTCTCTTCCGAAGCACGGTGATTTCCGGAATAAGAAAAGGCGTGCCAGAAAACAAGCGGGATCATTTTGTCCCCGTCGTGCAAGGCGAGGCCGATCTCAAGAAGCTTGTGGGCTATAAGGAGAAGGACGACGCGTACTTGATCATCCTTGGCCGGGCGGGCAATATCGTCCAACAAATCCACGGCGCGCCGAACGATGCCAGCACCGCGCAAGTGAAATCAACCATCGAATCTTCGTTGATTCAGAAATAAGGGTCGAGCCCCGGCTACAACTCCAACACTTGGTGATCCTGGCAGTCGGGCTGGATTGCATCGTGCAGTTGCTGCAGGAATTCGCGTCCGTAGCGGGCGAGGAAGTAGACGCCGCCGACACCACGCTCTTGCAGGCCCTTGTCGGGATAGAGCGCCTGGCTCAGAGTCTCCGCGTGGCGAGTCACGAGTTCACTCTTCAGAGCTTCTGCGCGCGCGGCCTGAGAGAACAGGCGTTCGAGTTGATATTCGATTTTCGAGCGGGCGGTCTCCGCAGCGTCAATTAGGGTGCGGTCAAGCTTTTCCAGCTTCTCTTTGACCGTGGACAGGTGCGAGTCCAGTGATTTCCTGGCAGCGTCGAAGGCCGCTTGCAGGTCCGCGGGCAGGCCGCGCGCCGCCAGGTGACGGCGCAGTGCCTCCGGACCGGCGAATACGTCGGGCAGATTGATTCCGTGACGCTCGAGCAGGCGTTGCATCTTCGGTTCCACGATGGTGGCTGAGAAGCGCGGAAGGATTGGCGTGACACGGCCAAGCAGAGCCTCATAGACCGCTCCGGCTTGCGCGAAATAAGCGGTCTCGGCAGCGCCTCCGGTGTAGGCCAGCGTGGGCAGCAGATAATCTTCGACGATGGGGCGCAAGAGAACATTCGGGCTGAATAGCTCCGGACTCGCACTGATGCGGTCGAGCAGTGCGGCCGGCGAAAGCTTCTCTGCCCCGGCATCGGAGCCGATCACAAATTCTGCCGTGCCGCCAGCCTCGCGGCGATGAATCGGCGTGCGCGCGCCTTGCTGCAGCGTAAAGAGCAACACCGACGAAGCAGTGACTTTTACTTGTTGGTGATAGCCTGCGGCTTCGAGTGCTTCACCGCGCTTCAGGAGCGCGGCTGATAGCTCGCTAGCCCGCTCAACAGCGGAACGATAGATCGGTTCCGCAACACGGTCCAGTTCCCCATCGGAGGCGTCGAGCAGAATCACGCCCCACTCGGCAAACACGCGGGCGTAGAAGCGGGCGAAAGCCGTGCCCAGAGTTTCGCCGGGACGGTAGGTCTCGCGCAGAAACTCTGCCGCCTCGGAATCACCGATCAGCTTTGCGGCCTCTTCGACGACGGGTACGATTTCGTCGCCGAGACGCACGGCGCTGACCGGTGCTCCAGGAACATCGTGGCTCGTGGTGGTGAGCACCTGCAAAGTGCCGTCAGTGCCTGGAATAGAAACGTGATTCACCTCGGCCAGATCATGGTCGTACGTGGCGAGCCAGAAAACGGGGACAGCATCGACTCCGGCGGCGGTGGCTTGTTCCGCAAGTCTGACTGCACTGAGCGCTTTGTAGACGGCGAACATGGGTCCGCCGAAAAGGCCAACCTGCTGCCCGGTGACGACCGCTGCCGCGCCATTACGCAAGCGCTCGAGATTGGCGAGGGTTCTCGGGGAGGCGTCCCAGGATCTATTCTGGCGCTCGAGGATAGCGGCAACTCGCTCGCGGCGGGACGGATCGTAGGAAATCCTGGCAGCTTCTTCTTTCAGCCATTCGGTGAAATGGGGAGGCCGCGGATAGAACGGCTGTACTTTAGGGGCAAATGCAAGGAAGTCTGCGAACAGCGGCGTGGTGTGCGGAATCTGGGAGAACGGGAGACAGTGCGCCTTCACTAAGAGTTCTCCTGACAACATTGTCGTATCGCCCGAAGCATAGCCGCCTGTTGGACGTATGAGATCATTTCAAGTCAACACCGCAAATCGACGCCATTCATTATCGAACACAATCCTGCGAACAAAGAAATCCCGCAGAACCCACGTCGTACTTAGAGATGCCTGAAAAAGGCTGCAAGATGCAAGATAATGATGTTGGGTCTCACTACGAAAGGAAAGCATGAGCGCTGGTCCTCCGAGTACTGGTCCACTGAATATTGTTTTGCCTCTGACGCTGGAGGGATCGAACATTCGTCTTGAGCCGGTTCGCCGCGAGCACGCGGACCTGTTCTGGGAGGTTGCGAAGAACGACCTCGACGATGTCTTCCGCTGGATTCCTTACTCCATGAAAACGCCGGGGGACTTTCACCGCCTGATCGACAAGGCATTTGACGAACAAGGGCGCGGAGAATCGGTGGTGTTCGCCACCGTGGAACAGAGTTCCGGCCGCGTCATCGGCAGCACGCGCTACATGAACATTGACCGTATCAACCGCAGGATCGAGATCGGATCGACGTGGATTGCGCCCGCCTGGCAACGGACGGGCGTGAACACCGAAGCAAAATACCTGATGCTGCGGCACGCGTTTGAAGTTTGGAAGTGCATGCGTGTGGAACTGAAGACGGACGCTCTGAACCAGAAGTCGCGAACTGCGATTCTGCGCATCGGAGCAAAAGAAGAAGGCACTCTGCGCCGGCATCTGCTCACATGGACCGGACGCGTGCGCGATACCGTTTACTTCAGCATTTTGGACCACGAGTGGCCGGAGGTGAAGACAAGGCTGGAAGGGATGCGTACGCTGCAGTAAAGCAAAGATTGTCGCGACTGTTTCCACATCCCTCGTTGTGAGAAGCCGTTCGAAACGTTATGATTCCTGCGATTCCTGTGCGAGACCTTGCCCGTGCGCGAATCATGCCGAAAGCACTCTGAGGTTATCGGAGGATACTGATGGAGGGCGCGCAGGCTATGTCGCTAGTAATGGCCGTGATCGTTGGCATTTTCGTGCTTGGGACCATCCTGAGCGGCTTTTTCCAGGTACACACCGCGGAGGCCGTGGTGGTGCAGCGCATGGGCAAGTTCGAGCGAGTGGCGAGCGCGGGTATCAATTTCAAACTGCCGTGGCTGGACCAGATTGCCGGACGCATCGACCTGCGGGTACAGCAATTGGCGCTCGACGTGGAGACGAAAACCAAAGACAACGTGTTCGTGAAAATCCCAGTATCGGTGCAGTATCACGTGATTCCCGACCATGTGTACGAGGCGTTCTACAAGCTGGCCAACCCGCGTCAGCAGATTTCGTCGTACGTGTTCAACGTAATCCTCGGCCACGTGCCCAAGATGAATCTGGACGACGCGTTTCTGCAGCAATCCGACATTGCGGTCGCAATCAAGCAGGGGCTCGACGACGTAATGAAGACCTACGGGTACGCGATCGATCAGGCGCTGGTCACCGACATTCAGCCCGATGACAAGGTGAAGGCTGCGATGAACGAGATCAATGCCGCGCAGCGCGAACAGGTCGCCGCGACGGCGCGAGGCGAGGCGGAAAAGATCCTGAAAGTGAAGCAGGCCGAGGCGGAAGCCGAGAGCAAAGCACTGCAGGGCCAGGGCATCGCCAACCAGCGCAAGGCGATCATCGAGGGTCTGAAGGATTCGGTGGAAGCGTTTTCTAAGGCGGTGGAGGGATCGACGCCGAAAGACGTGATGATGCTGGTCCTGGTCACGCAGTATCTCGACACAATGAAGGAAATCGGGAGCAATGACAGGAGCAACACGATCCTGATGTCGCATTCGCCGGGGGCGGTCAGCGATCTGTATCGGCAGATGCAGGACGCAGTGCTGATCGGGCAGAAAATGGCGAATCCGGGGCCATAAGAGCCGAAAACGAGCGGC
This sequence comes from Acidobacteriaceae bacterium, assembly GCA_003166855.1. Classification (GTDB taxonomy): domain Bacteria; phylum Acidobacteriota; class Terriglobia; order Terriglobales; family Acidobacteriaceae; genus Sulfotelmatobacter. The sequence goes on along the minus strand of PMUM01000404.1, from coordinate 467 downwards.
GTGGCATCTAATCAGGTGTGACCAGGATGGGGTACGTTCGGGGTTTGACTTCCCTAGGCGCAGCCCCTAGTCTGGAAGTGGCTCTCAGAGCCACGTTGACCTAGTTCTTTGAATGGCCATCCCACCAGTGGGGGCGTCACGGCTTCGACGGAGATGCTTGCGGCCAAGAGGCATGCCGGGGTGCACACACCCGTAATCGTGGGCAAAATGATAATTGCCAATCAACAGATGGCATACGCAGCCTAACTAGTTTAGGCAGCCGTCCGAGGAGGCTTCGCCCGTGGGCCTCCGAAGGACGTCACACAGCGGGCTGCTCTTTCCGTCTACGTCTGGGGCGGAAGGCTAAGATCACAGGCTAGCGGGACGCGTTTCTTGTCGGTTCTGAGCGCGGGCCGCGAACGTCCCAGGGTAATGCCTGGGGCATGAACACGACTAAGCATGTAGTTCTCTTGACCAGTAACATTTTC
>PMUM01000321.1 GCA_003166855.1 Acidobacteriaceae bacterium | reverse complement strand
AAGAAGGCGAACATGCCTTCCATGGCCAGAGTCTGGCCGATCACGCCTCCGGCAAAGCGCGAGAAGTGCGACCAGTTCGTGCCGAACTGAAATTCCATGGGGATGCCGGTCACCACACCCAACACGAAGTTAATGCCGAAAATCCGGGCCCAGAAGCGCGCCGCCTGGTGATAAGTCTCATCATTACGGCGCAGGCCCAGCGTTTTAAGTACAACGATGAGCGGGGCCAGCCCCATGGTGAGTTGGGGGAACAGATAATGGAAGGTGACGGTAAAGGCGAAGTGAAGGCGATGAACTAAGAGCGCACTATCCATGAAAAACCTCGACGCCCCGATAGGCTAAACGGTTTGCAGCGGGTCTTTATGTGATGCGAGTCACAACAGTCTGCGAAAATCAGCGCACTTTGCGCCTCCGTTCCAATTCGGAACGCCGGATTTCACGTCGTCGACCGGCGTCATCGTAACGGCGCTGCTGCTCATCGGTCTCGGGAATCACTGGGGCGACTTTCAGGTGCTTTCCCACAGGATCGATGGCTACAAAAGTAAGGTAGGCCGAGGCCACGTGCTGGGCGGTATCGGCAATGTAGTTCTCGACGAACACTTTCACGCCGACTTCCATCGACGTGTGGAAGACGCGGTTGACGGAAGAGCGAAGAATGACGAGATCGCCGACACGGACCGGGACGAGGAAGTCGATGTGATCGACGGAGGCGGTGACCACATAGTTGCGGGAGTGACGGTGCGCGGCCATGGCGCCGGCCAGATCGATCCAGTGCATGAGGCGTCCGCCGAGCAGGGCTGCAAGCGGATTGGCGTCGTTCGGGAGAACGATTTCAGCCATCTCGGATTGCGAATCCCGGACCGGGCGGGGGGCCAGCGGGTCGTGCGTCATGCTTGTCTTCCTTTCAGTTGCGGCCGGTCTCTCTCAAGCTTTCTTTTTCAGGTATGACTCCAGAAAACATTCTGCCATCTTCTGGATGCGGGCGTCGTCGTGGCGGACCAGCCAAGCCGCCTGCGACAAGTCGAATTCCAGATCGCCATGTTCGACGGGTCGATGATTCCGTTCGCAGACATAATGGAGAAGAAGGACGCGGGCAGGAACAGCCGTGGCTTCTCGGGGATCGCGGCGGGCGGCCGGATCCCGAGGAGCGGAAACGGCGAATCGCACCGCATCCCAGGCGCACATCAGAGGCGACCAGCTACAGCTGCTGGCATATCCCAGATTGCAGAACACCTCCAAAATGTCTTGCGGCGGAACTTCGCCTTCGTGGCCGGGAGCCGTGCAATGACCGCACCATCCGGCGCCGAGCGGAAGTCTCGCGGGATGCGGCCAAGTGCCGTTTTCCAGTCTCGACACCGGCATAAAGTACGGGCAGGTCAAGTTTCGCGCCTCGGGCTCAAGAATTCTTGGGACTGGCAATTGTAATCAGTTGCCGGAGGTCTGACCAGTTCTCGGCGAAGCTACCAGCGCTATGGTCTGGCGGTTGTAGTAATCTCGTGATCAGGGAATTGCTCCACTTTCTCCGACACCATGGACCGCATCGCCGCGCTTAACGAGATCCTGACAGAAAACCCCAAAGATGCGTTCGCGCGTTACGGACTCGCCATGGAGTACTCTAAGCAGGGCGACCTCGACCGGGCGCTAGCCGAGTTCTCGATTCTGCTCGAGGGCTATCCCGACTACACCGCCGGATATTTCATGGCGGCGCAGACCCTGGTGAAAGCCGAGAGAGTCGACGACGCGAAGAAGATGCTGCAGGATGGCATCGCTTCGGCGCGGCGGACCGGCAACCTGCATGCGCAATCGGAAATGGAAGCGATGCTGGTGGAGCTGGGATAGAACAGGTTTCAAAGTTTCAAAGTTTCAAGGTTTCAAGGTTTCAAAGTTTCGAGGATTCAACGATTTCTGAACATATGGTCTTTAAGACTTTGAAACCTTGAAACTCTGAAACGTTGAAACCTATTTATTTCACCATTCTTCCCATCGCCCGCTCAACCAAGTACGGGAACAGTTGATAGAGCTTCACAGGCACGTGCATCGTCCAGGGTACAATCACTTCCCGTTTCTGCTTCAGGTATCCGTTAAGAGTAGCGTGGGCAACCCGTTCTGCGGTGATGCCGCGCACTGAGCCGGGGCGAACCTTCTTCAGTTCGTTTCCTCGAACCGCATTTTCGCTGAACGCGGTGCGTACATAGCCGGGGCAGACTGTGAGGACGTGAATGCCGTCGTTCTTCAGTTCGACCCCGGCGGCCTTGCCGATGGCATTGAGCGCGAACTTAGTGGCGCTATAGGAGGCGTGAAACGGCACGGGGATGTGGCCGGCGACGCTGGAGATGTTGATGATCGATCCGCCGCCCTGCTGGCGCATCACCGGGATGACAGCCTGCATGGCCGACATGGCTCCGAAGAAGTTGGTTTCGAACATCTCGTGGCACGCCTGCATGTCGGCCTGCGCGACGGAATCGAGCAGGCCGTGGCCGGCGTTATTGATCCAGACATCGATTCGCTTGAAGTGATGCAAGGTCAGGGCGAGGACGCGGTCGATCTCCTCGGAGTTGCGGACATCGCAAGAGAGGGCGGCGGTGCGGTCGAGACAACCGATGCGCGTGCGAGCAGCCTCGGCCCGGGCAGCATCGCGCGATAGCAGGACGACATTAGCTCCCTCCTCCGCAAAAAGCTTGGCAATTGCTTCGCCGATGCCCATCGAGGCGCCGGTGACCACGACCACTTTCCCGACAAGTTCCATGCTCGGGTTGTATTCTCCACGACGCGGCAAGTCAAGATGCGGGGCGCGCAGAGCCAGGCGGCCGATGTCGTACAATCGTTTGATTCCGTGCGCCGTGGTACCGCCGCCGTCTCGGCCGCTGTAGCGGATGCATCTTGTTCCCACATGCGAGGCCAAGATGGCCTCGCNNTCATGAGCATGATGAGCAACAACCTGCTGCCCGCCGCTTGCGAAGTCGATGTCTGCGGTACGCTAAGCATGCATGCGCTGGCGCTGGCCTCACAAACACCGAGTGCGCTGCTCGACTGGAACAACAACTACGGAGACGATCCCAACAAGGCCGTCTGCTTCCATTGCAGCAACCTGCCCAAGCATTTCTTCCAGGACGTCCGCATGGATTTCCAGGAAATCATCGCCGGAACAGTCGGCAAGGAGAACACATTTGGCACAGTGGTCGGCCGCGTGAAGCCCGGCGCGATGAGCTTTGCGCGATTCTCGACCGACGATACCGCCGGAGTCATTCGCGGCTACGTTGGCGAAGGCTCATTCACCAGCGATGCGCTGAATACGTTTGGTGGCGTCGGCGTGGTGCAGATTTCCGAGCTGCAGAAATTGCTCCACTACATCTGCGAAAACGGATTCGAGCATCACGTCGCAGCGAACTTCTCGACCACGGCCGCCGCGGTGCACGAAGCGTCGGTCCGCTACTTGGGATACCAAATGCACTGGCACGGCAGCGCTTCGTAGCGGCGCTGTCCCGGCGCCTGTAGCTTAGGCGTCTCGCCCGCGCACGTGCGAGGCCAAGATGGCCTCGCGACCGCCGGCAGGATGCCGGCGCTACAACTTGATCGTCGGAGTCTTCGTGGCCCTTCTTCCTCTGTTTCCGCTGGACGTAGTGTTGCTCCCCGGCACTCCCCTGCCCTTGCACATTTTTGAGCCGCGATACAAAGAAATGATTGGGGAGTGTCTGGCGAACAATGCTCCGTTCGGCGTGGTGCGCGCCCTGGAAGAGGGCCTGGCGGAGGTGGGGTGCACCGCCGAGATCGTTAGCGTCACAAAAGAGTATCCTGATGGGCGCATGGACCTGATCGCCGAAGGGCGCAAGCGCTTTGAGGTGGTCGAACTGAACCAGGACCGATCCTTTCTGCGGGCAGAAGTGTTGCTGGTGCCAGACGAACCGGTTACGTCCTCCGAGGCGGATAAGGCACGGGCCATTCAGGTGCATTTGGAGATTCTCTCCCTGGCGGGCGCCGTGCAGGACCTTTCCGCGGCCGACCAGAGCGCGCTTTCGTTTTACCTTGCAGGCTCGCTGCCGCTGGATCTCGACTTCAAACAGAAGTTGCTGGCGATGCGGTCGGAGAGCGAACGAATCCAGGCGGTCGCGGCGTATCTGGAAGGCATCCTTCCCAATCTGCGGCGCGCGGCGCGGGCTCGCCAGAAGGCCGGGGGCAACGGGCACGCTCGGTAGTTTTTGGATCTTGGGTCTTGAGTGGTGGGCTTCGGCTCGGGACCGCACGACACAACGCTCTTCCGCAGCGGCGCGTATAATCGGGGAAAGTTTGGTTGTGGGGGGATCCTTTCATGAGTAGTCTTCCGCGCACGCTGGGTGAACTGCGCCGCAGTATTTTCTCCGAAGAGCGCTTGCGCACACGCCACGTTAAAGATGAACTGCGCGAGAACCTGACGGCGCGACTGCGCAAGAACCACGACGCCGCGGTGTTCCCCGGGATCGTGGGCTACGAAGACACGGTCATACCGCAGATCGTCAATGCCATTCTTTCGCGGCATAACTTCATTCTGCTCGGACTGCGTGGCCAGGCGAAAAGCCGCATCCTGCGGGCGTTGACGACGCTGCTCGATCCGCACATGCCGTATCTGGCGGGATGCGAAGTTCATGATAATCCCTATGCTCCGATCTGCCGGCGCTGCCGCGAGGAAATCGCGCGGCTTGGGGACGATTCACCGATCGCTTATCTCTCGCCCGACGGCCGCTACGTGGAGAAACTCGCTACGCCGGACGTGACGATTGCCGATTTGATCGGCGACATCGATCCCATCAAGGCGGCGCGTGGAGGGCACGAACTGTCGAGCGAACTTACGGTTCACTACGGGCTGCTGCCCCGCGCCAATCGCGGCATCTTCGCCATCAACGAACTGCCGGATCTGGCAGGAAAGATTCAGGTGGGATTGTTCAACATCATGCAGGAAGGCGACGTGCAGATTAAGGGATACCCCATTCGCCTGCCGCTCGATGTGGCGCTGGTGTTCAGCGCGAATCCGGAAGACTATACGGCGCGTGGGAAGATCATCACGCCGTTGAAGGATCGCATCGGCTCGGAGATTCGCACGCACTATCCGGCGACTGTGGAAGAAGGCATTGCGATCACAGCGCAGGAGGCATGGACACGGCGCAACGGGCATCCGATGCATCTGCCGAACTACGTGCAGGAGGTGATCGAGCGCGTGGCCTTCGCCGCACGCGAAGACAAGAAGATTGACAAGCGCTCGGGCGTGAGCCAGCGGCTTCCGATCTCGGCCATGGAAAACGTGGTGTCGAATGCTGAGCGCCGGGCGATTCGCAACGACGAGAAGCTTGTCGTGCCGCGGATTAGTGACGTGTATGCGGCGCTGCCGGCGATTACCGGCAAACTCGAACTGGAATACGAAGGCGAGATGAAGGGCGCGGACCACGTGGGGCGCGAGTTGATTCGCGCGGCGATCGCGAAGACTTACGACGAGTACTACACCGGCGCGAACGTGCAGCAGATCGTGCAGTGGTTCGATCTGGGCGGCGAGATTCAGCTGTCGGATTCGGTCCCGGCCGAGGAAGCACTGGAGAAGCTGAAGGGGATCCAGGGCTTGACTGACAAACTCGGCCCGCTGAGCGTGACGCAGAAAGACAGTCCAGAGCAGCAGGTGTCGGCGGCGGAGTTCATCCTCGAAGGGCTGCACGCGCACAAGCGCATCGGGCGTAGCGAGGAGCGAGTGTTCAAGGCTGGAGAGAAGAAGCCGGAGGCTGTACGAGAGAAGTCATTCGAGCCGGAGGAGAAGCCGTACCGGCAGAGAAGGCAGTTTAACTGAGCTGCGAGCTGCGAGCTTGAATCGCAGTGCTGTTGCAATCCGTTTTTACTCGCGACTCGAAGCTCACAGCTCATAGCTGCATTATGAAACGCATTCGCTACTCCAAATACGTGCCTGATCCCGCGGGCGAGATGAGCATGGAAGACCTGCTCAGCGCGCTCTCGGATTACCTGCTGCAGAGCGGGTTTCAGGAGTCCATGTGGTACGAAATGCCCGAGGGCGAGCAGACGCTGGATGAACTCAAGCGAGCCATCGAGCAGGCGCTGATGAATGGGGAGATGTTCGACGAGAACTTACGGGAGCAGATCGAGCAGATGGTTGCAGACGGGCAACTCGACGAATTGATCGAGAAACTCATCGAGCGAATGCAGCAGGAAGATTATATTTCGATCGACGAGCCGCATGATCCCGCGCGGCAGTCCAGTGTCGGCGGACAGACCGGCGAGGCGCAGCAGGCCAAGTTTGAAATCACCGATAAGAGTCTCGACTTTCTCGGCTTCAAGTCGCTGCGGAATTTGCTCGGATCGCTCGGCAAATCAAGCTTTGGACGGCACGACACTCGCGATCTAGCAACTGGCATCGAAACCAGCGGGTCGGCAAAAACCTACGAATTTGGCGACACGCTGAACCTCGACATCACGGCGACGTTGTCGAGCGCGATCCAGCGCGAGGGCCTGACGCTGCCGCTCAACATTGAATACTCGGATTTACAGGTGCACCAGTGCGAGTACCAGTCGTCGTGTGCGACGGTGCTGATGCTTGACTGTTCGCATTCGATGATTCTTTACGGCGAAGACCGGTTCACTCCCGCGAAAAAAGTTGCGATGGCGCTGTCGCACCTGATCCGCACGCAGTATCCAGGGGACTCGCTTTCGCTGGTGCTGTTCCACGATTCGGCGGAAGAGATTCCGCTGTCGCAACTCGCGCGGGTGAAGGTCGGGCCGTACTACACCAACACGCGTGAGGGGCTGCGGCTGGCGCAGAGAATCCTGCAGCGGCAGCGCAAAGACATGAAGCAGATCGTGATGATCACCGACGGCAAGCCTTCGGCCCTCACCCTGCCGGACGGGCGTATTTATAAGAACGCCTTCGGACTCGATCCCCTGGTGGTAAGTGAGACGCTCGAGGAAGTAGCCCGCTGCAAGCGCTCCAACATCA
>PMUM01000264.1 GCA_003166855.1 Acidobacteriaceae bacterium | reverse complement strand
CCCTGAGCGAAGTCGAAGGGATCTATGCAACTGGCGGGGAGTGCAGAGATCCCTCGCTTCGCTCAGGATGACAAAGCTTCCGCAACGCGCAGTTGCTCCCACACCACGCGTACTTGCTCGCGCGTCTTCTCGAGCGATCCCGAGTTGTCGATCACGAAGTCGGCGGCTTTGATTTTTTCTTCGTCGGAAAGTTGCGCGGCCATGCGGCGGATGACTTCTTTGCGCGCAGCTTCGAGGTCGATCTTCTGCCGGGCGGCGAAACGGGTTACGCGCTGTTCTTCGCTGCAGGTCACCACGATCAATCGATCGAAACGCTTCCCTGCACCCGCCTCGAGCAAAAGCGCGGCCTCGACGATCGCGATCGCGGGCGGGTCCTGACGGCCCATCTCCTGCATCCATTCCTCCTGGCTGCGGATGACCACGGGATGCACGATGCGGTTGAGTTCCTCGATACGCGAGGCGCGCTTGCTTTCGGGAGCGGTCGCCGGCCCGAACGCAACCTCGGCCAGTTTGGAGCGATTTACGCTGCCATCGGGATTGAGAATCTCGCGGCCGAAGTGACGTACCACCTCGTTATAAACCGCTTCCCCCGGCTGCATGAGGGAATGCGCAATACGGTCCGCCTGCACGAGGCGCGCACCCAGTGTGACAAACATTTCTCCCACAGCAGACTTGCCAGCGGCGATGCCCCCGGTGAGGCCAACTTTCAGCATCCCGCCTCCAGACGAAAAGCCTTCACCATAGAGACACAGAGGCGCAGAGAAAACCAAGAAGGGGAAAAGACAGGATTTCTCTGTGGCTCTGAGGCTCTGTGGTGAATTGTCATTGCGTGGTCAAACCCGCGACAGCTCCGGCACACGGTTTCCCCGGCGCATCTTCGCGGCCTTCACCGTGTTGAACATCAACATCGCAATGGTGAGCGGGCCAACACCGCCGGGGACGGGCGTGAGGGCTCCGGCAATCGCTGCGACTTCGGGATGCACGTCGCCGATCAGCGTGGAACCTTTCTTGCGGAAGGCCTCTTCCCGCTTCGCGTTCCCGGCGAAGAAGCGCTGAAATTCCGCGGGATCGGTAATGGTATTCATCCCTACATCGATGACAGTAGCGCCGGGCTTAACGAAATCGCGGGTGATCATCCCTGAGCGCCCGATCGCGGCGACCAGAATGTCGGCGCGGCGGCACACTCCCGGCAGATCGTGCGTCTTCGAATGGCAAACAGTAACCGTGGCGTTGGCATTGAGCAATAACATGGCGGCGGGCTTGCCAACAATGTCACTGCGGCCGACGACGACGGCTTCGCGCCCCGCGATCGGAATGTTGCTGCGCTTGAGAATCTCGAAGACTCCAGCGGGCGTGCAGGGCACAAGGCCCGGCCGCTGCGTGGAGAGAAACCCGACGTTCACGGGATGAAATCCGTCGACGTCTTTGGCGGGGTCAACCGCCATCAGCACTTTCTTGGCGTCGACCTGAGCGGGCAGCGGCAACTGCACGAGGATTCCGTCGATATCGTCGCGCCGGTTGAGATCTTCCACGAGCGCCAGCAATTCGGCGGTGGTGGCGGTTTCGGGCGGGGTCAGTTTCTCGCTGTAGACGCCGACTTCCTCGCAGGCTTTGACCTTCCCGCGCACGTAAATCTCAGAAGCCGGATTGTGTCCGACCAGCACGACCGCCAGTCCGGGACGCACTCCGGCGGCAGCCATGGTCTTCACTTCCGCAGCCACTTCGCTGCGGATGTCTTGCGCGATCTTGGTTCCGTCGAGGATGAGGGCTGGCATTCGGGCTCCCGTGAAATTCTATCGCACCGGCCGCAAAGAGCCCTCACCACGGAGACACGGAGGCACGGAGGCACGGAGGAAGCGTGAGAGCAATTCATGGACGAGAGCGAGGGCGCCCGTCTATCGAGGACCTTCATTGCCATTTTCTTGTTCTTCTCCGTGCCTCAGTGTCTCCGTGGGGAAAGGCCTTTGTGAGCCGGGTCACATGCCCGGGCCACCCCCGTGTCGTACAATTCCCTCGTCATGATTGCCAAAGACCTCCTGGAAATTCTGGTTTGTCCGGCCTGCAAGCAGGCGCTCGAGTACCGCACGACCCCGGAGAGTTTGAAGTGCAAGCAGTGCCACCGGGTTTATGCGGTCAAGGACGACATCCCCATCATGCTGGTCGATGAGGCAGCGGTCGAGCCTTAGCGGGTCGAGGAGGTCTGCGGCTGGAGGAAATTGCTGGTTGTGTGATTTCTGATTGTTGATTGAAAACCATTAGCCGACAGCGAAGATTCCCAATCATCAATCAAAAATCAGCAATCAACCATGTTCTTCCGAAAGGAAGGTTCCGACGTGGCTGCACAATACTTTTATTGCACTCAATGTCATAAGAAACATCCCACGCACCACACGCTGTTCGACACCCTCAACGACTTCTCGAAAATGGCTCCGGAAGACTGCCCGGCCTGCGGAGGCACGCGCGAACTGCGCGTCAGTCTCGACTTCCAACTGGGCGCCGGCGATGGGGACTTCAAGGTGGTCTCCGCGCTTCTGCCCGACAAACTGGAGTCGTGGCTGGGAGATGGAGAAGAAGAGGTCACGTTCTATCCGTTCCTGGTTGTGCTCCAAGGCGGCGTGGAAGGCAAGCAGTTCTGCTGGATGCCCTACTGGCACGTCACCGGAAAAGAAGCCCGCTACGGACAGCACGCCGTCTGCCTGGAACATGCCCAGTTCGAGAGCCTTGTCGAGCAGGCAAAGGATAAAGTGCTGGAGCCGGCTTTAGCGATCCTGTAACCGGGACGATACGGACTAGACCGTCGTGAGCGCGGCGCAGCCAGAGGCTCCGCCCGGGATGAGATTCTACGTCCTTTAACACGGTATTCACATTCCCGTAATACTATCTGCGGATGCCACAGGAGCCTTTGCAGATATCGAAGACGTCAGCGGGACGCCGGCAGGACAGCGAGTTCTGCGTCTGAGCGGTCCCATCCTGCTCTCCAACTTCTTCCAGTTTCAGGCGTTGGTGCGCGCCAGCACCGCTCCCACTCTCATCCTCGACCTCGCGCAGGTTCCCTACATTGACTCTGCCGGCATCGGTGCGTTGGTGGGCGCCTACGTGAGCCATCAGAAGGACGGCCGCCGCCTGGCGCTGGTCGGCGTCACCAAGCGCGTGCGCGACACCATGCAGGTGGCGCACGTCGAGCAGTTCTTCCCGTTCTACGACAGCGTGGCGGCAGCGCAAGCCTGACATTAGCCCTACGGAAACCGCCAGCGACACTCCTCGCCACAGTATCGATGCGTCTTCGGCCCAGGCCGTGGACTTGTCCGCTAGGCAGAACTTCAGGCCTACCGGGAATTCGTCCTATGCACGCCGGATCATTCTCCCGAACGACCAGAGCCGATTTTGCCCACACTCCGCCCGGGGAGGGCTCTGTTTTTTTTCCCACGAGAAACGCTGAGGCATCATCAGACACTATGGAGATGTCAGGAACGCTGCCCGCTGCCTGGACGGCTTCCCTTCCCGCCTGGTAACCGACGTTCTTTGTTGGTGCGTCGTCAACCCTGACACATTGTGTCAGTTTCGAGATTACCTGTTGGGTACGAAGGAAACCTTGGGAGGCCCGAACCGGCTCCCCGACCACCCGCAACTTTAGATATTCACAGGGGTTAATGAATCCAAAGGGGCTTGGGGACCGTAATAGGAAAAGTAGGGTGAATTCGGCATGTGGATTGCATGCAACTTCCACAGCTGCCGATGAGTCTAATACGGCAAAGGCGTAGAAGGTCGGAGTCGGAGGTGATGACGGCCATGACGAACGAAGAAATGCTGATGAACGCAAAGATGAACGACAAAGACAGATTCACCATGACCGAACTGGCAGCTCTCAGGAACGATCTGCTCCAAGGGGGCATGATCGACTCCTACGAGGCAGCGGAGCTGCTGCAGGTGTTTCTGATGGGCCGCGGCTATGGGGTTTCGCCCAAGGCGGCGCTGGATGCGGCGGGCCGCGTCGAGATGGCCGGGTGTGCCATGCCAGTGCTGGTGCATGAACTCGAGAACCTGGCAATGGTGATGTAAGGGCTCCGCGCGGCGGGCCTGGTGAACCCGCAGCGCAAATTGAGATCAGCCTTCCCCACTGTGTGGAAAAGCGCAATAGTTGGGTTGGAAGGCGCGGGGATCGAACCTGATCTCCTGATTTCCAAGATCCTGGGTCGACGATCGAAACAAGACCGATTGAACCAGCTCCACAATAAGAACAGCCGGGCCAACCAGCCCGGCTTTGTGGTTTTTGCGCAGCTAATCTCCCGACAGGAACACTGTGGAAATCCTCTTTAGGAAGGCGCCAACCTACTCATAGCGCAGGCTTTCGACCGGATCGAGTTGCGAGGCGCGGGTAGCCGGAACGGTCCCGAAAATAATTCCGACGACCGACGACACTACGATGGCGATGATCGCCGACAAACCGGAGATCGGGAAGCGATAGTCGGTGAGGAAGCGCACCGACCAAGGGATGGCAAGGCCGACCACAATACCCACGATGCCTCCGGTCAGAGAGATCAGAATAGCTTCCGCCAGAAACTGGAAGCGGATGGCGCGGTTGGTGGCGCCGATAGCTTTGCGAATCCCAATCTCGCGGATGCGCGACGTCACCGTTGCCAGCATGATATTCATGATGCCAATACCGCTGACCAGTAGCGTGACGAACGAGACCAGCATGAGGATGAGGGTCATCGCGTCGGCGATGCGTCCGGCGACGGTGAGAAACTGCGTCAGGTTCTGCACGCTGTAGACAGATTCCGCGCGGTGCCGCGACTGCAGCACGCGCTTGATGGCCGCGGTCGCCGGGATCACATCCTGTGGGCTGGCGGCCGAAAAATAGATCTGATAGACCGCCGCGGTCGGCACGAAGAAGCGGCTGACCGTGTAGGGAATCAGCATCGTATCTTCCTGAATTTCCGACTGGCCGAAGGTGTCCACACTTTCCTTGAACACGCCCACGATCGTGAACGGAAGCCCCCCGCTCAACTTGATGATCTGGCTGACTGCCACGGGGCTGGAACCGTAGAGCTTCTGCGCCAGCTTCTCGGTGATCACCGCGACCTTGTTCCGTCCGGAGGAATCTTCGGAATCGAAGAAGCGTCCGGCAAGAACTTTCAGATTGCGCACCCGCAGATATTCAGGGTCGACGCCGAGAACCAGGATGTCGCTCTGCTTGCCCGCGCCGACGCTGATGTGGTCCTCCAGCGCTACCGTGGGAGAGGCGGCCACGACGTTGGGCACCTGCTCGCGCACAGCCTGCACATCTTCCACGGTCATGGGATCGGGTGTGGAGTCGAGCCGCTGCGCGCCACCTTGATAGTCGGCATAGATCATGTTGGTGCCGATGGATTGCAACTGGCGCAGCATGTACTGCTTGCCCGTGAGGCCGATCGTGGCGACCAGGATCACCGATGCCGTCCCCACTGCCATGGCTAGGGCCGTGAGCGTGAATTGCAGCTTGTTGCTGCAGAAGGCGTCGTAGGCGAAATTCAGGATCTCGCCGAGCCCAATCGTAAACCGGTGCTGAGCGCTGCTGAGAGATAAAGCGGGAGCGTTCGCCATTGCCTGTTAGATGTTAACCCCCACTCGAAAGAAGCTGCAATGCACTGGTAGCGCCGGCACCTTGCCGGCTGTCGCGGGGGCGTCTCGCCCACGCGGGACGGCGCCGTTACGCTGCGGCGTCTTGCTTCGATCGCCCCGCCACGGCTACAGCCGCTAGAACCACAATGAGCGGATCGACGGGACGGAAGTAGTAGGTCTCTGGATGCGAGAAGTAATAGGTGAGCGGGAAGAAGAGCAGCACGATGGCAAAGCGCACCCCGAGCGAGCGATCGCGTTGCCAGACGCGCCGCAGGCCCCATAGTCCAAGGATCGACATGGTCGTGTTGACGAAAATGTTAGGCGGATCGAGCGGCTCGTCTTTAAGGTAGGCGGGGTCGAAGCTCCAGTAGCCGGTCCACATGTAGACGATGCGGCGGAACGTCATCCACGCAAACCAGGCGGGATGGCTGCGGATGTAGTCTTTCGCCTGCTGCATCTTGTGGTCCATGTAGGCGACCTCGCCCGCGCGTTCGTATTCGGAAAGTTCGGCATCGCTGTGGTTGGGATGCAGAGTGCGGTTGACCCAGTGCTGAGAGTATCCGTTGTTGCCGATGTAGAGTTCGAGCCCATAGCCGCTGCGCACAGGAATGAACTTGTGGAAGAGCATGTAGTCGCGCACGAGCCACGGCGAGAGCGTTGCGACTCCGGCGAGGGCGACGGCGATCATCTGAGCTTTCCACGGGCGCGCCAATCGGTAGCGACGGTAGAGAGTCCAGATCCCAAGCAGCGGAAGGACGGACATCACGACCGGCTCGGTGAGCGCGGACACGCCGCAGAGAGCGCCGAAGAGAATCCAATCGCGCTTGCGCGAGGAGTTCTCCAGGCGCCAAGCGAACAGAAACAGGCAGCAGAGTTCTAGCGTGACCAGGCACGTGGACCAAGCCCAGTCGGCTCCGTAATACACACCGTAGGGAGAGAATGCCCATCCCCAGCCTGCCCACTTCGCCACGCGCTGGCCGAACGCTTGTCGCGCCAGAAGGAAAACTGGAATGCACGTCAACGCTGAGAACAAGCTGTTCAACGATAGAGCCGCTAGCACTGAGGCGCGAGTTTCAATTCCAAAGACTTTGAAAATGCCTGCGAGCAGATACGAGTACACCGGCGGCAGGAGCGCGGACAATCCTGTGTCAGCGAGTGGGCTGCCGAAGCCGTGGCCGGAGGCGATGGAGCGCGCGATCAGGCCGAACGCCCAGTGCTCGAGGACAAAGGGGTCCATCCATTCGTGGTAGGTGAAGGGGATGACGGCGAGGCGGACGACGAGGGCGACGAGCACCATCAGAACGTAGGGTTGGAGACGTTTTGGAGAGGATTCTGTCGGCATTCGTTCTTGGCGCTGAGTGCGTGGGCGAGTCGCCCACGCGACAGCCGGCGAGACGCCAGCGCTACTTTCCGGCGGTACGTTTTCAGTATAGACGGCAGACTTGAAGCTGGGCGTTCCAGTAGGGACACGTCATCCCCTGCCCTGCTTGATCGTGCGCGGCAAGGTGCGCGTCGGGACGAGGGAGGACTACCCACGTTACGCCGAACTCTTGCTTGAGGCGCTGGAAATCCGCGGGTTGAAAATTCTGCCAGCCGGCCTGCGCGGTTACTTCTTTGAGCCAGCGTGGAGCGAGCCGCGGGACGCGGGCGGCCATGCCGCCATCTTTTTCATAGTCAGCGAGCACACTGCGTTCGGCGAGAGCGCGGAATCCGTGGTAGTCCTCGCCCGGCAATGTCACGTAATGAGGGTCGAGCGCGAACAGGCTATCAACGGGAGTGTTTTGCCGGATCCAGGCGAAGGCTTGCAGCCATGGGTTCTGCGGCACAGTGCCGGGCAATTCGAGATGCGCGGACGCGGGAAACATCTGACGTTGGGCATAGAACATGCCCGCGCTTAAGGGAATGAAAAGCACCAGCCAGCGGTAAATCTTGCGGTCGAGGATGTAGCGGCCTAGCAATCCTCCTGCGATCAGGAAGAAGAGCAGGTAGAGCAGGTGCAGATAGCGCATGGGCTCGAACGGCCGCAGGCGCTCGAGGCTGGGCGGAAGCATGATGAGGAGACCGACAGCGGTTTGAAAGATGCCGTAATAGATGAGGCTGTTAGTGACGGTTAACAGAGCGGAGCCGTGTTGCTGTTTGCGCGGCAGGAATCGTCGACCGACAAATAGGAGCACGAGCGGGGCGAAAACGCCGAGCCACTCATACCACTCCCAGCGTGCCAGAAAATAAAAGCTGCGAGTGGAGGCCGCTTGGCGCCAGGCGTCGGAAGCGGGCTCGAAGATCCATCCCAGCGGAAGAAGCGCGGCTGCCAGAGGCGCGGTGGACGGACGTCGCGGCAAAGAAGCACGCTGGTTCCAGAGCAGGAACGCGCAAAAAGAAATCCCGAAGCTCGCCATGATCGCGTGGACGGCGAAGGCCGCGGCCAGGAGAACTCCGGCGAGCCAGAGGCGACGGTCGAGGACGGCAACGATGGCGGCGAGGATTGCGGCCGTGGCGAGCGTGCGCGGATGAAGGTACTGATCGGCGAGCGTGATGCCGACGCCGGACACGGGAAGGGTGAGCAGGACGGCGACGGTGGCCACCGCGGCCCATTGCGGGTGGGGCTGGGAGAAGCATCGGCGGCTGATCCGCCAACAACCGTGGAGCAGGAAAAAAATGGCGGCGAACTGCCAGAGCAAGATCGCCCATGCCAACGGCACATGGCTGAGGCGGACCGACCGTGCGATGAGCTTGTCGAAAACCGTCGCCTGAAACTGCAACCGGAAGAATTCCGCGTCGTGCGGAAACAGCGCCGGGTTCAGATTGCGCTTGATTGCGGCCAGGTAAAACGCATCGTCCTCAAGCCCCGGGTGGTAGCCCATCACCAAAAAAGCAAGCACGGTGAGCAGGGCCAGCAGCAGCAGATTCGTGGCAGAGAAATCGCCCTGGCCCAAGCAACGGCGGGGCGGATTTTGCGGAGATTCTGACATTCCCAGGAACAAGGCCGCGGAGGTTCAGGCCGGACGCACGGTGTCCGTACGCGCTGCGTAGTAGGTCTCGCCGCCTTCGCCGAGTTTGCGGCCTTTGTCGCTGAAGCGCGGCAGGTGAATCAGACCGAATCTCTGCAGCGCAAACTCCAGGGTCGTGGCCAGGACGCCGAAACCGTACTCCACGCTGCGACGGAAATTGATGGACGAGGCCTCTTCGAAATACTTCGTGGGGCAGGAAACTTCTCCGATGCGAAAGCCGAAGTGCACGCACTGGGCGAGCATCTGGTTGTCGAAGACGAAATCGTCGGAGTTTTCCAGCAGCGGCAAATCGGTAAGCACCTTGCGGCTGAAGGCGCGGTATCCGGTGTGGTACTCGGAGAGTTTGACACCGAGAAACAGATTTTCGAATGCGGTGAGCAGGCGGTTCGAGATGTACTTATAAATCGGCATGCCACCCCGCAGCGCACGGCCCCCGATGATGCGCGATCCCAGCACAACATCATAAACGTCGTAGGCGACCATGCTAGCCATCGCGGTGATCAGCAGCGGCGTGTACTGATAGTCGGGATGCAGCATGATGACGACATCGGCGCCCGCGTTCAGCGCCTCGCGATAGCAGGTCTGCTGGTTGCGTCCGTAGCCGTAGTTGCGGTCGTGCTGGAATACCAGCAAGCCCAGGCGGTGGGCGAGATCCACAGTCTGGTCTTTGCTATGGTCGTCGACCAGGATGCAGACGTCCACCAGTTCAGGCACTTCTCCAACCGTGGCCTGAAGAGTCTTCTCCGCGTTGTAGGCGGGCATGACGACTGCGATGCGTTTGCCGTTGATCATCTCACAGAGCCGAAGGGAACTAGTGATAGTTTACCTGAGATCGGGCGAAAGGAAGCTGGGTCAATGAGTTCTATCGCCTGATTGCAACAGGCAAGTTCCCGGATGGTCGGTGATCACAATTCGACCGGCAGCCATGATACTTTCTAAGCTTCATGGATCAAGAGCGAATCACCACATTAGTTCGAGCGTTCAGCACAACACGGCGGTCCGAAATCTATGCGGCGTGGAGAGTCGCAGAGTCAATGGGTGACGATTTATTAGCACTCCTTGCAGAAGCGTTCCCGCAAGTCCGCAAAGCAGAAGGGCGTGCTTCTATCCTCCGTTATGTCGGAAGATTCTCCCGAGAGAGCGAGTTCGCCTTTACGATGGGAATCTCTGCCGTCCGAGATCGAGCCTATGCAGTTCGTCACTATGGGTGCGCAATTCTTGCCTATTCGCTCCGAGCGGATGCACTTCCAACGCTTTCTTCTCTTTTGAAACATCCGGACCGGCGCACCGTGGACGATGCCAGGGCGGCAATCGACGCGATAAAGAACAAGAACCACCATTTCTTCCATGACCGGGACCACAGCGGGAGAGTTCGCTGGGAATACGCATCTGTGTGATTCTCCGCCTCACAGGAGTGACCGGAGTGTAAAGCTGTTCTCGCCAGTTGACCGCAATCAAGCGGGATAACCAATCTCTTCTACGTCACTTGCAAGGGTCTTTAAGTCGCGCTCGGGGTTCAAGCGTAGGACGAACTCATCGGTGAGTGGGTGGTGCTCATAAACGTGGTTGATGAGTTCCGGACTGACCGAGCGTTTGTAGCAAGTCTCCGCCCATGATTTGTATTTCTGTGGGTCGCCGTCGAGAATCAATAACATCCACTCCGAGCCGTCTGGGTCTTCACCTGATGGCCATTCGATGTGGCCAGTCCGCCATCTGTCGTCATCGTGGCCGCGCCAGATGCAGAAAGTCGTGTCAGCCATGGAAAAGGCAGGTTCTGTCGCGAATGGGTCGAATTTGTCGGGTACTTCGTCCAACACACCTCGCCACACATTCGTCGGTTTTGTGCTCCACGGCGACATCTGGGATTCGTGGTCAAATCCTTTGAGAAAAACCCCCACGTCACTAAAGACACAGAACCACGCGTCTCCCTGTCCGTTACGCATCGAGGCCATCTCTTGGCCTGCGCTCCACTTGCTATTGAACGAGTAGTAGCGATGATCCCACTCCGGCGTAATGATGGCGTCCAGCAGGGCGAGGGACTTGGTGATGCGATTTAATCTGGGGATCGACGGGAGGACAGTCAAATCTCTTGTCGAAATCACCTCGTAATCTTACGACATCGGGATGATTGTTGATGAATCGCCATATCACTCTTATCGGAAGTGAGCGGAAAACGCCGGTTGCTTCGATCGGTTGGGTCGAGAACTCGGTGTGGCCGGTCACTTCATGTTGTCGAGAATGGAGCCGACGATCCCGCCGACCACGCCGCCTTCCACGGTCTTCCTGGAGGCTTCGCGGGGGAGATACCGCTCAATCGCATGCGCCAGTCGCGCGATGGGCAAGGTCTGGAGCCAGATTCGGCCTGGGCCCGTGAGCGCCGCCAGGAAGATTCCGTCACCGCCGAAGATCACGTTCTTGATGCCGGGAACGGTGGTGATCTGGAACGAAACGCCGGACTGAAATGCGCCGACGTGGCCGGGATGAACGCGCAGGGTCTCGCCGGCCTGAAGATCGCGCATCACCAGTTCTCCGGAGAGTTCGAGCCAGGCGGTGCCTTGTCCGCTGACCTTTTGCAGCAGGAAGCCGTCGCCGCCGAAAATTCCCGCGCCCAGCGATTGCTGGAAGCCCACGCCGACCTGAATCTGCGACGTGGCGCAGAGAAAGCCCTGGCGGTGAATCATGTACTCGTGCCCGGGCGAGACTTCCACGGGGACGATGTGGCCGGGCAGCTTGGTAGCGAAGGCCAGCTCGCCCGGAACTCCGATGGCGCGGTATTCCGTCATGAAGAGGGAGCCGCCGCCGGCCACGCGCTTGAGCACGCCGAACAGTCCTCCTCCGCCGCCAAACTGGGTGTGCGTGGTCAGCTGGATCGAACTGCCCATCCAGGAAAGTTCTCCGGCTTCGGAGATGATGGACTCGTTGGGGTCGAGCGCAAATTCGAGGACGGGCATGGTGGTGCCGGTGATGCGGCTCTGCATGGGCGATCTCCTGGTTCAGGGTTGGCTTGGGCCGAAGCGCGTGCTGGTTCCAGCTCGCGGAAACATCAGAGTATACATGGGGCGGGCGGGCTCGTGGCCGGGACACACGAATCAGCGCGCGTCAACCACGCAACGGAAGCCGATAGTTCCCGACCGATCGATGCTGGGGGACATCAGCAGCAGCTTGCCGTGCTCTGTCAGCTTGTAGGCTTCGGGAAAGTACCAGATGGCGCCTTGCGGCTGATAGTAGTTGCCACCGCGGATGATGCCGGCGCGCGTGTGCTCGTCGACGAATTCCTCGGTCCACTGCCAGACGTTGCCGACCAGATCCATCACGCCAAAGGGGCTCGCGCCTTTGGGATGCGCATCGACGGCGTCAGGCGGGCGGATGGTGCGAGACTTGTCGGGCAGGGAGACGGCGCTGGCGTCCCATTCGTTGCCCCAGGGATAGAGGCGGTGGTCCGTACCTTGCGCGGCGTACTGCCACTCCCACTCGTGCGGCAGACGCTTCCCTGCCCAAGCGGCGTAGGCGCGAGCGTCTTCGAGGGAGACCCACGTTACGGGGCGATTCTCCCAGCCTGCGGGATAGGTTCCGTTCTTCCAGTCGCGAAGGAAATTCAAATCGTCTTTCGGGCGGTAGTGCGTGACGTCGAGGAATTTCTTGAACTGCGCATTCGTGACGGGAAACTTGTCGATGTAAAACGAATCGATGTGCAGGGGATGCGAGTGGAAGCGTCGAGGGGAATCTTCCCAGGGATACTGGACGTCTACGTCCATATCGTTGAGACCTTCGACTTCGATGCCGGCGGCGTCGAAGTCGAAATCGGCCGCGGGGATTTTCAGCATGCCTTCGGGAGCGGCGGTGGCAGGTGCTGTCGGCGGGATCGGAACGATCTGCTGCGGCAGGAATTTCCACTCGTGCGAGTAGCTGGCCAGCGGAGTGCTGGTCATCTGCTTCATCTTCGGAAGCAGGCTTTGCAGCTTGTCGTCTGGATTTTTCGTCGCCAGCACCGCACCGTAACCTTTAGCTTCAATTGAGAAACTTAGCACCAGGCGCTCTGCGCCGCGAGACTGCGGCTTGAGTTCGACGCCGTGATAAATATCGAAGTAGCGCATCTCCGGGCTGGACGCAACTTCCATCTGATCGCCATCCACGTCATATTCGTTGCGGTTGACGATCGTCCAGAGAGTTTGATCGGTGAGCGGCCAACGGCTGGCATAGACCCCGTAGCGCAGCATCGGTGCCAAGGGCTCCCAATCTCGGCTGACTAAGAATGGAGCGAACGCGCGCTCGATGGTGGCGACCCGGCGCGTGGCTTCGGCGTCGCGCGGAGTGATTCCGTTCCAGATGCCCCAGATATTTTCCCAGCTCTCCCATCCGACTCCGTTGAAGAAGGCGAACTGCAGGTCGCTGGTCTTGTCGCGATTCCAGCGGTCGGAAATGTTCACCATGTGGCGGGGCTCGAGCCATTTGTATTTGTCGACCAGCGGGGTGAAGGGAAACTGGTATTGGCCCCAGGTCATCAGGTTCCAGGCGAGAGCTTCGTCGGAGGGACCGCCTTCGGGCTCGAAGACCAGCGGATGACCGGCCTTGTCGGCTGCTAGCGAGAACGCGAGAGGCACACCGTCTTGCGTATCGCCGTTGATGCCGTCGGCGCCAATTTCCGTCATGAGCGCCGCGATTTCTTCGGGCCAAGAATGATCGGGAGCGCGCGTGCCTTGGTCCCACATCATCATCGGGAACAGGACGCGGACGCCGCGGCGATGGAAGTCGGCGATCATCTGGCGAACTCCGGCAACGCCGCCCGGCATGCTGCGAATCAGATCATGCTGGTTGCGGTTGTCGATTCCCATGTTCGGGTAGGTTGGCCAGATCAGGACCGAATCAATTCCGCCGAAGCGTTTGTCCAGATCGTCGAGGTATCGGTCGACGGTGTACTTGCCCGCTACCGGATCGTAGAAGTAGCGGTCGTGGACCATCATCTGAGGCTGGATGAAACTGGATTGCGTCCACTTAAACTCGGGACGGTCGTAACGGGAACCGTCGTAGCCGATGCGGATGCGGCGTTCATCGCGCCAGTGGCTGATGTCGGCCAGCCACGCTTCGTGCTCGTTCGGGCCACAGAGCTTCGAACCGGGGAACCAGAGGTCTTTCACTGCCACGCTCAGACAATCGGGTGCGGGGATCTGTTGATCGGTAGGTTGGAAGCGAGTGTCTTGAGCACTTGCGATTAGGCTTGCGAGGAAGATGACGACTACAATCTGAATCCGCTGTAGTTTCACGGTGGCTCCTGAGAATTTGCGCGGGACTGAACATCTTACGACTTCACTCGTGCTGGTAAGCGAGATTATCGAAGCGCAGGCCTTCGCCATTTTTGAACTCGAAGATGACACTGGAACTCGGGTCCCGCCATCCTGTGCGCAGGCGCTGGAGTTGTCCGGGCTTGATGGTGAATGAGATCTCGCGAATCTCGGGAGAGTGGATGGTTACGGTCGCATCGGATGGCCCGCCGTTGTAGACATCGACACCGACAAAGATGCGCGGCCAGTAGAAGCGGAATTCTGCCGTTTTGGCTTTTGCGTCGGTGAGCGCCAGGTTGAAAGTTCCGAAGCCACCTTCGGGAACGTTGATCCGCCATGCGTCTGTACCCCAGTCGATGACTCCCGAAGGATACTCGCCGTTCAACACCGTCCCGGCCGGGAGATGGGGATCGTCGAAGGTGATGTATTGCGGGGGCGTGTTGCCGCCTTTGCCTTGGACGTCGACGTCGCGCGCGTCGTCGTGACGGATGCGCAGCACGTGGGTCACATCGTCGAATGTGAAACCCGGCTGATCGAGGTCCTTGCGACGCGTCAGGGGCTTCCCGTTCGCAGTGATGAAATCCGGCACGAAATCCAGCCGAAGGACATCGGAGGATGCGGGATCGAAGGTGGAGTACGTCACCGAACCCTTGCCATAGCTGATCTTCGTGACCACGGAAGTCGAGCCCAGCAGATGGGATTCGTCGGCGGGAGCCCACTCGGGCACTGCCCAGAAAGCGTCCATCATTCTTCTAGGGCCGTCCGCGAACTCGTCGGTGAACCACCACTGCGCAGAAAAAGGAGCGTGCGCGCTGTAGGAGAGTCCCTGAAAATAAGTGACCCAGTTGTACGAGCGGAAGGCTGCATCGCGATAGGCGGCGTCTCTAGTCTTTGCGAAGTAGAGCGCCTCCACGGCAGCGAGGCGCGAGGTGTGACTGTCACAGCATTGGTTCGGCAAGTTGCAGCAGAAGTTGGTGCCGTTGCCCTGCTCGGTGGTGACTGTGGCTCCGTGCACAATGTACTTGGGCCACTTGGGAGTGGTCTTCACCCACTCGATGAGATGGCGGGCATGCTCGCGCCACTGTGGATCTTTTTCTGGATGGAGCAACACGTAGCGGGCAAACTCCAGCGGGATCACCTGGTTCATGTTGCCCATGCTGGCGACGGTGTCCTCGAAATAGCCGACCCACACGTCATGCGCCAGCGGATATTTCTGAAACCACTCCCAGGCGCCGGCCCGCACGCGCGTGTAGCCGGCAACATCGCCTTGCCCGAGGCGCATGAGTTCGTCGAAGAGCATGATGGGCTCAATGACGTTGGCGGAATACGGACCCATGGGTGAGCCTTCGGCTTTCCCGTCGCGCGCGTATGCTCGCACCGGCCAGGGGGAATTGACTTCGTCTCCCGGCTTGAAATTCTTGACGAGCGCATCGGCACAGCGAATCGCGGCGCGCAAATACTTTGCGTTGCCCGTCATCTCGTAGAGACGAACGTAGCCGTAGCCATCCTCGCCGACGACGTGGGGTTCGATGAAATCTTCGGCGCCCAACTGGCTCCATCCGGTGTAGCGTTTCGCGCCGGGATTCGCGGACGCGTAGGGCACCTGCGACCAAGCGTAGCCTTCGGGGGTCAACCCGTTTTCCAGTTCGTAGTCGACGAAGTCTTGCAGGAACGTGAGCGTGCGCGGATCGCCCGTGTAGGGATACAGGCGTTCCATGAAGCCCTGCATCATGGCGCGCAGGTAGCCGGTGGAGTTGACCCAGTGTGGGTCGGGCGCGAGTTCGAAAGTCGTGCGGTCAAAATCGAAACAGCAATAGAAGTAAGGAAGGCGTTGGCGATTGTACTGGTCCCACAAGATCGTCCACTGCGTGAGGAAGTGGGACGAGTACGAGTAGCCGGTGTTGTCGGGCATGGGCCACGGCAACAGCTTTCCCTGCACGTCCAGTTGCACCGGATGTCCCGCGATCGAAGGCTCGTCGGCGACCGAGGTTATAGGAAAGGGTTTCGGCTGCTGGCCGGCGGCGGTCACTACGACAAAGAGCACAAAAGCAGGAATCTGCGCGATTTTATGAGCGCGTGTCATCTGGCTTGCTCCGACTTTTATATGCGATGGCTGAGGACAATCGCGGCCGGCTTCTCCGCGCTGAATTCTCTCATCTCGCGCAGTAGAAGAGAAACCCACGGCAAGAGCCCGGTGCGCAATCGGAGAAACAAGTCGGAACCATTGGTGCCGGGAGGGGGAGTCGAACCCCCAAGACCCGAAGGTCGGCGGATTTTGAGTCCGCTGCGTCTGCCAGTTCCGCCATCCCGGCGTTAGGAAGGCCTTTCCATTGTACGGCAGCAAGCGCGAATTTTGAATATGATCACGCGGGCGTCGGATTCTGCACGGGTGCCGCGATCATGGGCAATTCCACGTGGAACGTGGCGCCTTGTCCGGGCCGGCTTTCGACGCGAATCGAGCCGCCGTGCTGCGTTACGATCCACTGCGCAATGGCCAACCCCAAGCCGGCGCCACCCTGGGCCCGGCTGCGCGCTTTGTCGACGCGGTAGAAGCGCTCGAAAATCTTGCTCTGCTCTTCTTCGGCGATTCCTACTCCTGAGTCCTGCACCTTAATCACCGCGCTTTCGCCTTGCGGTTCGAGCGACAGGTGGACCGAACCAGGCGAGGGCGTGTACTTGAATGCATTGTCTAGCAGAATGTCGGCTAGTCTGCGCAGCAAGGTTTCGTCACCCATGACGGAAAAATCCGGCGCATCGAGGCACGGCGGGACATCCAGGCTCGCGGAAAACTGCAGATCGCGAATGCTCGCCACCTGTTGCCAGCCGTCGACCACGCTGCGCAGGGTCTGACGCAAGTCCACGGGCTCCAAATGGAGCGTCTCGCGGCCCGAGTCAGCCCGCGCCATCGACAACAATTGTTCGATCAGGGCAGTGGTGCGTTCGGCTTCCAGCAGAATGTGGCGCAAGGACTCCTTGTATTCGGCTTCACCACGGGAACGCCGCAGCGCCAGTTCGGCCTCGGTACGGATGAGCGAGACCGGAGTCCTCAATTCATGGGAGGCGTCGGCGGTAAATTGGGTGATCCGTTGAAACGCGGATTCAATCCGGTCGAGCATTTCGTTCAACGTGTCCGACAGGCGCTGCAGTTCATCCCCGGTCTCCACCTTCTGCAGGCGACTGCTGAGATTCGTTCCGCTGACCGCGCGCGCGGTTCGCACCAGTGCGTCCACGGGAGACAGGGCCCGCCGGCTGAGCCAGTAGCCTCCACCGGCAGCCATGAGCAACAGCAGGGGGGCGAACATCAGCAGATACGAACGGAACAAATGGAGAGTCTCAACCGCATCGTCGGCGGGGACGCCCATCTCCACAGTGTAGACGTGGCCGTTGACTTGCAACTTCTGAAAAACAAAACGGAAAGGCCGGCCGTCGATTCTGCGGCTCCTCACGATGGGCCGCTTGACTTGATCCGGGGAAACGAGTGCCGACTGGTGCGCCTGCACGAACGCGGAACGATAAATCAGCTGGTTATTTTCCGCGTAGACCTCAAGATAATCACCCGAATGTTCAATGGCGTAGGTCTCGTTCAATTCCTCCTGCACCTTGGCGCTGAGACGGTCTTTGGGCTGGGACTGCAGAAAATTCTTCAAGTCATCGATCTGCGCTTCGAGACCATCGTCGACCAAGTCATACAGATTGTGTCGCAGGATGAACCACATGCCCGCGCCGAACAGGATCTGGGCGAGAGCGAAAATCGCCAGGTACCAGAGGGTGAGACGCACTCCGATGGAGAGTCTTCTCATGCTCGCCTTCTCAAGCTTGCCCGTCCGGACGGATCATGTAGCCCACGCCGCGCACCGTGTGAATGAGCCTGGGTCGCCCGGGTGGATCGATTTTGCCGCGCAATAAGTGCATGAAAGCGTCCAGCGTATTTTCTTCGATGTCGCGGTCAAATCCCCAGACGGATTCGATGAGAGAGCGTCGCGACACGACCTTGCCAGCACGGTACATGAGGCGTTCCAGCAGATTGTATTCCGTGCGCGTCAGCGAGACCCGCTCCTTACCGCGCGAAACTTCCCGGCTCGCGGGATCGAGAACCAGATCCGACACTTGCAGATGGTTATCCTGCGCCACGAGAGCACGGCGCTTGACCGCACGCAGCCGCGCCACCAGTTCGTCGAACGAAAACGGCTTGGTCATGTAATCGTCGGCGCCTAAGTCGAGACCGCGGACAATGTCGGGCACGGAGTCGCGGGCGGTCAGCATCAGAATGGGTGTCCGGACTTTTTCCGCGCGCAGGCGTTTGGCGAGTTCATATCCGCTGAGCTTGGGCATCATCACATCGAGAATGATGACGTCGAACTCGTAGGACCTCGCCAGGGCCAGACCCTCGGCGCCGTCAGACGCGCAAGTCGCGATGTGGCCCTCTTCGGTCAAACCCTTGCGGAGAAGATCCGCCATACGCGCTTCGTCTTCCACGATCAGCAGTTTCATCGGGTTCGTCGCCGGATTTCGGTTGCCGGAATTCCTGACGACCTCCACAGTTTAGAACCGAAGCCGGAATGGCGCTCGCCAACCTGAAAAAATATTAACTTGACGTTCATCCCACCGTCACACATCGACTCTAGGATTTCGAGTCATCAAGTCCTCTGCATCCCAAACGTACCGGAGAGAAACCATCTCTCCCCGATTCAGCATTTTCTTGCCCGCGAGGAGCTGAAGTCATGAATCTGAAACACCGCCGTTCAACCATCTCCCTCTTCCTACGATTCGCGCCTGCACTGACGCTCTGCACGCTGTTTCTGCTGGCCGGAATGCCGGCGGCGCACGGCCAGGTGGATCGCGCCGTGCTGGAGGGTACGGTCAGCGATCCTTCGGGAGGAGTGATCGTGGGCGCCACGGTCAAGGTTGCGGCGGTAGAGACTGGCCTGAGCGAGGAACAGAAGACAAATTCCAATGGATACTACCGTTTCCCTGGCCTAGCCGTGGGCCAATATACGGTGACCACGACGAGCAGCGACTTCAAAACCAACGTCATCGAGGACGTCGTTGTTCGCGTCGGCCAGACTCGCACTCTGGATGTGCAGCTTGCGGTGGGAGCGATTAGCGAGCAGATCGAGGTGAAGGCGTCGACTGGCCCCGCGGACCGCAGTTCGGCCGAGGCTGCGACAGTGATTGACACAGACCAGATCGCCAATCTGCCGAATAATGGACGCGACTGGGCCAGCTTCACGCTGCTCGCGCCCTTCGCGCAAGACGACGGCGGCGGCGATCAACGTACCATCCGTTTCGCGGGCCGCGCCCGCGACGATAACAACTTTTCCTTCGATGGAGTCGACGCGGGAGGCATTCAGGAGCAAGCTCAGAAATCACAGACCCGCCTGCAAATCTCGCAGGATGCGATCGAAGAATATCGCGTCAGCAGCGCCTTGTATGACGCGGAGTATGGAACGCAGGCCGGAGGCCAGGTCGACGTAGTCACCAAGTCCGGCACGAATGACTGGCACGGCACCGCGTTCGGCTATCTCAGAAACTCCGTATTCGACGCGCGGAATTTCAACGACTACAATCTCGCTGGGAATCCCGCGGTCCCTCCATTCCGCATGGGGCAGTATGGAATGACGTTCGGGGGCCCCATCGTCAAGGACAAGGCTTTCTTTTTTATCGATTACGAGGGTTTGCGGCAGTTACAGTCGAACACCCAGCAGTTCACGGTGCCCAGCGCTGCTTTTCAGCAGCAAGTCCTCGCTACTTCGCCACAAATGTGCACCATCATGCAAGCTTTCCCGTGGCGAGCGTCGGTGGGTACGATCGGGAGCTGCGCGTCTCGCTTCACGTATCCGGATACCGCGTTCCAGTCGACCTCCGATCCCAACGCAGAGCTTGTAACCGCCGCAACACCCACGACCGTTCACGAGGACACATGGCTGGTTCGGATCGACTACAAGTTCAACGATCGCACGTTGCTCTACGGCCGAGCTCAGCGCGACATCAGCCTGGTGGACGCACCGAACGGCAGCAGTCTTCCCGAGGATAAACTGCAGACTATCAATCACCCGGCGAACTATCTGCTGGCGCTAGAGCACTCTTTTACACCGCGACTCTTCAACGAGGTCAAGGGCTACATCAATCGCGCACCGTTTCACAACCCGCAGGCCAGCGCGCTTCCCTTCGCGGTCAACACGAGCAACGCCTTCGTCGGCCTCAACGACAACACGGCTGACATTGAAATTGGTACCACGTTTGGCCTGGTCGACAACCTGACATGGACGCACGGCCGTCACGCGTTCAAGACCGGCATGGAAATCCGGCGTGTGCGGCTGAACCAGGGACAGACCGCCGATAACGTCCTCACCTTCGCCAGCGAAACCGACATGATCAACGCGAATCTGGCGAACATCACTTATATCGCGCCCTGGTGCTGCCACCGCCTGCGCCGCATGTTCTACATGCCCTACTTCCAGGACGAATGGAAAGTGACTCCCACGTTGACCTTCACCGCAGGGCTGCGCTGGGAATACTACGGGGTGGCACATGAGGCTACCAACCGCACAACCGTTTTCGATTTGAATCAGTTCCACGGCGTCTGTCTCGGAACGGGCTCGTTCAATGTGGTGCCGGTATCGCCCGCTCTTGGTCCGATCAATACACCGCCATGCCCGGCAAATCCATCCTTGTACAACCCAAACTACAAGAATATCGATCCGCGGATCGCGCTGGCATGGGCTCCGAGTGCTCTGCATGGGAAAACCGTCTTCCGCGCAGGCTTCGGCATTTATCACGGGGCCGCACAGAACGACGATTTGAACGCCGGCCTTGAGAGCGACACCTTCCGCGTGCAGTACAACACTCCGACTCCGCTGAGTCCGGCCTATGAGCAAACGACCCCGGATCTCTCAGGACTCGGCGCTCAGAAAGGGGCGTCGCACCCTCGCGAGTTGCAGAGGCAAGGGCGGCGTGACCTGTACGCCGAGGAGTGGGGCCTGACGATCGAACACGAACTGCCTGCGAATTTTCTGGTCTCAGCGCAATATCTGGGAAGCCGCGGCGTGCGTCTGTTCTCGCGCGGTGGGGTGAACCTTTGCACTTCGCCGGTCACACCCAACGTGCTGCCAGGGTATCCGGCAAGTGTTGCCACAGATTGTATCCGAACTTTGGATCAGTACTATCTTCCCGACCCGAGCGGCACTCTCGGCCTCAGCACCTCAGATCCTTTCGGATCCGTTGACATCAAGAGAGACATTGGATCCAGCACCTATAACGCTCTGGGGCTTGCCCTGGAACGCCGCTTCAGCAAGGGACTCTCTTTCCAGTCGCGCTACACATGGTCGCATTCCATTAACGATGGTTCAGTCGGAGGCGGAGAATCCAACGGACCGGAGAACGTGAATTGCCTGTCCTGCGACAAAGGACCCAGCGTCTTCGATGTTCGCCACAATGTCACAGTGAACGCGGTCTATGAGCTTCCCTTTGGCCCCGGCAAATCTGTTCTGAATGGAGGAGGAGCGGTNNCGGGGGCTGGAGCCTCAGCAGTATCGGCCTCTGGCACACTGGTCATCCGCTGACCGTTCAGATGGACCTTAGCAACACCATCACCAATCCGAACAACCCATTCGCGGGGAACTTTCCGAGCACCTATCTACTGCCGGATGGAAACGATCAGACCAGTCAGCGTCCTGACGTCGTTCCCGGAGTGTCGCCGACTTTGCCAGGAGGCGGAAGAAACGGACTGCCGCTGATCAACGCCGCCGCGTTCACGGCGCCCCCGGTCAACGGCAACGGAAACTTCTTGCACTTTGGAGACGCACCCAATGGCCTAATCCGGGCATTGGATTCGTGGCAAATCGATCTGGCGCTCACCAAAGAAACAAAGCTGACGGAGCGGGTGTCCATGGAGTTTGCGGTTCAGGC
>PMUM01000235.1:26108-27169 GCA_003166855.1 Acidobacteriaceae bacterium | reverse complement strand
GAACAACGAGGAAGTGAAGGTGGTACAGGAGGGGCATGAGCGTGCGCAATTTCGTGCGCCGCTTTAAGGGAGCGACCGGAGACACTCCTCTGATTTACCTTCAGAAGTTACGAATCGCCACGGCCAAGCGCATGTTAGAGAGCGATCACCACATGATGCCGGAGATCAGTGATGCCGTCGGCTATCAGGACGTTAGTCTTTTCCCGCTCGCTTTTTCAGCGGCACACCGGCGTTTCGCCGAGTGCCTATCGGAAAAGGTTTGGGTTGTAGTAGCGACTTGCAACCTATGTTCTAACCTCGGATTGTGGGAACAGGATGATTTAACTTGANNATCGCTCAGTGGCGATGCTCCACGAGCGCATCAGCTTTCGGAATTGGCTGACGCACCGACGCCGCGCGGTGCTCCAACCGTGAGTGGTTCCACATTGCCTGTGCGGCTTGTGTTCGGCGATTACCGAACGTCTCATCAAATAAGTCGATGCGCTCAACATGAGAGCAGTTGTTACAGAGCAAGACAATACCATCCGGGTCTTTGCTGATTGTGTACATGCCTCCAGCCTACTGCCCTCCCTTCACACAAGATGTGCAGTATGGAACAGATGCAAGAATAGATGGCTCAATGGGTTAGGATAGTCAAAGCGAGCGATTTTTTTGATCGGCGCCGGCGTCATCCCCCGTAATAGGTCCGTGTAGTTTGGGAAACTCGCGTCGAGCAAGCCGCTCACTCCTCGGCACCGATTGTGTCGTCACTCACATCCTCACCGGAGCGAGACGGATTCTCCCTTCCCATCACGCGGTCTTTAGCCGTAACAGCGGCGCGTTGTCGGCGAGGCGTCCGGTAACATCAACGGCAGTCATGATGTCGGCAACGCGTCCGTTGAACATCGTTTCGCAGCGCGTGACCTCCACGTCGATTACGTTGCCATCCTTCTTTTTGTGTCTGCGGAGTTGCGTTGCTGAGTTATGTCTGCCTTGACGCATTACATCCCTTAATAACGGAACAATGTCCTCGCTAGGGTGGATGTCGAGGAGGGTCATCGACAGGAACTCCTTTCGTGAAT
>PMUM01000235.1:0-26087 GCA_003166855.1 Acidobacteriaceae bacterium | reverse complement strand
TGGGGAGCCGCACGAATGCGATTCAAACCGTTTCGCAATCGTATCGTAGTGCCCCCCAGCTGGAAATTCGACGCTTAGAAGGCAATCGACGCACGCCACGAAACGACCTGCGGCGCACATGCGGATACCGATACGCTGAGGAGATTGGACACCAATGCTGGCTGGCATTGCATACTTCAACTCTCTTTTGTACAAGACCAGCATACGCTTCTATTCTCAACACGTTGTCACTCTGGGACGAAAAAAGGGCCGGACCCATGCGAGTCCGACCCGGAAAAGCTGCATTTCCTAGAACAGCGAAGTGGCGCGGTCGTGAGGGTCGAACGTTGGTATGCCCGTCGTTAACCCTGACCGCGTTCACTAATT
Organism: Acidobacteriaceae bacterium; assembly: GCA_003166855.1. Classification (GTDB taxonomy): domain Bacteria; phylum Acidobacteriota; class Terriglobia; order Terriglobales; family Acidobacteriaceae; genus Sulfotelmatobacter. The sequence continues at coordinate 25,721 of PMUM01000235.1, read as the reverse complement.
CCAAGACTTAGACACAATATCCAGTAATAATCTCAATAACTGTGCACTTTTGCACATCCTCAACTGCAAGAACTGAGTCACACTGTTACTGTCCATGATGGGGGTAGTGTCGCTATGACCCAAACCACAACATCAGCTTCGCACCGTGTCCTAATGGTGGATGACGACGACGCCGTTCGCACGATGATGAGTCTCACGCTCGAACACAAGGGCTTCGAGGTAGTCTCTGCCGCGAACGTGACGGAGGCTCTGAAACTGATCACGACGGAGAGCTTTGATGTCCTGATCACTGATCTCCACATGCCCAACCCCAGCGACGGCTTTGCGGTGATTACCGCGATGCGCCATATCCAACCGAAGGCACTTACGCTGCTGGTCAGCGGCTACCCCGACGTGAAGAGCGCCATGGAGGCCATCCTTCTGGAAGCGGATGAAATCATTGTGAAGCCATTCGAGACCAAGACACTCGCTGATCTCGTCCACGATAAGCTGATCACTCCCAAACTCGCTGTCCAGACGCCAAAGGAAAGAGTGGCGGCGATATTGCAGCGTTGTACCAGCGGGATCGTCGAAGATTGGCTAGCGAGGGTGAAAAAGAGTAAAGAACTCAACTACGTTTCTCTTAGCAACCAAGACCGTACTGGATATCTTCCGAAGCTGATCGAAGACCTGATTCTGCGTCTGAGAGCGCCGAACGTCCCCGGAAGGGAAAGCGATTCTATCTGTTCCGCCGCTGCCGTCGCCCATGGGAAGATGAGAAAGTTGCAAGGCTATACGCCTGCGATGCTGGTGCACGACTCACGAATCCTTCAAGTGACCCTGTTCGGGACTTTGCAGAAGAATCTGAGCGCTTTGGATTTCAGCCTACTCTTGCCCGATGTTATGACGATAGCGGATGAAGTAGATTCGCAGTTGACGCAGGCGATGGAGAGCTACATGGGCGACGTGCGGAAGCCAGCGGCAGCGTAGCCGAAAGTGCCAAGTAAGGGCGGACTATGTATCGGTGTTCGATGCCCGATCTGTGAACGGCCACACACAATCTGGAGGCCACTGGAACGTGGCCTTCCGGATGATGGCAGGGGGAGCGGGCAACTTGGGTTCGCCACAGTGGTCATTTCGATCAGGAGACGGATCGGCAAACGGTATCCTATACATCATAGGTGCCACCCTCACAAGAGCGTGGCGCAGCGATCCGATCACTGCGCCATGAGACGAGGAAACCGGAAAGACCGCCGGGGGCAGCCACATCAGTTCCTCTACTTTTCCTGACAATTCGATGACCTTATAGTCCTCAAGTGCAGGGTGTCTGTTCAAGATTGCACAGTTGTAAAAATATTGCCCCTTCACGATTAGTCTGACGGTTCCGTACCGATAACTACCAATGGTGTCCAAGAGTGAACATCCCCGCACCGTAGTATGGAGCACTATCTATGTCATAAGAACAGGACGAGGCTAATACGGGCGCTCGCGGAATCCGTCGCGACTACTTAATCATGAGCAGAAATCTCGTACCTCTTGGAAGAAAGGCGGCGGTATGAAGAAGGGAAAAGGAGTGCCTGTGCTTCCGGCCGACACGATAGACAAGCGGTCCTCAGTCGTCCCGCTTCAGACAATGGCCGACGCCCGTCGTCAGCCCCGATTCAAGATTGAGGTTGATATCACAATCAATTCTCGGACACGCGGCTTGCTGAAGGGGCATACCCTGGACATTAGCGAATCCGGAATCGCGGCCATGCTGCCGATAGAAACGCCCTTGGGTGAGAACGTGGAGTTGAACTTCACGCTGCCGGGTGGCGCTGTTACGATTCATGCGATGGTTCGCCAAAAACGCGCGTTTCGCTACGGTTTCGAGTTCGTATACTCTGACTCCATGCACGAATTGATTCGTCGTACCTGCCGCGATCTGGCTATTGACCAATCCCTGATTTTGGCTTTCCTGTAACGCCACTTAAAAGATGGCGGTGTCCGCATCCCCACACAGCGTCCCCTCGGATGCCACTCGGTTTGAATATTGTGGAGTCGCGTTTTTGCGCTCTCGCCTGTTTTTGTCTCTTACACATGCCTTGTTCACGATTTCCACGGCTTTTTCCAGTTCTGTCCGGAATTGATCAGTCTCTGAGAGTAGTCACGGACTATTCTTGTTACTAGTCCCCCAAAAAGGTGGCGTTAAATGGCTGCTCCAATCAGAGTACCAACCGCAAACATGGCCCTGCTGTCGGATGATAAATCACAACCGACGAGCATCGAGAGCGTAGCCGCAATCCTGACCCGCTGTAAGGCCGCTCTGATCGAAGACTGGTTGGTACGAACAAAGAAGACCCCGGAACTCAACCTCCTTCATCTTAGCGACGGCGAGCGGACCAGACATCTTCCGAAGTTGGTTGACGACCTAGTGGTACGTTTGGCTAGACCCAAGTTGCCCGATAAAGACAGCGATGCCATCGCGTCCCCAGCCGCCATCGAACATGGCAAGCTGCGGCGGAAGCAACGCTATTCTTCCGGCATGCTGATCCATGAATCACGAATTCTTCAGGTGACTATTTTCGGAACCTTGCATGAGAATCTGAGCACGCTGGATTTCAGCCTGCTGTTGCCGGATGTCATGATCATCGCCGACGAAGTGGATGCACAGTTGACCCAGACAATGGATGCCTTCGCGAACGCCGGACAACAATCGGCAAAAGCCTCCAATTTACACTCGATGTGAGAAGAATTGCAGCCTCTTCTTTGACCTACCGGACCCTCTCCGTGAAGAGTGGCACGCTGGGTCACAGTGGTTGGCGATAGCCCCACCCAAAGTTTACGAATCGCGGTCCGATCCACGATCCGTGAACGGCCACACACAATCTGGAGGCCACTGGAACGTGGCTTTCCGGATGATGGCAGGAGGAGCGGGCAACTTGGGTTCGCCACAGTGGTCATTTCGATCAGGCGATGGATCAGAAAACGGTATCTTATACATCATGGGTGCCTCCTTCACAAGAGCGTGGCGCAGCGATTCGCTCGGCTGCGCCACTAGACGAGGAAACCGGAAAGGCCGCCAGGGGGGCAGCCACATCGAGTTCCTCTACTTTGCCCACAATTCAGTGAGTTTATAGTCCTCAGGTATAGGGCGTCTGTTCAGAATTGCTCAGCCGCGAAATACATCTCGAAACGCCTCAGGGATGAACTGGCTGGGCCTCCACTATGAGTGCCAGAGGTGTTCTAGGCTGCCCCCCAAACGTCGTGTTTGCCAAGGGTCAACAAGGAAGCGAGGGGGCTAAACTATCGTGTTGCTATTAGGACTGGCGATGCAGGGCCGAGTACACCTTCTTGAGCAACGACCGTTTAGTGAAGGGCTTTTCCAAAAATGAATCTTCTTGTATCAACAGCCCATGTCGCTTAACCATATCGCCGCTATATCCCGACATGAATAGGGAACGAGTCTTGGGATATCCTTCCTCGGCCTGTTTCACCAACTCAGGGCCGCTTTTTTCGGGCATGATGACATCGGTCAAGAGTAAGTCGATTCCTGCTTCAGAAGTCGCCATTATAGTTAGTGCGTCTTCCCCATCCTTCGCTTCGATCACTCGGTAACCGCCATCGAGCAGAAGCTTAACCGTAAGTTCGCGCAGAGTCTTGTCATCCTCAACCACTAATATCGTTTCTGATCGTCCTCGAGGCTCGGCGTCGTCCTTTGATAACACAAGTGCCTCCGGTTTTCCGCCCACTCTGGGAAAATATACCTTAAACGTTGTGCCCTTGCAGGGTTCACTGTACACAAAGACGCTGCCCTCGTTCTGCTTGACAATTCCATACACGGTCGAGAGTCCCAGACCAGTCCCATGCCCAACCCCCTTGGTCGTGAAAAAAGGCTCGAAGATTTGCGATTGGATGGTCTCATCCATACCACAACCCGTGTCGCTGACCACCAAGACCACATATTGTCCGACATAGGCATCCCGGTGCTGTGAAACGTAGCTCTCGTCCAGTTCGGCCTCCCCGGTCTCGATCATGATCCTTCCCCCGGTCGGCATCGCATCTCGGGCATTCACTACCAAGTTCATCAGGACTTGTTCAATCTGCCCGAGGTCGGCCCTGATGCTGCCGAGCGGAGCAGTGGGACGAAACTCAACCGCAATGTCCTCGCCGACCAGTCGCAAGAACATTTCGGTCGCATTCCGGACAACTTCGTTTAGGTCCAAAGTCCGAGGAAAGACAACCTGCTTGCGGCTGAAGGCCAGCAGTTGCTTGGTGAGCAATGCCGCCCGTTTTGCGGCCTTCTTGGTTTCCGAGACGTACTGATTCACCGGATTCTCCGGCGCAATCAGACCTAGCGAGATGTCGCTATAGCCGATAATAATGCCCAGTATATTGTTGAAATCATGTGCAATACCTCCCGCCAAACGTCCTACGGCTTCCATCTTCTGAGCCTGTCGCAACTGGGCTTCCAGTTGTATCATCTCTGTAACATCACGAGTGATCGCCAGCACGCAACGTTGCCCGTCCACTTCAATCGATTCCGCCCATATTTCTGCTTCCCGAATCTTTCCCTTCGCAGTCCGGTATCGCATTTGGTGTTTGGCTATCAAGTTCTCTTCGTCTAACTTCCGTATCATCTCTCCGCGATCCAAAGGATCGGCCCAGAAATTCAGTTCTGCGGCAGTGCGACCAACCACATCCTTTCGCTGGTACCCAAGCAGATCGAGAAAGGCCTCATTTACGTCCAAATAGCGCCCCTCCGCTTCCGTCGATATCGTGATTGCCAGCGGGTTACTACGAAAAGCTTTGCTGAACCTATCCTCCGATCTGCGCAGCGCGTCCTCCGACTGCTTGCGCTGGCTGACATCTCTCATGATCACGGTGAATATCTTCTTGCCGCCCGATTCTGTCTGCGAGATCGAGGCTTCTATCTCAAATTCCTCGCCATCCGCACGCAGGGCCCAGATTGGCTCCAGAGCGCCCATGACGCGATTGGTGACACCCGTCTCTCCGAATGCCCGGATGTGGCAGGAGTGCGCGGCGTGGAACCGCTGCGGAATGAAGCGTTCGATTGACTGCCCTACTGCTTCAGCTTCCGAACAAAGGAACATCTTCTCAGCGGCAGCATTGAACAGAACGACGCGCTGCTGCTCGTCCAAGGAGATGATGGAGTCTATCGCAGACCCGATAATGCCAGCCAGACGTTGTTGGCTCTCAAGCAACGATGCTTCGCCCTGCTTGCGTGCGGTAATATCACGAATATTGCACTGAATTACGCTCTTTCCATTTTCTTCGTAGACGTTGCTGACGAACTCGACATTGACCCGCCGCCCGCTTCTGGTTTCCAGTGGCAGATTGTCGTAGCGGATATATTGTTTGTTCTGAAGCTCTCGAAACGCGGCTTTCGATTCTTGAATTTGCTCAGGAATCCTTCTGGCGCTCGAAGAACATTGACTGGTGTCCGGTAGACCCTGCCTGACTTTCGACCTACGTGCGTCAGGATGCCAAAGCCCGGCCATCAATCAGCGAATCGGTTTGTGACTCGGTTCGTAACAGCCAGATTGAAGGCGGCTACCCTTGCCTTGAGATGGCATCGGATGCATTGATCGATAACGAGGGATCGCACCGAGCGCATGAGGCGTTGGGTTTCGACGTTGTGGACCGATGCGTGCACTTCCGCAAGAGGCTATAACAGCCTGTTCATAGTTTTTCTCCAGTCGGTGAGCGCCGCCCATTTTATCGAGAATTTCCTGCAACCGTCGAAGCCGACGTTCGTGATCCCCCGCCGCGCCGTATAGTTTTTTGCCGCCTTGAAAGTACAGACGGTTCGCATCGCTGATTTGCGCTATTTCCTCTCGCAACTTGGCGATGCGTTCTTTGACCGGACTCTGCAGGCGATAGGTAACACCCAACCTACGCGGCGGATTACGGTCGGAGAATCACAAGGCCGCCGACGAAGGCAGTCCTGATAGAGACGGTCGGATCGTCAACTCCCTGCGGGCGCTATGCCCGTGACCCCTCGATGAAATAGGTCAGCACTGTTTGGCAGTGGGTACAGGAGGTGTGCTCTTCGGAGTGCTCTTTTTCCGTTGTGCGCCGCACTGGGAATGTACGCAGGCAATTCGTACACGTGACAGTGTAGTAGTCATCGCGGCCCTTGGGGAGCCATACCACGGCTTCCGGTCGCTTCGAATGCGACGCACGATGCTGCCCGCGCAGCAGTTCGGCAACCTTGGCACGAAGCTCAGCCAGTTCATAGCTTCCCTTCTTTAAGAGCGTGTCGCAGACGACGTGGGGTGGAATGTGGAGCGGGTCATATTCGCTGCTAATACAGAGGACGGGTATCTCTGGATACCGCCGCCTGAGCACGGAGAGAAGTTCAAAACCCGACATACCCCGCATTCGCAGGTCCGAAACGACAAGATCAGGCGAATGCTCTGCCACTTTCAGCAGTGCGTCGAAGCCATCTCTGGCGACAACAGATTTGTATCCCCAAGATCCGAGAACCGCCGCGTGCATCTCTCGGGACTGAGGTTCGTCATCCACGACCAGAATGCATACGGCCATACTAAGCTCCGCAGTGAAAATGCTTAGTTGAACTGGTCAGCTAACGGGTTAAACGACCCCAATGAAAGCGAGTATTCGGTCAGCGTGCTTGGAAGGAGATGGGGGATTGTTGATCAAGAAGTTTGCACCGTCAAGCACAATCGGGAACTTCGCAAGAGCTTTTGCGATTGTAATGATTTGTAATGATGCGTTTTCACATTCCCGCCCTTTTAAGTCCCGACCACGCACTGTTAGGACACCTCCGATGATGCCTCGGGCTTCTAAGGGTGTGGAGATGTCGCCATTCACTCAGTGACCCGGATGGAGATCGCAAATGCCTTTTGCGTCAGATGCCGCCCGCAGCCAGCCGAATCAACGTGAAATCCGACCCTTAGCCGCGGTGGTCAGAAAGGGGGCGTATTTTGAGTCCTTTTTTGGCGGCCTTTCGCCCGATGTTTCGCCTCGGGAGGAGACGGTCAACCCGGCATACCTTGTGAGCTCGTCCCGGACTCACTATAGCTATTGCAAGGTGCCCTGTGCTGCGTTTGCAGCGCCTTCCGCTTGTGACCTTCATGTTCTCAACAGTGCAAGAAGACCGTCCATAAAACGGAATGGTGTTCGCGCCAAGGACAATCGGGTCGCCTTTACCCAGCGCCCCCAGTTCGGGAAGAACGATGCGAATCAATCACTTGGGACGAACCCGAGGGTTGGTGTTCGAGATGCATACATTCCGCCGGAGTCGCACGCCCTCAAAGCCTGTGCCACTCGCCGACCCATGCATGTGCATTCCATCCTGACTACCCCCCTAAGCCCGCCACGTGGGTTCTCTTTTTAGTTTGATTGCAGCGTCCTGCATCTTGTTGGTGGGGCAAGCCCTCGTGATTGCCACAGTGGGGCCACCGGACGCCGGGTCCTATTTTTTCTGAGATGACCCTGCTTGCTCTCGGCCTGATTTGTATTCTGGCTTGCACGGCGGCATTTCGGCGATCCAGCGGCATTGCACGATATGCTTGGCGGTTGCTCGCGGTTGCGTTCGTAGTGTGGGCGGTCGCCCAAGTGCTCGCCGTTTACCTCGATATCTCTGGCGACCACTCCCTAGACAGTCTCGATGAGATCATCTTCTTCTTCTCAGTACTTCCGTTTGGCATGTTGCCCTTCCTCGACCCAGATGGTGAACCAAATCACTTTGACAGACTGCACATTCTGGACTTCGTCCAAGTCGGTATTCTTGCAGTGTCGATCTTTCTTTGCTTCTCCCGGAGAATGTGGTCGCCGGCCACTGCGTTCCGTATCGGCCCCATCTTATGGTCGCGAAATATCGCCTTTGATGGACTCCTGGTAGCAACGTTTGTGGTTCGAGCTTTGCTTGCAAAGTCGAGAGCCGTTCGCTCATTGTTTTTGCGGATGGCATTGTTTTTAACTCTGTCGGGGATCGCTGATTCCTACTCCCTAAACCCGGAATCCGATCTGCAATCGGGGGGCTGGTTTGACCTGATATGGGCCGCGTTCCTTGCGATTCCTATTCTGATAGCAGCCACATGGAAGAGCGAGAAGGAGGGCCAACCAGCTGGCTCTCCCAAGTCCCAGACCTTCGTCGTTAACCAAGTCTTCCCACTGGCCTACCCACTGATTAGCTTCTTGGTCCTAGCTCGCGTTAATCGAGCGTACCCCACACTGTCTACGATACTGTTCGCGCTGGCCTTCATGACTTTTGCGATACGTGTGCTGGTCATCCAGCATAGGCAAGGACAGAGCAAAGAAGCGTTGCGCCAGTCAGAGACAGCGTATCGGCTTCTATTTGACAGCAATCCGCTTCCGATGTGGGTCTTTGAACGCAAGACTCTTAAGTTTCTGGCCGTGAATGAGGCCGCATCCCGACAGTATGGTTTTTCAAGTCGGGAATTTCTGACGATGACAATCGCGGACATCAGGCCCGCTGAAGACATTCCTGCCCTGTTGGAGGCCACCGCCAACCCATCTCAAGGACTTCAGGAGGCCGCGACTTGGAGGCATCGGAAGAAGAACGGCGCAATCATAGATGTGGAGATTGTCGGTCATGACCTGATTTTTCATGGTATTGAAGCTGAGTTGATCGCATCACGTGATGTTACAGACCGCAAGCTGGCGGAGGAAGCGATATTGTTTAAAACAGCCCTCTTGGAGGCGCAAGCTGAGACCACAATTGATGGCATCCTAGTCGTTGACGAATTCGATCACATCATTCTGGCAAACAAGCAATTTGGGTTCCACTTAGAAATACCGTTTGAACTGCTGAGCACACGAGATGATCGCATCGTACTCAAACACATGACGGATAAAGTCGAGGCCCCCGACGCCTTCATCGCGAGGGTCAAGTATCTCAATAGCCATCGGGATGAAAAAAGTAGGGATGAGTTCAGACTCAAGAATGGAAAGGTTTTCGACCGATACTCTGCGCCTCTGGTCGACTCAAATCGGCACTATCGGGGTAGAATCTGGTACTTTCGCGACATCACCCACCGCAAAATTGCCGAAGAGCGAATCCAATTCTTGGCCTACTACGATGCGCTGACGGGACTACCCAATCGGACTCTTCTTCTGGATCGACTGGCGAAGGCACTCGCTGCCGCTCGTCGTCAAAACAATAAACTCGGCCTTCTGTACCTCGACCTCGACAGGTTCAAAGACATCAACGACTCACTGGGGCACTCGGTCGGCGACCCCTTCCTGCAAGAAGTTGCAGGGCGGCTCAAGAGATGGGGGCGTGAACAGGACACCGTCGCCCGGCTAGGCGGCGACGAATTCCTGATCATGTTGACTGATGTAAAGGACATCCCTGACGCCGCGGTTGCGGCCGAGCGGCTTATGGATGCAATGACCGCTGACTTCGTCGTTCAAGGTCACACTCTCGGCGTTAGTTGCAGCCTTGGAATCAGCGTTTTCCCGGAACACGGCGCGGACAGCGAAACGCTGATTAAAAACGCTGATGCGGCCATGTATAGAGCCAAGGCTGACGGACGTAACAACTTTCGCTTCTTCACAGACGATATGAACGCACAGGCGGTCGAGCGATTGACTTTAGAAAGCAACTTGCGTTCGGCACTCGCCAAAGAACAACTTTTTCTGATGTATCAACCACAGATTGATATTGCCACTGGAAGGATCATCGGACTGGAAGCGCTCCTTCGCTGGCAGCATCCGACTTTGGGTCTCGTACCTCCCGATAGGTTCATACGCATTGCCGAGAACAGCGGGCTGATCGTGCTAATCGGTGAATGGGTGCTCAGGACAGCCTGCTCTCAAGCCCGGAAGTGGCAAAATGAAGGTCTGCCTTTGGTGACAGTAGCGGTAAATGTATCAGCGGTTCAGTTTCGGCAAGAAGGCTTTTGCGAACTCATCAGAAGGGTGCTTCATGAGACTGGTCTCGCCGCGCAATATCTTGCACTGGAGCTAACAGAAAGCCTGCTACTAGCCAATGCGGACCTGATGTTATCAGTTCTTCGGGAACTAAAGGCCATGGGGCTGACGCTGGCGATTGACGACTTTGGCACTGGCTACTCCAACTTCACCTCCTTGAGACAGTTTGGGGTTAGCAAACTCAAGATCGACCGCTCGTTTATCCGAGATGTCGCTGTAAAGCCTGACGACGCGGCAATCACAACCGCCATCATCAGCATGGCAAAAAGCCTGAATCTGAAGGTGATCGCCGAGGGCGTCGAGGACGAAGCGCAAATGTCGTTTCTTCGGACTCACCATTGTGACGAAATTCAGGGCTACTACTTCAGCAAGCCGTTGAAAGTTGACGACGTTGCCGGCAAACTACGAGGCGGTCGCCTTGATCTGCACGCCCGAGCGCAAGCAAGCGGAGTGCAATCGTAAACAATCAAATTGTGACGTTGTGTACGCTCTAGCTATCATGTACCGCATGGGTAGAGATCATAAGGGCACGACCCTCGTCTGCATCGCCTGCACTCACACAGAGCGCGTCCAAGTCTTCAACGGAAAGATGGAAACCCACGCACGCTGGCGGCTCAGGCAGTGCTGAAGCACATCCAAGCCGAGAACAGCCGTGAAACACACGTGCGTGCGATGGCAATGGTTACGGAACGGCAGCACGCGCCTCGATAACTACCGCAGTTAATAGCAGAGCAGCATCCCGACGCCTTTGAGGCGTCCTTAGAGAAGGACTGATTGCATGCGAAACGTATTTCTAGAGAAGTGGCTGTCGATGGTAAAACTCGTGCTCGTAGCCGGAGCACTATTGTTCGCAATGATTCTCTGGGCCTGAATGATCTCACCAGCCCGACGCGCCCACTGGTCAATTTGGATCACCCGAGCCCGGCCATTCGGAATTGCCGGATTTCGTGCTGATACCGCTCTCTACACAGCCAAGAACAACAGAGATAACCGAATAGAATTCGATCTGGACTCTGGAACCTGAAGCTTCGATGCCCGATCCTTTCCCATACATTCAAAGACAGAACGCACAGGGATTCCACGGGGGCAACTGCTTCCCATCTCGGGGCATGCGCCGTGCTCCGACATATCGGCAGGAGTGCCTAAGTTCGGTAAGGACGGAGCGCCCCTCGAAAAACGAAGGCGCCCCGGACTCATCGAGTCACGGGACGCCCTTATCGAACAATCCTCCCCCGAAAACTGCTCTCACATACCTTACGTTCTGCTCTGCACGGGCGCAATTGCCCGTCGTAACACGATTTGTGTTACCTAGAGTACTTCCTTTGCGAACGACACGGGCAATAGCTCCCTTGATGCCTTCGGATACTGCGAATTCCAACGCAGGATAGCCAAAGAATTTGTCCAGCATCGGGCTAGTCAGCCTGTTCCATTTTCAGAACCCGACAAAATATTTTCGCTGACAAGGTGAGCCACGAGTAGAATGGGGCTGTACCGAACACTGGGGTTCTTGGGCGTCTTTTAGCATTGAAAGGGGCCAATCATGAAACCCGTGCCCGCAGCCAAGAAGCGCCGCAAGTTCGATCCCCAAACCTTTCTTTCCACCATCGACGGCGGTCGAACAATCGCGCCTTTCACCAAAGGGCAAAGAGTCTTTGATCAGGGGGATGCCGGTGACGCCGTCTTCTATATCCAGATAGGAAAGGTAAGACTCAGCGTTGTGTCAAAGGGCGGAAAAGAGGCCACAATAGGGATTCTGACTGAGGGCGCTTTCTTCGGCGAGGGGTGCCTTACAGGGCAGCCCCTTCGGATGTGCTCCGCAACCGCAATGACCGAGTGCACGGTGATGCGAATCGAGAAGAAATCCATGATGGAAGTGATTCACCGGGAGCGTGCGTTCTCCGATATGTTCGTGGCATATCTGCTGACACGGAATATCCGGTACGAAGAGGATTTGGTTGACCAGCTTTTCAATTCCAGTGAGAAACGCCTTGCTCGCGTCCTCCTCCTGCTAGCTCAGTTCGGCAAGGACGGAAAGTCCGAAGTTGCGATTCCCAAAATCAGTCAGGAGACTCTGGCAGAGATGGTGGGAACGACCCGCTCGCGGGTCAATTTCTTCATGAACAGGTTCAGGAAGTTGGGCTTCGTTTGCTATAACGGTGAGCTTGAAGTCCATAGTTTACTTCTCAACGTCGTGCTCCACGATTAGCTTCTGCGCCGAAATCCGTAGCTCCTCGCAATGTTCCGACTCTGCGATCTGTGAAGTCGCCAAGCGAATCGTCAAGACTGAGCAGTTTGGATCAGCGGGACCATGCTTTTCGAGTCTATGCTCTCCTTAACGAGCAAACGAAAACAGGCGAAGCAAAGCCTCTGGGGCAATGGAAAATGAGCCGTATCAATAAACTGACACCCAAACTGCGCAAAGCTCCACAACCGCCTTTGTCATACGCTGGAGCAACTGCTGACCGGCACCGAGCCAAGAGACCACCGCTCGTCCAGTCCGCCGCTCCCGACGCGGAACTGAATCCTGGAGATCGTGTTATGGGCTTGGCCGATTTTGGAAAGCCGACCGGAGAATTCGGTACAGTTGAGAAAACAAACGAAGACGACGCGCTTGTGAAGTGGGATGACGACGGTCGCATGCGCCAGCACCAACCATCGCTCAAGAAGGTATAGCAACCACTGCTGATCACGAAATCTCGAAGGGTATGATGATATGGATTATTTAGGGGTTCTTAGGGACAAGATTGGGCGTCTCCGGGTGGAGATCGCTAGCATTCAAGAGTTGAATCAGCAGTTTCGGCGTGACGGCGGGAATGGAACAGGTGTTCAAGTCGCTCACGGACAGAGGAGCGAGCGGCTGCAAGAAATTCAGCGCCAGCTTCTGCAACTCGCAGACCTTGGCCGCAAAGTCGTTTCGACAGAGCAAACGAAAGAACAGCCCCTCCCCCGACTGCACCCCGTCAAGGAGAAACGAGTGGCGTAGAGTTTTTGCGCTCCCGCATAATCGAAGTTACAACACGGTAGCTATCCAAACGTGCAACTCTGCACCCGCGCAGGAACAATTAACCCCAGTTTACGTTTAGGCAGGAATGGCACAAAGCAAACGGGCCCGGGCTCATCAGGTCACTGGGGCGCATCGCGTGCACAGCCCTCTCCCGCAGGACTGCTCGCAACCACCTTTCGGCGGCTCCTATTTGGCGGCTGTCACGGACTTCACTGAAATCGTATCTCCGCTGGCTGTGCCCGTAACTTTCGCTTGTTCCCAAGCCAGCTTGTTGAGTTCGTCCAGCGCGGCTTGATCCGACGTGCTGAGGGTGTACACCTTGTCACCGACTACCAAAGCGTACTTGGCACCTTTCTGCACGCAGGCACGAACGCAAGCTGCCGGAGCAAGGCTCCCCTCCGTGTGCTTCGCACCGCACATGGCATCGCTAACCTTCCCCGTGAAGGTCTGAGTGCTATCCGCAGCCACTCGCGGCACAAAAGCCACTCCGATGCTCAGAACTACCGCCGCTATCCAGACTTGCAACATCCGCAAACGAGACATAAGTTCTCCTCATTATTCCACGCTGTCGGGCGGCCGCTCAGCAGTGGGCACGTGCATTCCGATTCAAACTTAATCCGATTCTTTGCGAATCTTCTTTCGAGCACGCTTTCGCGCCAAGGCTTGCTTGACTCGGCGCTTCGCGCCCGGCTTCAGGTAGAAGGAGTGGCGCTTCACTTCCTTAATGATGTCTTCCGTCTGAACCTTGCGCTTGAAGCGACGGAGGGCGTTGTCTATTGACTCACCTTCTTGCAATCGAACTTCTGCCAAATTCATCACCCCCGACCCGTCTTAAATCACCATTGCAATCGGCACCGCGATTTGAGTCTTCGCTTGACTTAATTACTTAATCGAAATCATCAGGCTGAATGGCGCTCCTTGAATCCCTCGATCTTCTCACTGGCTTTATCCTTGGCATCTTGCACCGACTGACTGATCTTGTTCCGCCTCTCGTGTGCCTTGTCCGTTGCGACGTTCTGGCGCGACTGTCGCATTTCTTTGGCAGCGTCTTTAGCGTTGCCCCACGTCTCTTTGGCCGCACCTTTGGCTTGACCCACAACTCCCTGATTGGCTAGTTTGTCGTTTCCGAGGGCTTCTCCCACGCTTTGCTTTACCTTTCCGACAATCTGCTCAACCTTGCCGCCAACCTGATCCTTATTCACTATTCGCCTCCTTGTCGCCGCAAATGCGGCTTTCCTCTTGTGCGTGAAATATCGAATCCACCATAACGGATACCGGGCACAGTGGTGCACCGTCTGTGCTGCAAGGCCCACTCTAATCTCACGGCTGCCTTCACGAATGGTCTCTTTTGCACATGTCGCGTATGGCAGCCCGATGATCGGGCTCGAGGAGAGGCAGCCTAGAACCACGTTTCCAAGTGCGCATACTGGCAAGTGGTCGGTTCTGACCATACACGGATACGAATACTGCGTAGTGTGAGGGTGTACGCAACCGTCAGGTCGCACCTTCGATAAGAGGAAGTGGAAAAATGGCTACCCAACTATGCCAGAAATGCAAACAAACCCATCCCGGTCGCGTCTGCGATTACGACGAAAAAGCTGAATGCGCCGAGACGACTGGTATCAATGAGGTTGCGCAACCGTGTAGCGAGCCATCAAAAGAAGAGAACGATTGAGGTTCGTTACGAGTGCAGAAGGTGGGGGTTCGCGCTCCAGCAGGAGGAGGACGAGCCCTAGAGCTTAAATAGTGATCGCAAAGAATCGTCATCAATATGGCCATCAGCCGCCAGCCAATGAACAAACTCTCTGGCGCTGATGTGCGTCGGCTTTTGAACTGTCTTTTGTTCGAGGCCAGACTCAAGGTCTGCTTGTTTGCCCGTGTTGGTGATCACAGTCCATGTCTTCGTCTTCATTGTGCTCTCCCTCTGTTGACCGCCGCTCCGCACTTGCAACTACCCATCATCTCCACTCTACAGATGCTGCGATGGTGACTGAAGTTCGCTCGCTACGACCTTATGTCTGGTGTAATCGGGGGTAGGGCGTTTTTGTTTGGATCAATACCGAACTGGTATTGGCGTGGCGATGGTTCCCTAGCATCTGGCCCTTTGAGGGTGATAACCAAATGAGCATAGACAGGTGGCTGCTGATCTCGGTGGGGGTGATTCTGCCCCTTTGGATTCTGTTGCGGATCGTCATGCTTCCCGCACTGCTGAATGGTCCGGGACATGGCAGGTTGCTGACGACTTACATGCAATACCGAGCGGAACAACGTGGAAAGCCTCGT
Organism: Acidobacteriaceae bacterium; assembly: GCA_003166855.1. Classification (GTDB taxonomy): domain Bacteria; phylum Acidobacteriota; class Terriglobia; order Terriglobales; family Acidobacteriaceae; genus Sulfotelmatobacter. The sequence goes on along the minus strand of PMUM01000235.1, from coordinate 10,531 downwards.
CGCCGCCACTGAAGAGCAGGCAGCTTTTGGCAAAGCGGTACAGCTACCCAGACTCGACTCACGAGATCGCATCAGGGTCTTATTCCAGCAAAGCGCAGGCGAGTGTAATCCGCTGTCCACTTCCCGTTTGCATCGCAGAGAACAGGCTTGAGCAGCTCGGTAACTTCATCGAGAAAGCCGCCGCGCTCCTCACACGGCAACGCGGCCGAGAACGGATTGGCGAATGTGTCCAGCCACCCGCGCATTCCAGTTGGCAATGGGGTTGGGCGCGGAATCAGTTGTACACTTTGCGGCACAAAACCAGCCCGCCGCAGCCGCAGTTCATAGTCTTCGACTGTCGGGAAATACCAGGGAATCCACGAAGCCGCGTCTCGAATGCCCCGGCGCTCCAGCGTGGCCACTAACGCCACGGTAATAGCGCCCACGCACGCATGCCCGCCCAACTCGCCCACGAACCTTCCTCCGCTCCTCAAGGCGCGGAATGCACGTGCAATCGGCGCGTCCGGATCGTCCTTGATCCAGTGCAGGACGGCATTGGAAAAGACAGCGTCGAATTCTTTCTCAAAGACCAGCGCACGGGCATCCATTAACCTCACGTCGAGGCCGCGCCGAAGAGCGGCTGCGATCATGTCCGGAGAATTGTCGGTACCCACCACCTGCGCACCCAGAGCAACCAGCTTTTCAGTCAATGCCCCGTCGCCCGCAACCCAAATCGAGGATCCGTTCGCCCGACCGGGGCTGAAGCAAATCCAGCACAGGTTGCCCGAGCGCTGGCACGAAATGGGCATTATCGGCATAAGCAGCCGCACTCCAATGCTGGGAGGATGTTGATGGAGAAGGGAAAGCCATCTTTTTGACAGGATATCCGGTTTTGGGAAGTGATGGCTCGGCAAACCTATGTTAGATGCGACCACTGCGATAGTTGAGAGTGGCCGAACACGGGAGAGATTATCGCAGATGGAATGGCTCGGGGAATTCGAGGAATAAGGGATAATGCCCGGACATATATCCAGAACGAGACTCACGGGAAAAATCGTTGCGGAGTTTCTGCCTCCGTCGCGGGAACGAAAGACCCAGAAGGTGGTCATCTTGTGCGACGGAATGCCATCGATTCCTCGCAAGCAGTCGCTATCGGAATTTCTCGCTACGGAGGGATTTTGGGTCATCTATCCGCGCTATCGGGGAGCATGGGAGAGCGGCGGTGAGTTTCTGGAGCGGTCTCCCCATGAAGACATACTCGACATCATTGATGATTTGCCAAGGGGAATGGAAGAAGTTGCGTTCGGTAGGCGCTTCCGGCTATCGCCGGGCAAAATCTTCGTCATCGGGGGAAGCTTCGGGGGGCGGCAGCAATCCTTGCATCCCTTGACCCACCGGTGAGCCGGGTAATCGCAAATTGTCCCGTAGTGGACTGGAACATTCTGGACGATCCGAACAAATCGAAACTCGCAAAGAGAACTACGCCGAATATATCCGCGAAGCATTTGGGAACGGGTATTGCCTCTCCGATGCAAACTGGGAGAAGCTGCGGAGCGGGATGTTCTATAGTCCGTGGCACCATCGAGCCGAAATCACAGCTTCGAAGGTCATGATCTTTCATGCCAAAGATGATCCAAATGTGCCACCGATGGGCAAGGTGTTAACCCACTATTTGCGCGAATGGCACAAACATACGCCATACCAAGCCCACGGGCTTCGTGTTTCCGTCGATGAATAGACGCGGCAGGGTACCGATTTGTTCGTCGGTATTTTGCTCCGACCACCTACGCCCTGCGGCGAAAGCGGCTGGCGTTTCCATCCCCGATGGGCATCGCTGGGGTCTACACAACCTTCGACACAGCCTGTCGAACTGGCTGGTCAACAAAGCGAAGGAAAACCCGAAGACTGTGCAGGGCATCTTGGGTCATTCGCGGATTCAGACCACACTCGATCTGTATACGGACGAAGACTTCGACGAGATGATCGCGGCTCAAGACAAATTCCTTGACCCGGTAGGCTTCCAGAGGGAGACCGTCCAATGAGGGTGTGGGTGCAATTGTGGGTTGGACTATTGGGTGCCATTCTTTCCAATCTACTGAAAAGAATGGCGGGGACGACGGGACTCGAACCCGCGGCCTCTGCCGTGACAGGGCAGCGTTCTAACNNAACCAACTGAACTACGTCCCCGGTTTCTGTACGGAATGCCAGTGGTGGGCAGTGCAGGACTCGAACCTGCGACCTCCTGCTTGTAAGGCAGGCGCTCTAACCAGCTGAGCTAACCGCCCCTCGTACCCTCGCGCGACCAGACAGCCGCGCCGGTCGGAACTCGATTGAGGGGCATCCGCGCGAACCGCGCCTCAATGAGTATACGAGAGCTGTGAAGAAACGGTCAAACATCGCTGGTTTTATTTTCGTTTTCAGAACTTTGCTGAATGCGTCATCGACCGCTGAATTCCTACTTGTCTAAGCCTGCGTGCGACCTGTGATGCCATCCTCGAAGTGGTTTCACGAAGTTTTTATCTCTCCCGCCGAAACGTGGGCCGAGCGCACCCCGTACCGCACATCGAATCCTACCGCCTGCTAGACTGGCTGCGTGCGGCGTTTGATCGTCAACGCGGACGATTTTGGCTACACTTCGGGCGTGAACCGGGCCATCGTGGAAGCTCACTCACGCGGCGTCGTCACTTCTTCAACGCTCATGGCGAACGGCGCGGCTTTTGCCGAAGCTGCACAGCTGTCAAGAACTGTCCCGAAGCTGAGTGTTGGTTGCCATGTCGTGCTTACCGACGGTGAGCCGGTTCTTCCTAAGGAGCAACTTCCCTCTCTCACCACCGCGTCACGCTTCCGCGACGGCATGATCGCATTCGCCACACGCGCAATCGCCGGCGGCATGGACGCCGACCAAATTACCGCCGAAGCCGCCGTGCAGATTCGCAAGATCCAATCCGCGGGCATCGCCGTATCGCACTTCGACACCCACAAGCACACTCATTTGTTCCCCAAGATTCTGCGTCCACTGCTGCGGGCGGCGTCCGATTGTGGAGTTCGCGCGGTACGCAATCCCTTTGGACCTCGCCTCCCTCTGCGATCCAGCCATCTCTTGCAGCGCCCCAGCCTATGGACACGCTACGTCGAAGTCCGCATCCTGCGCGCTTTCGCAGGCAAGTTCCGCGAGGCTGTGGACCGGGAAGGCTTCGCGACGCCCGACGGCACGCTGGGAATCGTGGTCACTGGCGCGCTCGACGAAACGCTGTTCTATGCCATTGCCCGCAGCATTCCTGAGGGTACTTGGGAATTCGTTTGCCATCCCGGCTACAACGACGCGGACCTGCGGGCAGGCCGTACTCGCTTACGGGAGTCCCGTGAAACAGAACTTCGAGTCCTCACACTGCCCGCGGCCCGAGAGGTGCTTGCGCAGCAAGGGATTGAGCTGATCTCGTATCGTGATCTGGCGCCGAAACCTGCCTCGCGATAGAGGCCGCTCGATTCCACATTTCGACAGCGCCCCGAAATCATCCTTGGCACCGCCGGACGTAGGGGATTCAAGTACTGTGGTAACCTGTTGAAATCACAGCAAGTAGTATGATTATTCGCAGATCACCCTGTTGCTAGTGCTTTCGAATCTGGAGGTTTTTCGCTCATGTCGGCCCAAGGCTCAGCGCCGCGTGCCACGCTGGACTTAAAGGTCCGGGTATGGGGCATGGGCGCGAATAATCAGCCTTTCTTCCAGAATGCCATGGCGCAAAATGTCAGCGCTACGGGCGCTTGCCTCTACGGAATTGAGCCCGAACTGAAGGTGGGCGATGTTATTGGAGTGCAGTACGAAACTAGGAAAGCGCGCTGCAAGGTGATCTGGGTAGTCGACGCTGGGGCGCTCAAGAAAACCCAGGTGGGTATTCAGTTGGTTCTTGACCAGGATTGTCCCTGGGCCGCAGCGCTTCCCAAAGACATGCAGGCGGAAGAACGGACGCAGGCACGCCAGGACAATCGTAGAAAATTCGCCCGCCACAAGATTTCTTATCCACTGGAGCTGCGCGACGAGCGGGTGAACACTCCGCTGCGCGTGAATGCCACCGACATCAGCGGGAACGGTTGTTATGTAGAGACCGTCATGCCCTTATCCGTCGCGACCGCGCTGCGAGTGGATTTGTGGATCGAAGACGAGCGCCTTACGCCCACGGCCGTGGTTCGCACCCGCGATCCGGGCGTCGGAATGGGCATTGAATTTACGGGCTTACCCGAAGAGTCCAAGAAACGATTTCAGGCTCACCTCGATAAGCTCGACCCCGGGATGTCCCTCGGCCCCAAAGACAATCAGCCGAAAGACGGTCAATAACACCAGTCTGCGCCGTCTCTGCCCGCTACTCGTGTAAAATCTGCAACCACTGCCCATTCCAGCCATCGAATGACAGGAACGAGAAGGCGGCCCCTCGCACATGAAGATTGGAATCACCTGTTATCCGACGTACGGCGGTAGCGGAGTTGTCGCCACCGAACTCGGCCTGGAGTTGGCGCAGCGCGGACACGAAATCCATTTCATTTCCTACGCACAGCCCATCCGGCTGCGCGGTGAAGAACCGAACATCCACTTTCACGAAGTGGAGGTTTCCCGTTATCCGCTGTTCGACTATCCTCCGTATGATTTGGCGCTGGCCACCCGCATGGCGGAGGTCGCGCAACTCTATGATCTCGACCTGTTGCATGTGCACTACGCGATCCCGCATTCGGTCAGCGCCATGCTGGCCCGGCAGATGCTCGCCGCGGGGCCCCGGAAGCAGCGCTTGCCGTTCGTTACGACGCTGCACGGCACCGACATTACTCTGGTTGGCCTCGACCGTTCTTATCTGCCAATCACACGTTACTCGATTGAACAGAGCGACGGAGTGACCGCAATTTCAAATTACCTCAAAGACCGCACGCAGCGCGTGTTCGACGTGAGGAACAGCATTGAAGTGATTTACAACTCGGTGAATTGCGACGTTTACCGCCGCGACCCCGCGACATTTGCAAAGGTGCGGGCGGAGTACGCACCCAACGGCGAGCGCGTGCTGGTGCATCTTTCGAACTTTCGTCCGGTCAAACGCCTCACCGACGTGATCGAGATCTTCGACCGCGTGCACAAGAAGATTCCGTCGAAGCTGCTGTTGATCGGCGATGGCCCGGACCGTTCCGTCGCCGAGTGGCTGGCTGTGCAGAAGGGCATTCACGGCGACGTCCTATTTCTGGGAAAGCAGGATCAGATCGAAGAGAAACTGTCGATCGCCGACGTCATGCTGATTCCCAGTGAACTGGAATCGTTCGGGCTTGCAGCGCTCGAGGCCATGGCCTGTGAAGTCGTTCCCATCTCCACGCGGGCCGGCGGGGTGCCCGAAGTCATCGAACACGGAAAAAGCGGCTATCTCGCCGACGTCGGTGACGTCGACACCATGGCGCGTTACGCCATCGATCTGCTCAGTAATGACGATTTGCTGCGGGAAATGGGAAAGCAGGCGCGAGCGGCCGCCAAAGAGCGCTTCTGTTCCACCAAGATTGTGAAGCAGTACGAGGATTTCTACCGGCGGGTGCTGGAGCGCTCGGCGTAGAAGCCCTCGGGAACCGCGCTCGCCGCCTCCACCAGCGGCAGACGGATCCGAATCAGAGTTCCCTTGCCTTCGTGGCTGTCGATGGTCATGCGCGCGGTATCGCCGTAAAGCACCTGCAGACGCTCGGAGATGTTCGCCATGCCGATCCCCATCCCCGACCAACTGCTGCTTTCTTCGAGTTGCGCGCTGCCCATGCCTACACCGTCGTCTTCGACTTCAATGATCAGCCGCGAATCGACAAGCCGGCTGCGCAGGTAGATGCTGCCGCCTTCCACCTTCGGCCCCAGCCCATGCTTGATGGAGTTCTCGACCAGCGGCTGCAGCAGCATGCTGGGAACAACCACGTCGAGCGAGGCGGGATCGAGTTCCTTGACGACTCGCAGTTTGTCTCGCCCGAACCTCACCACCTCGATGTCGAGATAGTTGTCGATGAATTCGAATTCTTCCCGCAAGGGTGCAAACGCTTCGCTGCTATTGAGCAAACGCCGCAAGATGGTCGCGAGCTTGAAGATCACGGCGCGAGCCATGTCCGGATCAAATCGCACCAGCGATGAGATCGAGTTCAGAGTGTTAAACAGAAAGTGCGGATTGATTTGATTTTGCAGCGCCTCCATGCGGGCGTGCAGCAAAAGCCGTTCCTGTTCTTCCAGCTTGATCTGGATGCGTACGCTGTTAAAGATCTTCAGTTCGATTCCAACCGCGATCACCGACGCGGCATAGATCGCGCTATAGATCCAGTAGTTGTCGGGACTCTCAATGCTGAAGATGGAGTTCGGGAAATACTGCACCAACTGGGTTTGCACGAAGCGCAGGCCGATCACGGTCCAGAAAAACATGATCTGCCAGTCGAACAGGCGCGGGCGCGGTAGATTGCGCCGGATGATGCGGAAGATGCTTTCATCGATGAACGGCGAGAACGACCAGATATCATCCTTATCGACCGCCCAGGTGCGCAATTGGCCTGCGAGAAAACCAGAAAGCACGTCAAAGGGCATCGCGGCCCACTCGCCGTGCAGCAGGGCAGGTATGGCCATCAGCACCCCGCCCAGCGATCCTGCCCAGCGTCCGCCGATCACGCCCAGCAGAAGGGCGGTCTCAAAACTCATGTCGCCGGCCTGGAAACTTTTCGAGAAAATTCGCGCCCAGACTCCAACCATGATCGGCAGTCCGAACCAAAGCACCAGGTATAGCTTCTGCTGGAAGGTGCGCTCTTCGCGAAACAAGAGACTCTTGAATTCCTTGGAGCGCACCAGGCTGCTGGACACAGCCGCCGCTACACCCAGCTTGAACAGCAAATTGAAGAGGATGAGCCGTTGTTCCATGGAATTCGTTTCTAGTGATTTGCCAGAGTCTCTCTGCGACGATCAGGAGCGCCCCAGAAAACTGTAGCACGAAGCCGGACGCTCAATATCCCTTCTGCTTATCGACGACGAAACGCAACGGCTGCTGCGCCAGGTAGCGCCGCAGATTGTCCGAGAACAACTCATAGTGCCGGTGCCACAGCTTTTCTGTAAGGCCCGCGGTGTGCGGCGTGATCAGCAGGTTCTCAACGCTCCACAGCGGCGAGTCTGTCGGAAGCGGTTCGCGCTCAAACACGTCGAGCGCCGCTCCCGCAATGCGCCGCGTGCGCAGGGCTTCGATCAGCGCGGCCTCGTCCACCTGCGCCCCGCGGCCAACATTGATCAGGCAGGCCTCGGGCTTCATAACGGCGAACCGGCCAGCATTCATTAGCCCATGGGTCGCGGCGATCAGAGGGGCCGCCAGAACCACGTAATCTGATTGTTTGAGCATCTCGTCGAGCGCTGAGGGCGCGAAGACCTCCTGCACGCCCTCGGGATTTCCTTTCTCCACATGCTCGCGCACTGCGATCACGCGCATGCCCAGGGCCGATGCCATCTGCGCCACCCGGCGTCCGATGCTTCCGACTCCGATCAAGCCCAAAGTCGCTCCGGCAATCTCGCGGGGATGCACTCCGTCGGTCCAGATCGCCTCCTGGCCCCAGATGTGTTTCTGCTGGAACGCCGAGGCCTGCGGGAGTTTCTTCGCCAGCGCAAAGACCAGCGCCATCACATGCTCGGCGACCACCGGGCCGTGTACTTCCCGCGAATTGGTGACCACCACGTCGCTGTTCACCACCTCGTCAAACAGCAGTTGGTGCACCGCGGCCGTGGGCGCGTGAATCCAGCGCAGGCTCCGCGTTGCTGCAAACTGTTGGGGGCGCAGTGAGATCGTGAAGATGATTTCCGCGTCGCGCAGATCTTGCTCGATGCCGTCATAGCCGGTGCGCTGCGTGATCTGCAATTGCGGAAACTCTTGCGACAAGCGCTCCCCAAACCACGGCGGGACGTTCCATAGCGCAAACCGGTGGTGCACAACAATCAGCAGCCTCCTAGTTGGGAGAATTTAATCACAGAACCTGCGCGGGAAGAGGAATCCGCAAGAATTCCATTCCCGCACGATCTAACGAAGGCGGAACTTCAACGCGGCTTTTGGAGTCTTAGAACTGTAGAATTAAATTGTTGGACGCTCCACAAGTCGGCTCTTCACGGAGGGCAACAATGCGGCTGATTCGCCTGGTTTCCTTATTTGTGGCAGTGGCTGGCGGCATCTCGCTCCGGGCTCAGACTCCGACAGCCACCCCGCCTCCTCCGCAGTCCGCCCGTCAGGCGCTGCTTGAAATGTTTCTGGGCAAGGGTGAAAACGACTTCACGAAGCACCTGCCCGAGGCCGCACACCAGGCGTTGATTCACAAGGGCGACAGCCCAGAGACGAACGTAATTCTCAAAATCTCCACCGTCGGCCGCCAGTTGACTGCGCAGGGCGAACACCTCGAGAGCTTCGAAACAGGCCCCAATCTTCTCGTAAGCGAACAGAACGCCAGCCACGAGAAGTACGAAATAGCAGTCGAGCACGACACCCTGCTCGGCGAGGACGACGAGATTGAACTCTCGGTCCACTATTACAAAGACGGACAGCTGCAATCGCTGCCCGTCGTGCCCCGCCTCATCTTCACTTTGCGGCAGGAAAAAGAAATCTGGCGCCTCACCGAAGTCACGGCCGCGGTACACGCGCCGCTCACCGACCCCGACTATCTCAAGGGATTGCGCAAGGACCAAAATGAGTCGAACGAGACCGCCGCGCAGAACCGGGTGGTCACGGTGGCTACAGCCGAAACCAACTATGCAGCGCGGCATCCCGACCGCGGGTACACCTGCACCTTGGCAACGCTAGTAGCTCCCGAGCCAGGTGCTCAGCCGGGAGAGAGTGGCTTTGTGTACGATCCCGGTCAGGGCAACGAAGAGTGGAGCGGCTATCGGTTCGCGATCGCAGGATGTGACGGGTCTCCGGCAGCGAAGTATCGCATCACCGCCGTGCCACTTGAGTCGGACGCGGGCATGAAGACGTTTTGCGCCGACGAGTCCGGTGCGCTCAAATTTGTCACCACCGGAAAAAGCTCGAGTTGCTTCAGTCGAGGTCAGCCGGTGAATTCGCCTCCGGTCCCCGCTCCTTCGGAAGACTGAGGCCGTAGCAATCTCTAACCGTAGGCGAGTTCCTTCGCGCGCTGAGCCGCCTTCACGACTGCCTTGATCAGCGTCACGCGCAGCTTCCCTTCCTCCAGTTCCATGATGGCGTCGATGGTGCAGCCCGCCGGAGTGGTCACCGCATCCTTGAGCAGCGCCGGATGATCTCCGGTCTCGAGCACAACCCGCGCCGCGCCCAGCGTGGTCTGCGCCGCCAGCAGTGTCGCGATATCCCGTGGCAATCCTACCTTCACGCCTGCCTCCGCCAGCGACTCGAGGATGATGTAGATGTAAGCCGGGCCGCTGGCCGAAAGCGCAGTCACGGCATCCATGTGCTTCTCGTCGACCACGACCGTGCGCCCCACGACATCAAACATGTGACAAGTCATGGCCACGTCTTCCGCGCTGGCGTGCTTGCCTTTGCAGATCGCGGTCATTCCGGCTCCCTGCTGACAGGGCGTGTTGGGCATGGCGCGGATCACCCGAACGTTCGGCGGCAGATTCTTTTCGATCATGGAGGTCGGCACCGACGCCGCCACCGACACGATCACCTGCTTCGCGGTAATGTGACCGCTGATCTCGCGCACCACGTCCTCGACCACCTGCGGCTTCACGCCAATCACAATAATGTCGGCGCCCTTGGCGGCTTCCACGTTGTTGGTCCCAACCTTGATTTTCAGCTTTGCAGCCAGCGCCTTGGCGCGCTCCTCATGCGCTACGGTCGCGCGCGTGGATTTGGTCGAGAGCAGACCGTTCTTCAGAAGTGCCTGCAGAATAATGCCGCCCATCTTGCCCGCGCCCAGGAACGCCACTTTCTTTCCCGCCAGATCATTTCCCATGATTTCCCTCGATCAACCCGAAATCTTAACCACGGAGGACACAGAGCACACAGAGGAGAAATGAACCCAAAAGAAATTCCTCTGTGTCCTCCGTGTCCTCTGTGGTGAAAAACTATCTTGCCGTGACCTTGCTCTGCCGCTCCATCCAATTCCACGCGGTCGCCACCACGTCACGCAGCCCGCGCGTCGCCTTCCACTGCAGCAGCGCCTGCGCCTTTGCCGGATTCGCCACCAGGATCGGAGGATCTCCCGGACGCCGTGGCACCATCTTCCGCGGCACCCGCTTTCCCGTCACTTCCTCCACAGCGGTGATCACTTCCTGCACCGACGCTCCCGTTCCCGTGCCAACGTTGACGGCAAAACTTTCCTTCCCCGCCGCCAGGTGGTCCAGCGCCTTCAGGTGCACGCTTGCCAGATCATTCACGTGGATGTAATCGCGCACGCAAGTTCCATCCGGCGTCGGATAATCCGAGCCAAACACCTGCAGTTCTGGACCCAGCCCCGCAGCCGCGCGCAGCGCCAGCGGAATCAAATGGGTCTCCGGTTCATGCAATTCGCCGATCTCGCCGCTATCGTCGGCACCCGCGGCATTGAAATAACGCAGGCTGGC
>PMUM01000236.1 GCA_003166855.1 Acidobacteriaceae bacterium | reverse complement strand
GTCAAATTGAGATAGTAGCGCCGACGTCTCGCCCGCGGAGCCGTGGGTCGGAACCGAGTCCCTCCCCCTTTTGACAAAACTTTACTCCGGTTGACCGTCTTTTTACCGCCTTTTCCCCCGGATCCGTGTTCCTATTCTATGTACGCACAGTTCCGGGACATCCCGGAGAATTCCAGGAGTCAAGATGAAATCGATTCGGTACCGTTTATTGATCGCCGCCATGGCCGTTTTGCTGGGCAGCACTATCGCCAAGTCCCAGACCGCCGCCGACGCTCCTCCGCCGCCTCCCATGCACGGCCACGGATACGGCATGGCAGGCGAAGGCCACCCGATGGGATTTTTCGCCAAAGCTCTGAACCTGACCGACGAGCAGAAGGCGCAGATGAAGACCATCATGCAAAAAGAGCATCCCACCGTGAAGCCGCTGATGCAGCAGCAGCACCAGATCGACCTGCAGCTCCGCCAGTACGTAGAAGGCACGTTCGATCCGGTCAAGGTGCAGGCCCTCGCCGCGCAGAAGGCGCAAGTTCAGGCCCAGCTCACCGTCAAGGAGACGCGCGTTCACAACGAGCTCTACCAGTTGCTGACGACAGACCAGCGCGCCCAGTTGAAGGAGATCGAGGCGAACCACGAAGCCCGCATGCAAAGGCACACGCAGGAAGCGCCGCCCACTCCTCCCTCAGAATAGTGGAATAGTGCGAACGCAGGACTCTGCCGCTGGGACGCAGAGTTCATGATTACCGGCGCGAGGTGGTCTGGCCGCGCCCCGCGCCGGCAGAAACGCAGATGACGGTGCAACCCTCATGACCTTGGGTGACTCATTTCTCTCGAACGCTGGATGGCTGTTCTTCACTGCCTGGAGCGTGATTGTCGCGGTCGTCACCGTGACAGCCTTCGGCCGGGACCTGCTCCCCTCGAAAGCGGACTTGGATACACCGCCAGGGCCGTGTCCCCCGCAGCCGGTCCGCTCCACACAATCCCGAGCGCGCTAGCCCTTTAGCGAAGCCACTTCAGTGAAAGCAGACGCGGCGCTCTTAGCGGACCTCGATCAGGCCGCGGAGCTTGCGAACAGCGCCCGGAATGCCCTTGACGGTGGTCCCCCCAAAACCCAGTACGAACCCTTGTCGCGCCTTGTCCAGATAACAACTGGAGAGCGGCCAAATGGAAAGGTTCTGCCTGATCGCTCGTTCGGCGATTCCCTCATCGCGATGTCCGTCTTGCAGCAACACCGTCAGGTGCATACCGGCCTCGTCCCCGACCACCTGGAGTGTGTCTTTGAAGCTCTTGCCCAGGGCGTCGACCAGCTCACGCCTCAGTTCGCCATAGAGCACGCGCATCCTTCGAATGTGGCGTGCAAAATGCCCTTCGCTGATAAAGTCTGCGATCACTTCCTGATAGAAGGTGGGCTGACCTAGATCCATCACGCGGCGCATTCTCCAAAATTGGTCGACCAAGTCCGGCGGAATGACCATATATCCAAGGCGTAATGACGGAAACAGGACCTTGCTGAACGTCCCCACATAGATCACGCGAGAGTTCGAGTCGAGTCCCTGCAGCGATGCGATCGGCAGACTCTCGTAACGGTACTCGCTGTCGTAGTCATCCTCGATGATCCATGCTCCAGCGTGCTGTGCCCACTCCACCAGTTGCATCCGGCGCGAAGCGCTCATGGTCACCCCCAGCGGGAATTGGTGCGACGGCGTCACGAACGCTGCCTGCGCTTTGCGGCACCTTTTGATCCCGGCGGTCACATCCAGACCTTCAGTGTCAACCGGAATGGGAATGGGTTCGCAACCATTCAGCGCGAATACATCTCGAGCCAGCCGGTAACCCGGCTCCTCGATCCACACACGACTTCCGGGATTGAGCAATAACCGGGCTGAAATATCGATTGCCTGTTGAGAGCCATTGACGATCAACACCTGTTCGGCTTCGCAGCGCACCGAGCGAGCGGTCTTCAAATAGTTGGCGATCGCTTGCCGAAGCGGCTCCGAACCCATGAGCCGGCCGTAGTGAGCCAACTCCCTGTCCGTGTTTCGGCAATGGCGTGCCACAAGCTTGGACCAGATCTGCATGGGAAATTGATCAAATGCCACCTGCCCCACGCGGAAGGCTCCATAGTTCATCGTCCATGGGAAGGCTTCAGAGCGCAGGTCCGAACAGCGCCGCGCGACCGGCCGCGGCCCACATCCGGCAGGCGCGTCTTTCTCACGAGCTGGCGCACTCGTCGTCAGTTGCTCCGGGAGTGAAGAGGTAACGACCGTTCCAGCGCCCACACGGCTCTCGAGATAGCCTTCCGCTAGGAGTTGGGCATAGGCATTCAGAACGGGAAAACGCGATACGCCGATTTCGGAAGCGAGCACACGCGTCGACGGAATCCGCTGCCCGGGACGAAGGCTGCCGTTGGCAATCGCTGCGCGATACGAGTCATAGATCTGCCGGTGCAGGGGCTTAGAAATTTTCCGCTCCACCGCAATCACGGGGAGAACGCCAGAGGCGACTCGCTTCATTTCAGCGGATCATAATGGTCATGCTGAAAGCTCGTCAAGTGGGTATTGCATCTGACCACTTTGGGTGCGAACCTGACTTTGGGGAACTCTCATGACGCGGATTCGCCATTGCGTGGAATGTCCGAAGTGCCTCACTCGCTACCTTATTCCCTGCACTCCCTATCGCAATGGCTCCTACCTCGTACCCACCGTCGAGGGCTCCCTGGAGGAATATTCCCTTTATTGTTCCTGCAGCCGAGGTGCCAGGGTCAGCCGATGGAGATCGAGTGAGGCTAAGCCTTGCGAAGTCTCGAAACAAGCCTTCGATCGCGGCTACGGAACTCCCGACGAGATCATTCTCATCAAAACGGGACCGCAGGAGTCCTGGTCCGTTGACGTATCCAGATACCTCACAGACTGGAGATCCTTGGAAAAACGGCGAACCTTACACTGAAGTCTCTTGACGCAATCTGGCGATGTCTTTGGTCGGCGCACTCCCGAAGAAGCGGCTGTACTCTCTGCTGAACTGTGACGCGCTTAGGTATCCCACGCGCTGGCTCGCAGCCCCCGCGTCCACGATTGTCGACAACATGAGACGCCTGGCCTCCTGCAGACGCAGCACTTTTTGATAGTGCAGCGGACTCATCGACGTGACGGACTTGAAGTGCTCGTGGAAAGAGGACACGCTCATGTGCACCAGTTCGGCCAAGTCTTCCACCTTCATGGGCTGAGAGAAGTTAGCCTGTAACCAGGAAATGGCCTTCGCAACTCGGTGCACGCTCGACTCGGCAAAACCCATTTGGGCGACGCGCACCCCAATGGGGCTGCGTAGGAGCCGGATCAAGATCTCATCGATCACCAGCGGCGCGACGAGTTCAGCATCCCCTGGCCGCGCCAGGCACTCGACCAGCCTCGTCGCGGCGTTCACGATGTTCTCGTCGGCCGGACAGATGTAGACGGCACTTCGCTCTTGCACCGGAGGCAGGCCGTTGGGATACACCTTCAAGACCAGTTCGGCAATCTTGTGCGGATCAAGGTCAAGTTTCAGCGATAGGTAAGGCTCGGAGCGGCTCGCTCGCGTGACTTGAGCAGCGACAGGGAGCGCCACGGAGAACACGATCATCCGGGCGGCATCGTACTCGTAGACCTCTTCGCCTACGATGACGGTCTTTGCTCCTTGCGCGATGATCCACAACGAGGGCAGCCGGACGGCGTGCACACATTCCTTGTTGATTCGTGAAAAGCGACTGGCGTGCAAGCCGGGGATGCGCAGCTCAAAACTACCGTCGTGAGGAGCATAAGCGGCAACTAAGCCTGCCAGCTTTCCGGGTTCCGCCTCGTTCGGTTCCGCAATCTGGTCCAGTCCCCGCAGAGGCACTCCTTTGCCGTTGGTTTTCACAGTTTCGAGAATACCTCCTTTTGCGATCATTGCAGCCCGCTCCACACCATCCGGTGGAACAGTTCGTCCATGGCGTGCGGTGATTCTTTGGCGCCGCGATCCAGCCACCACCGCAGCAGCGACAGCAGGCCTCCGGCCAATGCATACGCGCGAGCACCCAGTTCACGCGGCGGAAGTTTCGCAAGGCGCCCGGATTCCACAAGCCGCTGCTCGATTCCACGAGCAAAGTAGCCTTGCGCGAGATCGAAGAAATCGTTGAGACGGCCAGAGTCGGCCAGCGCGCGATAGACCTTGTTCTGGCTGCCGATGTGGGTAAACATCTCCGCCACGGGAACAACTCGATGCGATTTTTCCTTCCGCATGCTGAGGGCCGTGCTCATCGTTTCCAGGAACTTCTCCAATTGGCTGAGGAGCAGGTCATTCTTGTCGCGGAAGTTAAGATAGAAAGTGGAACGGCCGACCGAGGCTCGATCCAGCACTTCCTGCACGGTCACGTCATCGATGGATTTCTCCTGAATCAAAGCCACCAGCGCACTGCCCAGTCGCTCGTGCGTGCGCCGGACGCGCTCATCAGGTTTGCCACGCCGCATGGCTCCATGTTTCCTTGCCCCGCCCTGTTTCTGCAACTTGGAGCGCTCGTTTCTGGACATCGACCGCCTCTTTGTTCAGCAACTCAAAATCGCTCTCGACTGCGCGGCGTTCGACCGCTACATTGCCCAATCATAGGGCAAAGGAGAAAACACGATGAACCGCTTTCGCTTACTTGCAATCGGGACCACGTTGCTGTTCGCTCTAGCCACAACCGCGCAACAGGCTACCACCAGCGCATCAACCAAAAACCCGTCGGCGGGCGCGCACGCCGGCGTACCGACCGCCGAAGGCCAGCTGACATTTCTGACCGCGAAGCTCGATCTCACCGGCGATCAGCAGGAGAAAATCAAGCCCATCCTGCAGGAATTGCATGACACGACCGTGAAGCTTGTGCAGGACCAGAGTATCTCCCGCGATGAGCGCCTGAGCAAAGTCCGGGACTCGCGCTATGCCGCCGACAACAAAATCCGAACACTCCTGAACGATGACCAGAAAAAGAAGCTCGATCAAGTCGAACAGGAACCGCATCCCGAGTTGCACGGCGACGTAAAGGGCAGCAACCTGTAGTGACGCTGACAACAAGTCGTTCAGGAATCGGACGACTTCGACTTCTTCCGCATCCAGACGTCCCAGGTGAGCGGGCCGGCCGTTTCATCGGTAATCGGACGGCCCGGCATTTGAGGGCGAGTTTCATCTGACCTTGATGGTACCCTTCGTGCCAGATCATGTGCTGGAGCAGCAGGATTGGATGATCGCAGTGAACGTCCATACCCCGGCTTGCCTCCAGCCTGCCCTTTACCGCGTCCCGCACCGTCTTCGCGCTCTCATCCAACATCTGAGCAATGCGAGCCGGGTCACGCTCGGCGACCCACTCCTCGTTGGGCAGCTCTCGGGTGAACTCGGGTGCATCCTCGAAAACGAACACAAGTCTGACGTAGTGGATGTGTGCGAACAGCTCTGCCACGGTCGGACTGCCCTCCATCGCCCTGACCTCCAACCCACCCTCGGGCATAGCGCGGAGCAGGTTGACGAGGATGGTGTTGTTCCGGTCCCACGAGTCGAGCACTGCCCCAAGCACGCTTTGATCTAACGTCATGTCCCACCCAGTATGCAACTGCCTTAAGCCTTCAAGAGCGCCTGCACGTACGCCGGCTTCATCGGAAGCCGCCGCATGACCTTCCCGGTTGCGTCGTGAAGGGCCGCCGCGATAGCTGGCGCAGCGAGTGCGTTGGCTGCCTCGGAACCTCCGCCGTAAGCACCGACTTTCGGATTGTTGAGCAGCACGACTTTGATCTCAGGAATGTCCGCCATGGTCGGGATGGGATAGGAAATCCAGTCCTCCGTGGTGATTCCGCTCTCATCAAACATGACTTCTTCGAAGAGCGCATGGCCGATTCCCATGACCGCACCGCCTTCGACATTCCGCTTCAATTGCATCGGGTTGACGACAATGCCCGGATCGACCGCAATCGTGTACTTCTCCACGACAATCGCACCCGTGCTGGGAGTGACGGCGATCTGGCAAACGCAGGCCCAATAAGTTCCACTACGCAACATCAGCGAAACTCCGCGACCCCGCACGGGCGTTGATCCCGTGGATACAGCACCGAAACGCGGCGACGGGCGCGCATCCCAACCCGAAGCATCACGGACCGCCTGCAGCACACCGAGAGCCCGCTCTTCCGTGGCGTGGTCGATGCGAAACTGGATGGCGTCCGCTCCCGCCAGTGCGGCTGCCTCGCTCATCGCGAGTTCGCGCGGATAGTTCTGCTGGAACTGCCCCGGCGTGCGCATGCTGTGGTCGCGCAGACCGACAGCAAGCGGAGAAGCCTTCTGTCCCACCTGGAACGTGCCGTGTCCACGCTCGATCACGTTGGCAACAGGAGCGTAAATCCACGGATCTTCAAGGCCGTTGACCGTGGAAGTTACGCCATTAGAATGGACCTGAGGGGCGGACATTGTGGGCAACCCCGCGATGACGGCTCCGATCGGCCGATCATCCTGCATGGCAGGCATGTAGTGGTCGATTTGATACGCGGCTATCTTGCCTTTTTCATCGATGGCCAACTGAACATCGGAGAAAGCAGCCGACGATTGTGTGGACCACTGCATATCGTCGGCGCGCATCCACTGCGCACCGGCTTGCCGACGGCTTGTGACAACAGCACCGCTTCGTCTTCCGCGCCCGCGTTTCCTCCGTTCGACCTGCCGTAATGGCCGGGGCCGGGATACGAATGTACAATCACATGATCCGGCGTGGTGCCGAGCATTACCGCAATTTCACCGCGAAGCGCCTGCGGATTCTGGTTATGCGTATAGATGTGCACCGTCCCATCCGGTTTGACGTCGGCGACGGCCATGGTTGGGCCGATCGGTGCGTGCTTCATGTAAGACAACTGATATGTGGCGGAAAGCTTCTTGTGAGCCGACGCCAGCGCAGGGCCCGCATCGCCTTTATTAGCATCGCCCTTTGAGACCGGCGCAGTGGTCCAATCAGCCTCTTCCCGAAGGTGCTGGTAGAGTTTGGCATTGCCGGGCAGCCCCTTCCACTCTGTCCACTTCGTGTTGCCGGCGACCTGCTCGGCCGCTTGGATCGCTTCCCACTCCGCGGGCGCAACCACTCCGACGAGATTGCCCTTCACGATGACTTGCGAATTCGGAAACCTGGTTTTGTCCACTGCACCGGCAGACACGAGAGTCGAGCCCAGCGTCTTCGGATGCACTACGCGCGCGTGCAACATGCCCGGCAGGCGCACATCCGTCGCCCAGGTTTCCTTCGCAGCCACTTTCGAAGAGATGATCGAATTCTTGAAGGATTTGCCGATCACCGTGTACTCGCTGACCGGCTTCATCGGCGGATTGCCCTCGATGGTCAGCCCAAAGATGCTGGTGAGGTCTCCCTTCACCGGAATCGTCAGCTTCAACTGTTGTCCCTTGACGAGGTCGCCGTACGAAACACTCTTGCCGCCACCCGATACGATGCCGTCTTTGACCGAAAGCTTGTCCTTCGGCACACCGAGTTTCTCAGATGCGAGGTCGAGCACAGCCTGGTAGGTATAGGCAGCCGCCTTGCGGATGTTCGGCGTCCCACGGCCGAGGAAATCGAAGGCGCCGCTGCCGTCGGGTGTGCGATCGGTGTCTCCCGCCACGACCGTAGTGATCGCCTCGAAAGGCACGCTCAACTCTTCGGCCACAATTTGCCGGTAGGCGGTAAAAGTTGAGCCCTGGCCGAAGTCGCTCTTCCCGGTGCGAATCAGCACGGTGTTGTCCGGGTGAATCTCAATCCATGAGCTCGGCAGGGTGGGATCGAGCGAGTTCTTAAAGGTGGCGGGCTTCGCGGTGTCGCCCTTCAGAAACTGCGGGCCCACCAGGCCGAATCCCACAACGAGGGCGCCACCCGTCTTCACAAATTGGCGGCGCGATAGCTTCGCTCCGAAAACGTTCCCTGGTTTTTCGCTCATGGTCGCCATCGCCTACCTCCCCTTCGCCATGATCGTGGCTGCATGTTTTACGGCGTCAATGATCGCTACGTAGGTTCCGCAGCGGCACAGATTCGGCGACGGTCCGGATGTGGTGAAGGCCTCTTTGATTTGCGCCAAGCTTGGACTCGGATTGCCTTCGAGCAGTTCGGTCGCCTTGATCATCATCCCGTTCTGGCAAAAGCCGCACTGCGGAGTTTGCTCCTAGTTCCAGGCTTGCTGGACCGGGTGAAGTGTGCTTTTCGCTTCGTCTGCCGAGAGACCTTTTTGCTTGGCCCACCTCGCGGGCAAACCTTCGAGCGTGGTGATCTCCTGATTGGCGACGCTCGCGACCGGCGTAACGCAAGAACGCACTTCCTTGCCTTCGATGAGAACGGAACAAGCTCCGCACTGTGCCAGCCCGCAGCCGAACTGCGGGCCGATCAACTGGAGATCGTTGCGCAACACGTAGAGTAGCGGAGTGTCGTCAGGAGCCTGCACCTCGCGCCGGACTCCATTCACATTGAGCGTGACCATAGAGAATTCCCTCCCAAAGGGACATTCAGAATTCAGATAACTTTTTGGGTAAATACCCCTGCGCCTCGCGGACCCCAGTCTGCTGCGGCCAACATCTTAACTCGCCGCTACGTTCGCCCCGCAATCCGCTTCATGAGGACGGACGATCAGCCTATCTGCGCCACAACCGCAACATCGAATTTCGAATAGTACTTCTTCACGTCGCCGGCCCCATACTTGGCGTGGAATTTCTCCACGACGGACGAAACTTGCTTAGCGTCAGTGATCGGAACAACCTTGAATTCAGCTTCCGCACTCCCCGCACGGACCCCAATCGACGGCTTCTTGACCACATTCTTGTACCACTGCGTGTCCGATCCCTTCACGGGCAGAAGATAAAGCTTGTCGTCCTCCGCTACGAACCAGACCGGGTTTGAAATGGTGCGTCCCGATTTTCTGCCGGTCACGCTGATGTCGATTTCGTGATATCGGGAAAGGCGGTCTTTTAAATCCTTCTCATGTGTCGGCATGCATACTCCTGTACTCGATGATTGGTTGACGGCTCCCGCCTAGCAATCCTTGGACAACACCTCGATTGCGACCAGGATGGCGCTCATTGCGTCGGGCCCCTTCAGTATTCGTTCCCCCGTTGCTGCTCAGCGACCCACCATCTTTTGCAATTCTTCCGGGTAACGAGCGCCTTGTAGCGGAATCTTTGCGGCTGCGTTCTCGAGTTCCCGAAGATCGTCGGACGAAAGTTCGACGGCTGTAGCTCCAATGTTTTCCTCGAGACGGTGCAGCTTCGTCGTGCCCGGAATCGGCACGATCCACGGTTTCTGCGCCAGCAGCCAT
>PMUM01000325.1 GCA_003166855.1 Acidobacteriaceae bacterium | reverse complement strand
AACACCGTACTCGGTCACAACGTAGCGGACCAGGCCGCGCGACGTAACCACTCCCGCCCCAGGATCGAGCATGGGTACGATCCGAGAAATGGATCCCTGTTTCGCGGTCGATGAAATCGCAATGATGGCCTTGCCACCCTTGGAGCGCGACGCGCCGCGCAGAAAATCCACCTGCCCGCCGATACCGCTGTAGAACTGGTTGCCAATCGAGTCGGAACACACCTGCCCGGTCAGGTCGATCTGCACCGCGGAATTGATCGCCACCATGTTGTCGTTGCGGGCGATGAACCCGGGATCGTTGGTATACGACGTGGGATGGAACTCGAAAATGGGATTGTTGTCGACGAACTCGAACAGACGCTTGGTGCCCAGGGCAAATCCCAGGATGATCTTGCGCGGCTTGAAGTTCTTGCGCGCCCCAGTGATCACTCCAGCTTCGATCAGAGGGATGACGCCATCCGACACCAGTTCGCTGTGAACCGCCAGATCTTTGCGGTCCATGAGCAGCGGCAACACTGCGTCCGGAATTCCGCCAATACCGGTCTGCAGCACCGCGCCATCTTGGATCAGGCTAGCCACGTTGCGCGCGATGGCAATCTGCAGGTCGTTCACCACAGGCCGCTTCAAAGCGCACAGAGGACGCGACGACTCGACGAAGGCATCGATGTCGTTGACGTGAATGAAGCTGTCGCCGTAGGTGCGCGGCATGTTGTCGTTGATCTGTGCCACCACGTGCTTGGCGCATTTCGCCGCGGTCAGGGTCGTGTCGACGCCGACGCCGAAGCTGCAGAATCCGTGGGAGTCGGGCGGAGAAACTTCGATCAGCGCCACATCGATCGGCATGGCGCCGCTCTCAAACAGCCCTTCAATCTCGCTGAGGTAGATCGGAGTGTAGTCGGCGCGGCCGTCGTTGATGGCGTCGCGCACGTTGGCGCCGATGAACACGGCATTGTGCCGGAAATGCCCCGCCATTTCGGGGGCGACGTAGGGCGCGCACCCCATGGTCATCATGTGGACGATTTCGACATTAAAAACTTCTGGCCCGCGGCGCATCAGCGCCTCGACCAGAGTTTCGGGCTCGGCACAGCCGGGCTGGATGTAGACGCGCATCCCCGACTGCACGCACTGGAGCGCGTCGTCGGCCATTCTTAGCCGCTTCTTGTATTCCATCTCCCACGACATCGACATGTTGGTAGCTCCCCTAGCCAGCCCGCAGCACAGCGGTTCCGTGCGTGGCCCGGGCAACCTCTTCTTCATACCCCACAGCGGCATAGTAAATCGCCCGGTCGAAGAACATCTCGAGCATTTGCAGCAGTTCCAGTTCGCCCATGATTTCGATGGCGCGGTCCATCACGGCTTCGCTCTTGAGAAATTCCCAGAGATTTTCCTTGGTGAGCACGATGGCCTGCACCACCTCGCTGAGCGGCACCTTCTGCTGTGCCCGGCGCGCACCGATCTCGCGGTAGCGGTGCTCAATATCCAGTTCGTTCTTGCCCAGAAGCCACTCGCCCAGGTGGCGGTAGATTTCGTAGACGCGCTCTCTCAGTTCATGAGCGGAAATATCGCGGAAATGCGTGACCTGGAGACTGCCTGCGACCCTCTCTTCAAGTCCCGCGGCGAGCGCGTCGGCATGCGTTTCAATCAAACGCACCAGTCTGTAAGAGAACATCATACGCACCCCCTCGCCCCGTTCCAGGGCCTTTTCACTAGACTCCGACTTTTACGGCCACATCCTGATTATTCCAGCCCTCGACCGGAACCTTGCCGGTTTCGACACTGGGTTCCAGAGTCTGGGGGACGGTGATGGCGCGCGAAATCATGCACACAGCCTTGGTCTTGCGCAGCAGGTTCAGTCCGACTTCGCATTGCTCTTCGGACTGCACCGTCAGCCTGGGACGAATGAGGATTTCGTTGAAATTGCATCCCGGCGTCCGGTTGCGGCGGACGCTGCCCTCGATCTCCACTTCGAGGTCGGTGAAGTCGAACTTGGCGGCCCGCGCCACCTCATGGAAGGTGGTGGTAAAGCAGCCAGCCAGGGAACAGAGCAGCAGTTGCTCGGGAGTCCACCGGCCCTGCAGGCCTCCCAGTTCGGCGGCCTCGGAAAAGTGGATGGTATTCGGGGAGGACTCGCATTTGGCCAGTCCGGTGCGGCCTGAGGTCCACCAGGCCGAAACGCGATAGGTATATTCTGCCGCCATATTTAGACTCCTGGCGCTCCCAGAGGGCGCCGTCCCCACTTCAAGAGGAGAGGGAAAAGATCACGGTGATCGTGGTCTCGACCTCTACCGGTTGTCCATTCAAAAGGTACGGCTTGTAACGCCACTGTTTGACGGCTGCGATGGCCGCCGGCACCAGCATCGGGTGACCGCTGACTAACTGCAGGTTCGTGATTTGGCCGTTGATGTCGATGACCGCGCTCAGGATGACATCGCCCTGAACGCGCGCTGCGCGGGCAAGGGTCGGATACGCCGGTTCCACGCGTTGAATCAGCAATCCCTTGGTCACACCCTGCGAAATGCGGATGCGCGTCGGGGTGGCCGGGACGAATCTTGGAACGGCCGACAGGCTGTTCGTGGAACTGATCACGCTGCCAATCACGCCTCCCAGTTGTCCGCCGGGGATACCTCCGGGGACGCCTCCCACGACTCCTCCGTTGGAAGCCATCGGCGGCGGCGCCTCATCTTCCTTAATCATCTGAACTTTCTGGGGAATCTTTGTCGGGGTACGCAACGCCCCGTTGTTGAGCAGATCGGTCTGGATCTGCTTGACCACGTGCACTTCGGCGGCCGCTGGAGGGGGTGGAGGAGGCGGGGGTGGCGGCGCCATCAGGAACGTCAACAGCTGCGCCTTCGGCAGTTCCTCGGTGAACATCAGCGGGACCGCCAGCATAAGCATGATCACCAGGCAATTGATAAGAAATGATGTACTGGTGGCGAAGAACTTGCGCTTGCGCTGCACGCCAAAGTCCAGCACGCTGTCGGCAAACATGGGCCGGGGCGGCAGCGGTGGTCCGAGTACGAGTTCGGTTCGTGGCAGGACCGCCGCCGTCCCGCGGCCTGCATTAACTTCCTTGATTTGCTGTACTTCTGGTTCATGGATTTCGATTGTGCTCATCGGAACCTCCGTGCCTCACCCTGCCGCTGCTGCTTTCCGGCCGGTCGAGTCCTGGGGATGCGCCCTGAGAGGTCACATCTCCACCTATCTTCAGGGACATCTTCATCTAAGCTATCGGCAAGGCAAATGGCGCTCATCACGGTTCTTCGTGATCTCAATCACGGTTTTTGCATTCCGGGCTAAACCGAAGTAACCACGGCAGATGCTCGGTGGGGGGATGCTTCGAGTGCGGTTTTCGCGCCACAAAGGGCCACGCGAAGAAGAAGCAAAAGGTGGAAACGGCAGAATTCAGGCCGCGGATCGCCTACCTCAGACCCTTTGTCGCACGGAGTGTGCAATCCGATCTGCGAGGTAGGCAGCGTACAGCCCGGTGACCAGGCCGGTAAAAACATCCATGGTGTAGTGGGCGCGCAGGATCAGCACGGCTGCAGCCTCGAAAAGCACGATTCCGATTCCGAGGATCGTCGTCCCACGCCTGCCAAGCCGCGCGAGTTCGGTGGCGCCGAGAACGGCGATGGCAGTATGTCCGGAAAAGAAATAATCGTTGGCCACGCCATAGGTGACCAGCAACGACGGAAATCCCGGGGAGTGCCAGATTGCATCTGGCGGTGTGGGGAGGGCGACGCAGGCTTGCATAATCTGGCGCAGTCCGAGCACGATTACGAGTGCGAGGAAAGGCCGCGCTTCGCCACGGAAGATCCACATCGACAGAAGAAAAATTCCGAGCAGGTCAATGATCGCAGAACTGACGACCAGGAGCGCATTCGCCGTCGCCGGGTGAGAGTGCAGATAAAGATTCGCCGGAGCCGTCATGGCTTGGATGCGGTCTCCGATGCCGGAAGCAGGCGCGCCGCGTGCACCGATCAGGGATTGCGTCCAGAACCAGACGACCAGCGCGGCCGCCGTCACCACGAGCCGGATCGCCAGCGAATATCTGAAGGAAGACTGCCCACCTTCGGCCAGAGGCATAAGTGCGGGGAATTATATCTTGGGGATCACGCCGTCATTTCTTGTTCTTGGTTTCGTTCCCAGTTTCATTCTTGATGACCACGCCGCCCTTCATCACAAACCTGGCATGTTTCAGAGTGGTCGCATCCTGTAGCGGATCGCCCGGCACCGCGATGATGTCGGCATATTTCCCCGCTTCGAGCGTGCCGATCTTGCCCTGCCATCCCAGCAGTTCGGCTCCGTTGCTGGTCGCGGCGTGGATGATCTCGAGGGGCGTCATGCCTTCAGCGGAATAGGCATCGAACATATCGAGGCTGGCTTGCCCGCGGTCCTCGTCGGGCATGGTTAGATACATGTCGGATCCGGCGGCAATGGGCACACCAAATCTCCGGGCGCGCTGCAGGCGGTCGCGATTGCCGGCGACGTAGGGCTTGATCCATTGCTCCTGCTCCGCGCGTTCTTCCGGTGTGGGCTGACGATGGCCGAAAGTCATGTTCAGGTATTCCTGCTCCGTACCGTCGGTAGGCACGAGAAAGATGTGTTTCTGCGCCATCATCTTCAGCGTGTCGTCCGTGATGACGTAGGCGTGTTCAATGGAGTCAACCCCGGCTTCGGCCGCGATGCGGGTGGCTTTGTCGCCGATGGCGTGAGCTGCGACTTTCACTCCCGCAATATGGGCCTCGTCGACGATGGCCTTCATCTCTTCGAGTGTCACATTCGCCGGCGAACCATTGACGATGACTTTAATGCAGTTGGCGCCGTCATACAGCGCCTGCCGCACCGCCTGACGCGCACTCTCGGGGCCGTTGACGATCACATACTCCTGTTCGATGATCTTCTGCGCTTCCGGGATCAGGTGTCCGAACTGTCCTCCGGGCGCAGCGAGAGCGCGAGTCGCGGCGACGATGCGCGGGCCAGGGAGCCACCCATTGTTGATCGCGTCGCGCAGAGCTACGTCCCCGTTCACACCGGAGTTTCCCACGTCGCGCACGGTGGTGATGCCGGCTTCCAGGTCTTCCCTGCCCAGCTTGGCTCCGAGGAGAGCGCGCTCCGCCGTGCTCTGGGTGGCAACGACCTTGAGCATCGAGACGTCTTGCAGGGAGACGTTCGTGCCGTCGATCTCAAAGAGAACGTGCGTATGCACGTCAATCAGGCCGGGCAGCAGCGTGACATTGCCGAGATCGATTACCTTTGCGCCGGCGGGAATGGCCAGGCCGGCACCGACGGCGGAAATCTTTTCGCCGTCGATCAGGATCACGGGTTTGTTGGTGGGAGTGTCGCTCTTGCCATCTATCATCCGAGCCGCGCGGAGGGCGATCTTTGCGGCGTTCGCCGGCTCCTGCCCGGCGACAGACCACGACGCTAGTAGAAGACAAAATACACGCAACACGAACTGGTGGCAGGGTCTCATCATTCGTTCGAACCTCATTCCGCAGCGGTCGGTCGCTAGCCTAACTGCGGAGGATCATACAGGCAACCGCCCTTCTCCGGGAAAACCGGGGCTTTCCGTCCCAGGCGTGAGAATCCCTCCTCGTGGCGGCACGGTGAGTAGGGCTGCGATTTTATTTTCGAGCGTGTCAAGATTGTCGTCGGTATCCGAGGCAATAAGGTTCGCCAGATCAGAGGTTTGGAAGTGCAATCAAAGGTCACCAGCCGGTGGTGACCGGCGTACGTTGCGGCCGCGACGCCGATCTCATAATCTCGGACAGATCAAAACGGGAGGGCACAACCATTCGATCCTCTTCCAGAGTAGCCCACACTGCACCCTCTACACCGTTGGCTCGGAATCCTGTCTCCAAGCGCCGCAGCAGCCGGATGGCGCTGCACGCATCGGTAGGGCTGTCGGGCGAAGATCGCCAGAAAGCTGCGTTCACGATGCCCGCCAAGGCCACCAACCTGAACAAGCACGGAGCTATCGTCCAACTGAATCGGGATCTGCCATTAGGGTGCGTGGTCGTCGTGAAGAATCAACGGGGAGCGCAGGTTTCCGCCCGCGTGGTTTCGCAACTCAGCGGGGGAGCAGCACACCGCACGTATGGAATTGAATTTGTCGAAAAGGATGAGCAGGCGGTGAGTTTCTGGGGCATTTCATTTCCGACGGCCTAAGAGCCGACAGAAACACTCCAATCTTGCTTATTGCGATAAAACCAACTGCTCCCCAGTTAGGGACACAACCTCGCAAGGCTCACCTCTGCACGTCGTAAATCAATGACACGATTCCTGAGCCGTAAGTCCTGTGCCCCGACAGCTTCAACTTGGCAATCTGCGGAGGAGGGGGTAAGAGCATCGCACCTCCACCGAGCAACACAGGCATAATGCTCACCTCAACGGTGTCCACCTGGCGCAGTTCCAGCAGTGAGCGAAAAATCTCGCCGCCCCCAAACAGCCAAATATCCTTGCGGCTCTGATCGCGCAAGGCGTGCAAGCGCGCCCTCGTCAACTCGGGAAAGATGGTGATGTTCGGGCGGTCCGAAGGTTGCAAGGTTGCATGGTGCGCGATGCGACGAAGACCTTTACTCCCTGGAAGGCTTTCTCGCCGAGTCTGCTTGCCGCAGGTTCGTAGGTGCGGTGCCCCATGAGCAAGGTGTCGAACTGCGCCCAGATTTCAGCGAAATTCACCTCTGGGTCCGAGACAATCCAGTCGGCCTCGCCATTCGGACCGGCGATGTAGCCGTCCAGACTCACGGCGACCCGGTAGCAGATTCTCTTCATGGCGGTCGTCTCCTCTGCAGGAAGGACACCAGCTTGGCATAAAGCCAGCAGAAGGAAAATAGCGAATGCCCGGAGGCAGGCTTCCATCGATCACACAAGTGTGGCCTAGGATTCGCGGCGAGGGTTGACGAGATTCGCTAGAAAGGCTTGACGACCAGAACGTAGACGAGCACCACGACGCAGAGGGTCAGCACGAGGTATGAGAGCTTCTCGACTCTCAGGCTGTCTTTGCGGTTAGTGGATTCGGCTGCCATGCTTTGTGTAGTTTGCGACAAGACCGCCGGTTTGAGAATGGCTCGACTGGGGGGTGGCACAGAGGTAACCTACCCAAAGTTTGCGGGGGCGGGATGCCCTCAGGGCGGGCTCGTTGCGGCAGGTGTTCTCCACGTAGCTCAGGTCAATCCGCAATCAAAGTGAATACTTTTGCGTTCGGGCAGGTCACTGCCCTCCGGTTACTTGTCAGCGGCGCGGTTTCGCGATGAAATCGCCTGTGCGGAGGGACTTATGAGTCGCCTGTTCGGCTTTCTCAGCGTCATCATCGTGATGGCGATTGGCATGTACATCTACTCCAAGCAGATACAGAGCACGTCTGCGGAAGCCGGGGCCAGCACGCCACAGGGCGCCATCAACATCACTGGCGTGAAGACCGATCTGATGACCATCGCCTCTGCCGAGCGGCGGTACTTTGCTACCGAAGGAAAGTATGCGTCCCTCGACGATTTGATCTCGACGAACAACATTACGGTGGCGCGCCAGCGTCTGCCTTACAGCTATGCGGTTGAACTCAGTTCAGGCGGGTTCCACGTGGTCGCTACCCGCTCCGGAGAAAACCTGGCAGGCACGCCAAAGCAGCTTTCGGTGGATGAGAACATGGAGTTTCAAACCTCCGAATAAGCCGCGGGCGATGGGCTCTGAAGCACAGAGACGTGTGTTCTTCCGGCCTCCTCGAGTCTGATTCTGATTCAGCCATAAGCCAACCCCGTTATCGAATCAGCCTGACGATCATCAGCGACTACGGGTTTAGCTTGTAGACCACTCCGCAGCCGCTGTAGTAACCGGCGAGACTGCAATGCGCGATATCTCCTCCACCGGTCGTCGTTCCATAGAGTGTGTTCGTGGACAGGTTGAGGAGTAGCCCTCCCAAGGGTGTAAAACCATCCGTTCCTTTGAAAGCGTGCAGAACGCTCTCCTTCCCTTGGGGAGTAACCTTAAACACCACGCCGCAACCAGAATAACCGTTGGTGCCATAGGGACATTTGGCGTTACCGCCGTTCACGGCGGTACCATAAAAGTTTCCGGCCGAGTCTCGCACCAGTTGAGATTCAGGAGCGGCGCCGTTCGAGCCACCTGGGAAGGCGTAGAAAACGCTTTCCGTCCACGTTCCGTTCCTGTTCGTAAGTTTGAAGACGGTGCCGCACCCATAACTGCTGCCGCCGAGCGTGGGGCAACTTAGATCGCCGCCCGCCATGGTTGTTCCGTAGAGACTGCCTTGGGAATCGATAACCAGTCCCGCCATGGGAGAGGAACCGTCCGTGCCGCCTGTAAACTTATAGAGGATCGTTTCCGTCCAGCCGGATGAGCCGGGAGTCAATTCGAAGACAGTACCGCAACCAGTATCGGAAAATGGGCTACTGCAGTTGACCAGGCCGCCCAGTTCGGTCGTTCCATAAAGATTGCCCGCGGAATCCTCCACCAGACTCGATGCCGGACGCCAACCGTCGGAAGCGGAGTTGAGGAAGCACTCAAAGCTGTAGAGCCCCATTCCGTCTCCGTTCGGGTTCACTTCATAGACAGTGCCGCAACCGTTAGAGTCGAAGGCGAAAGAGAGTCCGCCCCAAAACGTGGTCCCGAAAAGATTTCCTGCCTTGTCCCGGAACAAACCGGCGTAAGGTCCCTGGCCGTCGGTAGGAGTGTTGGAGGCGCCGGTGAAGGCGTGCACGGTGGCCAATTTCCCAGAGGTGTTAATTTTGAAAATGGTTCCGCAGCCGCCCAGATTTGCAGAGGGACAGGAAAGATCACCGCCAACCATAGCTACGCCGTAAAAGTTGCTCTGACCGTCCGGAATTAAGCCCGCGTAAGGAGATCCGCCGTCGGTTCTGCTGCTGAAACTGTGCAGCACTGTCTCTTTGCCGCTGGGGCTAAGCTTGAAAACAGTTCCATTTCCGATGTCTTGTCCGCCGCTGGCGTACGATCCACCAAACACAGTCGTACCGTAAAGGTTGCCGGCTTTGTCCTGGGCTAAGGCTCCCTGAGGATTTTGTCCGTCTTTAAGGTTGAATTTGTGAAGGATGGCAAAAGTTTGCGCCTGTACAAGGGATCCCGCAGACAAAACCATGAATCCGGTAACGGTCAAAATCAACTTCGTTCTCATCAGTCTTCTCCGAACTTTCTTCGAATGTCTAAACGACGCTCGTCCGGCTCCGGCGGAGCTTTCTCGTTCCCGGCATTGGCATTCTTACTGCTGCCTGATTCCTCGCCCACTTTGACTCGGAGCCAAAGTTGACAAATGCGACTCTAGCCTCATAGTTGGCGCAAGACTGGTCAATTCAGATCAAGTATCTGACGATTGCACTTCATGATGAGACCTTTGCGGATATGGAGAAGGAAGCGTTCGGCAGCGGCTCCCGAAGGAACAAACTCGCTCGCGGTGGTGACAGGATCTTGGTGCAAATTATCAAATGTCGCTGCGCCCAAGTGCATATCCCCGTAAGGGCATAGGAGGCTGCCAGAACAGCCCCTTGCGACAGTTGTTGAAATCGATTACGCTCACTGACCCCGACTGATGGTTTTGAGTGTTATCGCCTGATTTCGTCAACTGAGCTGCCCATTACACTCATCTTTCGATTACTGACGGATGCACCGGATGCGGCCCGAACCGAAAGCAGTCGAAATTTGAGCGCTATGGCCTGCTTATGCCAGTTGACGAAAAAACGAAGTTCGAACGGATTGCGGCCTAGCGTTAACATTGCAGGGACTGAAATAGAGGGAACAGAAGAACTACCAACGGCGACTGACGGGGAGCCAAGCGGAGCACCTGAACCTGCAACAGCAATTGCCGACAGAAAGTGGGATTGTCGGCGTCTTTTTCCGAACGGTCAGAGCAAAATCATTGCGGCAACCCCATCCGACGCAGCAGGTCTGCATACCGTGGATCCCCGTGCAGGCTATCGTACTGCCGCGTGCTCTTGACAAAAAGCAACTCGTGCTCATCATAGGCCCTGTTTAGCCAAAAGAACGCCTTGTCCTTGTCACCGAGTTCCGCATAGGCGATCGCAGTGGCCTCCGGGTCATAGTTCTCACCCTTTGCCTGATAGACTTCAGCCTCCTTTTTCAGTACTCCCTCCCATCCCGTGGTGGCATACGCTTGTCCCACCGTTTCCGATAACTCGCGCTCGCCGTCCATCGTCAGTCTGAGCTGCAGCTCGCGCATCGCCTGTGCGTAATCCCTTTTGTTCGCGTAATCGTCGCTCAGAGTACCGTGGGGCATGGAAACTTCGGGGTAAATCTCCACCAGTCTGCGGCACTGCTGAATCGACTCATCGTATTCGCCCGCAGACCACAACATCGCGCACAACCCCTGGTTGTAGAACTGCGAAGAGGGATCAAGCTCGAGGGCGATCTTGTGCTCAGCCACGGCTTCCTCCATCTTCCCTTGAGCGGAAAGATACTGGCCGTAGTACATGTGCGCCTGTGCAAAGCTCGGGTTCAACGCGAGGGCACGGCGCAATGCTTTCTCGGAGCGCTGCCACTCCCAATTAAACATGAACACATATCCCAGAGCTGCATGCGCCTCGGCAAGGGAGTCGTCCAACTGAACAGCCTTGGTCGCAGCGTCGGTGGCTTTTTGCCGCGCTTCGACCGACGGCATCTCGCGGAAGAATCCGAGCCATACGTAAGCGTGCGCCATCCCTGCATATGCCGCCGCGTAGTTCGCATCTCTGGCCACCGCCTTCTGAAAGTATTCCAGCGCCCTCTTCCAGCCGTCCGCCGTCAGCGTGTCCTGATATGTCTGCCCCCTGACGTAAAGTTGGTAAGCCTCAGGATCGGACGTTCCCTGCTTGGCGAGTCTGTCCCGCGCATCATTGGAAATTTTCGGCATCAACCGCGCCGATACATTTCGAGCAAGTTCCTGCTGCAAGGAAAGAATCTCCGATGCTTTTCGGCTGTATTGCTTGCCCCAGATATGGCTGTCGTCGTGCGCGTTGACCATTTCTACGCTGAGATCGATATTGTCACCCTGCTGAATAAGCTGTCCGGTGACAACCGCCTTGACATTGAGCTGTCGCCCCACCGCTATGGGATCGACTTCTTTGCCTTTGTATTGCGCGACTGAACTGCGCGACATCACCCTCAGGTTGGGCATCTGTGACAGGCTGTCGATGAGGCTGCTGGTGATCCCGTCCTCGAGCACACGCCCGTTCGCGCTCGTATCGTTGTCAGTGATCGGCAGGACAGCAATCGAATCGACCCCAAGATCCTGGCTGTGAAAGTAGCGAAACAGAAGGGCTGCCCCTGTGGCCAGCAACACGAGAACACCCACCGCGGTCGTCGCCTTGGCAAGCCGTGACAGTTTTCGTTTGCGCTTGCCGACAGGCTCGACGGCTGTCTTTCCCGATTCCGTGTCCCGCTTCAGCCGCTGTAAGTCGGCGCGGATCTCGGAGGCATGCTGATAACGGAGGTTCCGGTCTTTCTCGAGGCACTTGCTGGTGATCTCGTCCACCTTCGCCGGAATGTCAGGATTCATTCGAATCGAGGAAACCGGATTGCGATTCAGGATCGAATCAAAGATCGTGCCGGCGGTGTCGCCCCGGAAAGGCAGAGTTCCGGTGACCATCTCATACAATACTGCGCCAAAGGAAAACAGGTCGGTACGCGCATCAAGCTCCTTGCCTCGAACCTGCTCGGGCGACATGTAGGCCACTGTTCCCACCATGGTGCCCGGACTGGTCAAGTGCTCCGCGTCCACGTCTACCGACTGCGTGTTCAGCGACGCAATTTGGCTCGAAGAACTGCCTGCCAGACCAACCTTGGCCAGTCCAAAGTCCAGAATCTTGCCATGACCGCGCTTGGTCACGAAGATGTTGGCGGGCTTGATGTCGCGGTGAACAATGCCTTCGGTGTGGGCAGCGTCGAGCGCGTCCGCAATCTCAATGGCCAGCGCTAGAATCTGCTCGCTTTCCATCGGCCGGCCCGCGATCTTGTGCTTCAGCGTCATGCCATCCAGAAACTCCATGGCAATAAAGGCCTCGCCGTGCTGGTCGTCAATTTCGTAGATGGTGCAAATGTTGGGATGGTTCAGCGCCGATGCAGCTTTGGCTTCGCGCTGAAAGCGGCTGAGCGCCTGCGGGTCTTTGGCTACGTCGTCGGGCAGAAACTTGAGCGCGACGAAGCGGCCGAGCTTGAGATCCTCCGCCTTATAGACCACACCCATCCCGCCCCCGCCCAGCTTCTCAAGGATGCGGTAGTGTGAGATGGTTTGCCCGATCATGGAATCGCACAATGGTAGGTGCGATGTGGGGTCAAGTCAATGAAAGCGGTGGGTTGGCGGCGGCTGAAAGGGATAGTTGGCGATCGCGGTAGGGACAC
>PMUM01000046.1 GCA_003166855.1 Acidobacteriaceae bacterium | reverse complement strand
GACGCGTGTGGAGCTGGCGGCGTGACCTTCTTTGTTACGGCCGCGTGATGAACGACCGTCGTGGTGGGCGGCGGTGCTACGCCTCCGCGGTAGAGGCCTCTGGAATTGGAGGAGGCTACCTCGTCCTGCTTAGTGTCGAGCGGATTGCGCAGGGCGAGTTGAATGCGTCCTTCGGAACTCGCGAGCGTGAGGCGCTGGGCATCGTCGGGTGAAACCAGCAGCGTGATGACGGCCGTGTTCTGGGCTTCACCCGTGGAGCTTCGCTCCAGCGTGTGCCCTGAAGCAAGCACGGCGACGTTCTGCAAAACAGTTGTGGTCTGTTGTTCGCCGACCCCTCCCGGGGTCCCGGTCAGCAGGACGTCGACGCGGGTTCCCGGCGTCACAAATCCAGCCACCGATACAACCTCATTCACCCGCACGGAAACCGCGCGCATGCCGGGAGGGATCAGCGCAGGCAGGCCAGACCCGGCATTTTCGCCGGCCAGCCGGTTGGGCAGGATGAATTCGCCCTTGGCAATCGGGATGATGACTCCGTGTCCCAGCACGTCCGCCCGCTTCCGGGGCGCAGTCGGAGGCAGATCGGCGCCAGGAACCTTAATAACCCTGATGTCATGCTCTTCTACTTTCGCCCCCACCTGCAGATCGTCCGCGGCCACGATCACGTCGACCCCAGCATCGGCGCCGGAGCGGTTTCCCGACTGCAAGTTTCTGTAGACATACACACTTGCAAAGAAGCCAAGCGCGAGTGCCAGAACTCCGATCATCAACAAGCGTGTGCGGTTCATGCTGCTCCCTTGGAAACCGAAACTCTTGCCGCTCGCCCCGACCGGGGCCAGCGCCCTATTCCATCGTTCTTAACTGTTATGCGCTACTGGATAGAGCTGGCGACTTGGGAGAAGACGTTGTTGGCGTTGGATCCGATGAGCCGGATGGTTCCGACGACAATGACGAGGATTACAGCCAGCATGACAGCGTATTCCGCGATATCCTGTCCGTCCTGTTCGCACCAGAGTCTGCGTACAAGTCCCATAGACATGCTCCTTGGATTTCTGTTTTTGCACGACCGAGTGGGAGGGCGCTCGCAACATCCGGAGCCCCATCCGCGAAAGATTCCCTCGACTATCCGTAATCATACCCTGCGTAGTGACGAAAAAGAGGTATTTTCTTGCATACCCTCCGGAAAATCCGTTACCTCAGGGTGGGCCTCCAGACGACGTGGAGAAGCCCTTGCGTTTGGCGCCGTAAACCCTTATGGGCACGTCTAGCGCGGGGATTCGACAGCCTAGAATCTCCGATCTTCCGCCCCCGAGCGGTCATCAGGCACACTAGACCCATGAGGACCGCCAACGGCAGCAGAGGGCTGGTATACAGGGGAACCTCCCAATATTGGAGCAATTCGTGAGTGGGGTAGCGGGTTGCTGCCAGCAGGAGGCCAAACGCAGCGATCCACGGCCAGGCCAGCAAGGACCATGTTGCCACTAGAACGAGCCGTCTGAGCGCACCGGACGACGACAGGCAAGTCCGATCACGAACCACACACAATAATCCGGGCAACAATAGAAGTTGTGCGTGGGGTGCCAGGGTCGGGATCACCACCACGGTTGCAGCTAGCACCAGGCTCGTAACTTGTAGAAACTCAGGGGAGTTTGCGGCTTTCGACCGGAGCCTGCCGCCGAGTACCAGGACTGCCAGGAAGACAAATGAGGCCATCACCAGTCCCCACCTGGGGGTAAACCAAACATCGAGCAAGGAATGACCGAAGGTGTAGTGGCGATAAGCGCGAACCACTTTCAAGAAACTGCCCATCCAGCCCGGCAAGAGCCACTCACTGACGGCGGCCAGCAGACACATCGTAGCGAGAAAGCCCCAGGCGATTGGCCGCCGCCGTCGCCAGTCGCCGGCGCTCCATACGACAAGCCATGGAATCAGAAGGATCATAAATTGTGGCTTGAAAGTTGCGATGGCGAACATTGCCCCGGCAAGCACGAGCCGCTCAGAAAAGAGCAGGAAGAATGCGATCGCAATACAAGAGGCGGCGAGCAGGCTCGGGTTTTGCAGCTTGATCCCCTGCAATACGGGAAAGCTTCCGAGGGCAAAGATGCTAGCAGTGAGCCAGATGACAGGGGACCAGACGAGCCGCATGAGCCGCAACCAGATCGCGAGACTGAACAGGGTGCCGAGGATTGAGGCACAGAGGAAGGCTCTCTGTACAACGGCAAAAGACAAGTACACCGAGGGCCATAAAAGGAGCGCAGCATACAGAGGATAAGCAAATCCGCCCCCGATGCCAGTGGGATCTTGCGAATCCGGTGCGAGGGGTGCCCCGTAGATCACCGTTTGTATCTCGTGTGCAACGGCGGTGGAATACGGATCGCGGCCATGGAGTAGCAGTTCGTGCGTTCCCCACCATCCGGCGTAGAGGTCCGAGAAGCCGGGCGTTTGATTTGCGCTCCAGATTGTGGCCACGTAAAAGGCCATGCTTCCGGCGGAGAGAACGCTCAGGAGCAACCACCCCACCTGCCGAGTGACCGACGAAGAGCCGCTCATGCCGTGACCCTGGACTGAGTCGTGGCAGGCTAGATGTTATTTTTGTGAAAAGGGCTGACGGCGATGGCGATGGCGAGTACTG
>PMUM01000356.1 GCA_003166855.1 Acidobacteriaceae bacterium | reverse complement strand
GATCATGTGATCGGCCTAAAGGATCGTATCTTTGGGCGGCTTCTGGCGGATACCGATCACACAGTTACAGCGTCGGTGTTCCCCACGCCTGGCACCGACCCGTTGGGAGGGTTGGTGCATGACTACAATTACAACGCGTCGGGCACATGGTTCCACGAGTTCTCGCAAAACAAGATCAACGAATTGCGCATCAGTTACACCCGCCGGCAATACCTCCAATATGAGGGTGGAGTAAATACCACACTCGATTCGCAGATCGGCCTGAACACATTTAATTCCAGCTTTTTTCCGACGGTGAATGTTGCCGGGCTGGAGGGATTCGGGCAGGGCTCTCAGGAAGACACACAGACTCCCGCAGTCAGCAACTCCTACGTGGATAATTTTTCCTGGGTGCGCGGCTCGCACCAGTTCAAGTTCGGCGCAGAAGTGCGTACGTCGTATATGAACGCCACGTTCCCGCAGGCGGCGGGAGGCTCGTTCACCTTCAATAACGATGGCACCAGCACCAACACGGCCGCGGGTGCAATCGCAAACCTGTTGCTGGGAAATGTATATACGGCTTCGGTCAATTCTTTCGAGACCATCCACTCCATCGCGGATTCCTACTCCGCGTTCATCCAGGACGACTGGAAGTTAACCCCTCGGCTAACCTTGAACCTGGGTCTCCGCTACGATGTGGATTCGCCGCGCAAGACCGCTCCAAACCGGCAGAACGCCTTCGATCCAACCGCTATCAACCCAGTTTCGGGCACGCCGGGAGCCGTCATCTTCTCCGGTCTCAATGGAGCCAGCGTCTACGCCAATCAGTGGGACCGGAACAACTTTGGCCCGCGTGTGGGTTTTGCCTGGTCCCCCCGCGACCAGTGGGTAGTGCGGGGCGGCGCCGGCGTTCTTTACACCGGTGAGTACGCTTCTGGAACGCCGCAGGAAGGCAATCTGGGTTATGGAACCTCCGGGGCGACGACCGGCGTGTACAACTCCACTACCGGGATACTTTCTCCAGCTTTCGAGATCAGTTCCATCCCAGTGTTCTGGACTACGCCGACGGCGGCGGACCTGACGCCAGGCTTTGGGGCCGCCGCTCCCGGACAGCCCGCACATACCGTGGTCACGTACTGGGCTCACAATCATGTCAACGGTTACATCTATCAGACAAGCTTCGACATTCAACGCCAGTTCGGCGGGAACCTGTTGCTGGATGTAACTTATCTGGGAACTTTCGGCCACAGCCTGCCGGTCTGGAGCGGTAGCAGCGGCTACAGCACCAATCAGGTTCCGGATGCCGATCTTCCCCTAGTGGTTGCGAATCCAGCGCTTGCACAATCGTTGCGGCCTTTCCCGCAGTATCAGAACGTTCAGATCCTTGATCCAAACATCGGCGCGTCAAAGTATAACGGCGTCAACGTAGGGCTCCAGAAGCGTTACTCGCAAGGGCTGCAGTTTCAGGCCAACTACACTTTCTCAAAGTTTGAAGACAACGCCGACAGCTATCTCGAGTTGGCGGGATTTCCCGGCGATAACAGCTTCACCGACTACTACAATCCGCAATCGCGCTGGGGGCTTTCGGGAAGTGACATCCGCCATCGCCTGGTCGTGAGCGGACTGTACGAGTTGCCTTTCGGACGCGGCAAGAGATTCTCTCCGAGCTCAACGGTCCTGGAGGAAATCGTCGGGGGATGGTCGTTTGGCACGATTGCCGAGTTGCATACGGGAACGCCGCTCAGCGTTATCGATGCGGTCAACAACACCGGTTCGTTCTCTGACGGAGTGCGGCCGAATCTGGTAAGTAATCCCATTCTCAGCAGCAGCCAGCGGACTGCAGCCGAGTGGTTCCATACCAGTGCCTTTCAGCAAAATCCCGCCTACACATTCGGGGATGCTCCGCGGACGTTCGGAAGCGGGCCAGGCACGGCGCAAGTGGATGTGTCGTTGTTGAAAGACTTTCGCCTGCGCGAAAGCACCAACCTGCAATTTCGCGCGGAAGCACTGAACGTTCTCAACCACCCGAATTGGGCCAATCCCAATACTACATTTGGGAGCCAACTGTTCGGCAAGGTGACCGGCCTGCAGTCCGGCAACCAGAGCCGGATCATTCAAGTGGCGCTGCATTTGACGTTCTGAGTTTACCTCTGGCGCGGCCTGCGATTGTCTTTCTTCAAGACGTTGCTGGTCGCGTCTGACAGTTCCAGCTGAACGCAGCATTGAAATCAAGAAAAACAGAGGATGCGCATATGGCGCAACAATTCGAAGGCAAATCGGCAGTGGCAGTGAATGTGAAACGTTTCAGTCTGGCTTTATTTCTCGCGCTATTTTTTGTATGCGCCTCTTGGGGCGCCGACGGCTCCAAGCCGCACTCGCAAGGAGCCGCGCGTCCGGCGCCGAACCCACTGCGCACCGCCCACTTTGGCGACCTTCACGTACATACCAGCTATTCGCTAGATGCCTACGCCTTTGGCAATCGCAATGACCCTCGTATGGCCTACCGCTTTGGGCGCGGCGAAACCATTGCTTTGCCGGGCGGCGCGGAAAACCATCTAAAAGCGCCTCTCGATTTTATGGCCGTCACGGATCATGACGTGTGGCTCGGCGAACTCTCGCTATGCCAGGACCCGGAGGACCCGGCCTACAAAACTACCGCTTGCCAGACTCTGCGTTCTTCTACGGAGGACCCTGAGAAGGGGATGAGGGGAATGTGGGGGTTGGCGGCTCAAATGATGAAAAATCCTGCCGGCCGCAGTTCCGAGGTTTGCGGCAGCGCCGAAGCGGACGAGAACAACAAATGCTTTCAACGGGCACAAAGCGTTTGGCAGCAGATTCAAAAGAACGCGGATGAGTTCTATGAACCCGGCAAGTTCACCACTTTCGCCGGATACGAATGGTCGGCCGGATTCAAGCGCGTGGGAATGTTGCATCGCAACGTGATTTTCCGCGGGGGACAGGTGCCGCAGGCTGTGTACAGTGCAGTGGATTTGAACAACTCCCCGGAGCGGCTATGGAAATGGCTGGAGCAGGCTTGCACCGGGGATTGCCAGGTAATTTCCATTCCACACAATACCAACTTTGGTTGGGGAATCGCACTTGCGTCCAACAACAGCGACGGAACTCCGTTTACCACGGAAGGCCTGGCCCGCCGCGCCAAGACCGAGCCAGTGATCGAGCTATTCCAGATTAAAGGCAACTCAGAGTGCTCGCCCGGCCTGGGAACCAACGACGAGCAGTGCAACTTCGAACAACTCTTCAAGCCTTGCAAGCCGGGCGAAGACGCCTTCTGCGCGGTGGCCAGTAACTATGCGCGCAACGCTCTCAAAACCGGATTAGTGCTGGAAGACCAGTTCGGCGTGAACCCATTCAAGTACGGCTTTATCGGCAGCACGGATACGCATTCCAGCGCTCCCGGAGCGACCGAGGAAGGGAACTGGCCCGGCGCGACATCGCTGGGCGACCACAGGCCGCAGACGCGCCTCAACCACAGCGTGGGCCCTGAATTCCCCGTTAAAGCGGTGTTGAACAATCCCGGCGGACTAGCGGGAGTGTGGGCGGAAGAGAACACTCGAGAATCAATCTTTGATGCGCTGAAGCGCCGCGAATCCTTTGCCACTAGCGGAACGCGCATTCGGGTTCGTTTTTTCGGCGGATGGAATTATCAATCCGATTTACATCGACGTCGCGATTTGGTGGAAACCGCCTACCGGGGCGGAGTTCCGATGGGCGGAGATCTTCCAGCAAAGCCAAGTCAGGTTAAGGCTCCTCACTTCGTCGCTTGGGCCACGAAAGATCCCGACAGCGCCAACCTGCAGAAGATCCAAATCGTCAAGGGATGGGCCGAAGGCGGGGAAACCTACGAAAAGGTATATGACGTTGTCTGTTCCGATGGTCTGAAGCCAGACAGCAAGACTCAGCGCTGCGCCGACAACGGCGCGACGGTCAATTTGACAGATTGCAGCTACTCCAACAACAAGGGCGCGCCGGAACTATCGGCGAGTTGGACGGATCCGGATTTTAGGCCGGGGGATCGGACTTTCTATTACGTCCGCGTGTTGGAAAATCCAACCTGCCGCTGGAGCACTTATGACGCCCACCGGGCAAACGTAGCACTGCCGGATGATGTGCCTCCTGCGATTCAGGAGCGGGCCTGGAGTTCGCCGATTTGGTTCACACCGCTGCCGAGCGATTTCAAGAAACCAAGGTAGTGAGCCGGCTAGACACAGCGTTACTTAGACATTTTTTCAGAAAGAAGGAGAACAGTATGTCGAATAGATTCGAAATCACTCGCCGGCGCTTTGGTTGGTTGGCTGGAGTTGGTGCTGCCAGCATCGGAGCGATGTCATTTCCTCGATACGCTGCGGCGAATGCGTCGGAGGACGCATCAGCCATCGCGCAAGATGCTTACATCTGGGGTTTTCCACTGGTCCTGGTCCAATGGTACTTTGATTTGGCTCGCCAGAAGAACGTTTCTATCAACCGTTTTGTTGGAAAGCAGCACTTGTCGAGACCCGCGGACAAGAGCGTAGGTCCCAACATCGACACGTTGTACGGATATTCGTGGTTGGACCTGACGAAGGAACCTCAACTGCTTCATGTCCCAGATACGAATGATCGGTACTACTCGATCCAGTTGCTGGATGCGTATGCGAATACGTATGCCTACGTCGGACGGCGCGCCACGGGCACCAAGGAAGGCACCTACGCGATAGTCGGACCGAATTGGCAGGGCGCGCTCCCCGCTGGTGTCAAACGAATCGATGCTCCCACCAATATAGGGCTCGCGTTTACTCGCACGTTGGTTTCGGGCGACGCCGACTTGCCGGCGGCGCAAGCCATCCAGCGGCAATATGCGCTAGCCCCGCTCAGCGCCTATCCCCGGGTCACTCCGCCCGATGAGCTAGCCGACGCCGATCTGAGCCTTTTCCCGATAACTCGCCTGAGTACTCTTGGCATCCAGTTTTTTGACAATCTTGCCGCAGGATTGGCAACCGCGCCACCCCCAGCGGATGATCTAGCCTCAGTGAGCCGGTTTGCCAAGGTTGGAATCGAGCCCGCCGGCCATCCTTCCCAGTCGAAGGACCAGTCAATTCTTTCTGCCTTACGCGAAGCGGTTCCTGCGGCGGACGCTCGCATCAAGAAGGCGGATTATTCCACGAGACTAAATGGCTGGAGCGTCAATTACAAAATAACCAATTTCATCAAGGACCCGCTGCTCAGGGCATCTGTAAATCAGTACGGACCAGCGGCGCACATTGCCCAGGAAGCGCTGTACTTCAGCGCGAAGCCGGAAGGGGCGCCCTTAAGCGGCGCCAATAAATACGTTCTCAAGTTCGATGCCGGTGGCCTTCCGCCAGTCGATGCGTTCTGGTCCCTCACTCTTTACAACGCGGTGGATTTTGCTTTGGTCGAGAATCCCATTAACCGTTACTCGATTGGAGACCGTACGGCGGGCCTCGTCTACGGCCCGGACGGCTCGTTGGAGATTCGACTTCAAACCCAAGCTCCCGGGCAAGGTAAGTCCAACTGGCTTCCGGCTCCGGCGGGACCGTATCAACTTATTCTGCGGACTTATCAGCCGAAGCCGGAGCTGTTCAACGGATCTTACAAGCTGCCACCGCTCCAGCAAGTGTAAGGCGAACGAAGTTTGGAGGATGTGAAGTGCATTCAACCGCTGAGCAACTCGATCTTCCGATTGAGACCGCTGGAGTTGCGCGTACCGGGCCAAAGGTTCATGGGCGCCCGGTCGCGCGCCGCGGCCGATCCGCGCTGCTCCATCGATTGTTCCGTGAACCGCTCTTTCATTTTCTTGTAGCCGGAACAGTGCTTCTCGGAGTGACCGCGCTCTTCGAACGCTTGGCCAATGCGAACAAGAACGCAAATCGAATCCAAGTATCGGCGCCCGAAATTCAGCGTCTCCGGGAAGTGTGGATACGGCAGTGGGGACGCGCGCCTGATTCCAGACAGATGCAAAGCTTGATCGATGACTATGTTCAGGAAGAAGTCCTGTACCGGGAAGCGTTGGCTTCCGGCCTGGACAAGGACGACACCATTGTCCGGCGGCGACTGGTTGAGAAGATGGAGTTTCTTTCTCAGGAAGTCGCATCAGCCGCGCCATCCGAGAATGCTCTTCAAGAGTATTTTGAGGCGAATCGCGAAAAGTTTCGAATTCCCGGGGAGGTCGCTTTCTCGCACATCTATTTCAGCACCTCGAAGCGAGGCTCAACTGCGGAAGGGGATGCTAGTCGAGCGCTTGTGGGGCTCAGTTCGCGGCGGATTTCTGTAACGCAGTTTTCCGGCATGGGGGATCCTTTCATGCTGCAAAACGAGTATCCGCTGCAAACGCGGCAGCAGGTCAAGGAACTCTTTGGAGACGAGTTCGCCGGAAAAGTATTTCAGCTTGAGCCTGGAGCGTGGGCGGGCCCCTTGCGATCCGGTTATGGATTTCATCTGGTCCGCATCCTGCAGAAGCTTCCCTCTCGCGTGCCAGAACTGGCCGAAGTGCGGGGCCAGGTGCTGACCGATTTCAAGAATCGCCGCCTGCAAACTGCGAGTGAGGCTTTCTATTCGCAGTTACGCCGGCGCTATCAAGTCGAGGTAGACAAAGCCGCCCTCGCGGCAGCCGAGGCAGAGAAGTCCCCCTCATCCGTCAGCTCTGGATCTCAGGGAGCAATGGTGCCAGATGTTGACTGATTTCTTTCACCCATGCAGGCGAAAACACAGATTGCCCGCCTGGGGACTGGTTCTGATTCTATTGTTTCTCGGCACCTTGCAGGCTCGCGCGCACACTAGCCTCCCCGGTTATCTGGCACTGCAGGAGACCAGCCCGGGAACATTCGATCTGGTTTGGAAAGTACCAACAGCGGAGGGGCCACCTCCGGCTATTTATCCAGTGTTTCCGGTTAATTGCGCGATTTCGAAGCCCCTGGTTGCAGAGCAGGCGGCAGGCGCGATCATTGAGCGCGGAAGCGTCGAATGCGGGGCCAAGGGCCTCACCGGTGCAGCCCTCGCAATCTCGGGTCTCAACGTCACTATTCTTGACGTGCTAGTGCGAATCACATTTGCAGACGGCACCAGCGTCCAGCATATGCTCAAGCCGCTGGAGACCTCCTTTATCGTTCACAAAGATGGCAAGAACAGAATCGATGCCTGGGGCTACATCAGTCTGGGCGTTGGCCATATCCTTTATGGCATCGATCATCTTCTATTTGTGTTGGGGTTGCTGCTCATTGTCCGCGGTACGGGACTACTGCTAAAAACAATTACCGCCTTCACAGTCGCGCACACCATCACGCTGGGCTTGGCCGTTTTCGGGGTGGTTCATGTCGCTCCCACTCCGGTTGAAGCGGTCATCGCGCTGAGCATCGTTTTTCTCGCCGTGGAGTTGGCCCAGCATCATCGGGGAAAAGAAGGGCTGACGTATCGCCAACCCTGGATTGTGGCTTTTGCCTTCGGCCTGCTGCATGGCTTCGGCTTCGCTGGAACGCTGTCCCGGCTTGGCATTCCCGCGGGAGACATTCCTCAGGCTCTTTTGTTTTTCAACCTCGGCGTGGAAGGCGGCCAACTCGCATTCGTCGCCGTATTTCTTGGGTTTGTTCATTCCTTGCGAAGCTTGGAGATCCATTGGCCGGCTTGGACGCAACCCGTCCCGGCCTACACCATAGGCTCTGTAGCTTCCTTCTGGCTCATACAAAGATGCGCGACCATTTTCTGAAAACTCGTCACACGGCATCCCGGCGATGGGTTGCGACCGTTGCGGTAATTGCGGCCCTTGCCACGCCGGCGTTCGCCCACACGACTCCTGGCCAGGCGCAGGGATTGGTCACCGGCTTCCTTCACCCTTTATCCGGACTCGACCACATTCTCGCGATGGTCGCCGTCGGAATCTGGGGTGCTCAACTCAGGCGCCCTGCCATCTGGATTCTGCCCGTAGCTTTTCCGCTCGTGATGTCTTTCGGCGGGTTGCTTGGCATCCGCGGAGTTCCGCTTCCCGGCGTCGAGATCGGCGTTGCCGCATCGGCGGTGGTTCTCGGAATTGTGATCGCGCTCGAACTGCGACCCCCTCTGTGGGTCGCAGCACTGATCGTGTCAGCGTTCGCCATCTTCCACGGACATGCGCACGGCGCCGAGCTTCCCA
Organism: Acidobacteriaceae bacterium; assembly: GCA_003166855.1. Classification (GTDB taxonomy): domain Bacteria; phylum Acidobacteriota; class Terriglobia; order Terriglobales; family Acidobacteriaceae; genus Sulfotelmatobacter. The sequence continues at coordinate 10,854 of PMUM01000356.1, read as the reverse complement.
AGGCAGCCGCGCCGCTCACCTATGCTCTGGGGTTCGTTCTAGCGACTGGCCTTCTTCATGTATCTGGAATCCTGATTGGCCTGGTCGATTTGTTGCCCGCCGGAAGCAGGTTGCTCCGCACTGCAGGGGGTCTCATCGCCACAACTGGACTTGTTCTTCTCGTAGCCCTGGTGACCCACGCGTGAGCACGCTCAAGAAGAGAATCGTTGCCGCTGTTGGCATTGCCACGCTTTCGCCCCTGCCCGCATTCGCTCACCCTATGCGGGGAGTGGGCGATTTCTACGCCGGTATGTTGCACCCAGTCGTCACTATGGAAACTGTGCTGCCGATGGTTGCCCTGAGCCTGCTGGCTGGCCAGCAGCGGCGTAAGACTGCAATCCATCTCCTCGCGGCCTTTCCCGCGGCTCTTATCGTTGGTGCACTTCTGGCATCGCTACGCGACGCTCCGTCTTCCCTCGGTGTTGTGCAACTCATTCTGACCGCAGGCTTCGGCATTCTGGTCGCTTTTGCGCGCCGCGTGCCGAGTTGGCTTCTGGTTGCACTGGGGGCCGTGCTCGGCATCTCTGCGGGGTGGGCGAACGCCGCCGAACTCGTTGGACAGGCATCTCGATTTCGATTCATAGCGGGTCTCGCAGTGGTTGGGCTGCTTCTGCTCGTGTACGGGAACGGCTTGGTACGCAACCTGAAATGGGAGTGGACTCAGATCGCAGTTCGAGTGGTCGGCAGTTGGATCGCAGCCGTGAGCATCCTCGTTTTAGGTCTTAGATAAGTGGAGAGAAAAAGAATTCGTCCCGGGGGGAAGAGCTTTGAAAAACGTCAACTGCGTGTCCGGTAAAGACTCAGTTACTTTCAGCCGTGTGTCGATCCGCTTCTTAAGCTGCCTTCTTGGCATCGTTCTCTGCCAGACCGTGGTCCACGGCCAGCAGAGTTTGCAGCCTGCGTCGGCTCCAGCGCCGAATCCGCTGCGCAACGCCTACTTCGGCGATCTCCACGTCCACACCAGCTATTCACTGGATGCCTACATCGGGGGAAACCGCAATGATCCACGTGCCGCTTACCGTTTTGGTCGTGGCGAACCGATCATTCTTACCGGAGGCGTGAAAAGTCAGCTACGTGTGCCTCTAGACTTCATGGCAGTCACCGACCATGACATCTGGCTGGGCGAATTGGCTCTGTGCACGGATCCGAAAGAAGCCGTGTACGCCAGCGAGGTTTGCCGGGGAATTCGCGAGCATGATCCACACGCAGCATCGGCACTCGACTTCGGTCATTTTTCCGCACAAAACCCAGCCCAGCGTGATGCGCGCATCTGCGGTAGTCCGGATACGGGGGCCGGCAATTGCAACGATCGCGCGAAGACCGTTTGGACCGAACTGCAGCAAATCGCCCAGGAGTTCTACGAGCCCGGCAAATTTACAACTTTCATCGGCTTTGAGTGGACGGCCAATCTGAAACGCATCGGCATGCTGCATCGGAACGTAATCTTCCGCAGCACAACGGTTCCCGATGTGATTGCGAGCGCGGTCGAGTTGAACAATCGACCGGAGCGGATGTGGGAGTGGCTGGAGAAAACCTGCACCGGCGATTGCCAGGCTTTGTCCATTCCGCACAATACGAACTTCGGTTGGGGAGTCGCGCTGGATACGAAAAACAGCGACGGCACGCCGTTCACGAAGGAGATCCTGCAACGCCGCGCTCGAACGGAGCCGCTGATCGAGATCTTTCAGATGAAAGGCAACTCGGAGTGTGCCCCAGGGTTGGGCACAACGGACGAACAGTGCGGGTTCGAGCAACTCTTCGAAGCTTGCAAACAAGGTGAAGACGCGTTCTGCGCTCTGCCCCGCGACTATGTACGCAACGCTCTGAAGACCGGGTTGGTGCTGGGCGACCAATTTGGCGTGAATCCCTTTCAGTACGGGTTTATCGCCGATACGGACACGCACTCGAGCAATTCAGGCGCGACTGAGGAAAAAGATGAGCCCGGGTATACCACTCCGGTCAAAGACGACGCGCCGCTGAACAAGGATTTTCCGATTAGCCGGGGCGCATTCAATCCGGGTGGGCTTGCGGGCGTCTGGGCGGAAGAGAATACGCGCGAGTCGATTTTCGATGCGTTGAAACGGCGCGAAACCTTCGCCACCAGTGGAACGCGCATTCGCGTGCGCCTTTTCGCTGGGTGGAATTATCCCAAGGGCCTCGACAAACAGCAGGATCTGGTGCAAGCGGGATACAAGGGCGGCGTGCCGATGGGCGGCGAACTTCATGGCGCCCACGGAAAGGCACCGAAACTATTGGTGTGGGCGGTGAAGGATTCCAACAGCACGAACCTCCAGAAGATCCAGATTGTCAAAGGCTGGTCCAAGGGCACGGAGACTTTCGAGAAGATTTTTGCCGTTGCCTGCTCGGATGGTCTGCGGCCCGATCTGCGATGGCACAAATGCCCGGACAACGGCGCCACGGTCAGCCTGAGCGACTGCAGTGTTACCGCAAATAAAGGCGCCGCCGAGTTGTCGGTGATATGGACCGATCCGGAGTTCGATAAAGCGGATCGCGCATTCTACTACGCGCGCGTGCTGGAGAACCCAACCTGCCGCTGGAGTACGGAGGCCGCGCTGCAGGCGAAAGTAGCGTTGTCGTCGAAGTTCCCGGCCACGATTCAGGAACGCGCCTGGAGTTCACCGATCTGGTACACGCCGGAAGGCCGTTGAGGCAATGGCTGCGCAAGCAAGGCGAGATCGGCCAAAAGAAACAAAGAGAACAAACAATTCGTCTCAGAGGGAAAAGCTTTGAAAAGCATAAGCGTCGTGTCCAGTCAAGACTCAGTGGCTTTCAGCCAATTGATGATTCACTTCTTCATCTGCCTTCTTGGCATTGTGATCTGCCAGACAGCGGTCTACGGCCAGCAGAGTTTGCAAACTGCGTCGCGCCCAGCGCCGAATCCGCTGCGCAACGCCTACTTCGGCGATCTTCACGTTCACACCAGCTACTCGCTAGACGCCTACAGCTTTGGCAATCGCAACGACCCGCGCGCCGCCTACCGCTACGGCCACGGTGAGGCAGTTACCCTCCCCGGCGGCATTCAGAGTCAACTGCGTACTCCACTCGATTTCATGGCAGTGACCGACCATGACGTCTGGCTGGGCGAAGTATCGCTCTGCAATGATTCCAAAGACTCGGCCTACAACACTGATGTATGCCGCGACCTGCGATCCTCGGAGCAACATCCGACCCTCTCTTCGAAGTCAATGTTGAATTTGGCTGGCGGACTTTGGAAAAATCCGCCCGAGCGCAGTGCAGAGATCTGCAACAGCGTTGTAGCCGATGAGAAGAACAAGTGCTTCCAACGCGCCCGCAGCGTGTGGCAGCAGATTCAGAAGAGCGCCGACGAATTCTACGAGCCCGGAAAATTTACTACCTTCGCGGGGTTCGAGTGGACAGCCGGCTTCAAGCGCCTGGGGATGCTTCATCGGAACGTGATTTTCCGGGGTGGGCGATATCCCGATTCTATCTTTAGCGCCGCAGACCTCAATAACTCTCCGGAGCGTCTCTGGCAGTGGCTGGAGAAAGACTGCACCGGCGATTGCCAGGTGATCTCCATTCCGCACAACACCAACTTTGGTTGGGGCATCGCACTCGATTCGAAGAACAGTGACGGCACGCCCTTCACCACCGAAGGGCTCGCGCGTCGGGCCAAGGCAGAGCCCCTCGCCGAAATCTTCCAGATCAAAGGAAATTCCGAATGCGCGCCCGGTCTGGGCACCACCGATGAACAGTGTGACTTCGAGCAGCTATGGAAGGCGTGCAAGCCGGGCCAGGATGCATTCTGCGCGGTCGCCAAGGACTATGTTCGCGACGCCGTCAAGCGCGGTCTGGTTATCGAAGAGAAGTACGGTGTAAATCCATTCAAGTACGGATTCATCGGCAGCACAGACACGCATTCCAGTGCTCCGGGTTCAACCGACGAAGGAAGCTGGAATGGAGGAGGTGGACTGTCGGATGTCACTCCCGAGCAACGGCTGAATGTCAGCCTGGTCGAAGATGTCCCGATGAGAGACATCATGTTCAACCCGGGAGGCTTGGCCGGGGTGTGGGCTGAAGAGAATACGCGCGAGTCGATTTTCGACGGCCTGAAACGCCGCGAAACCTTCGCTACCAGCGGCACTCGCATCCGCATTCGATTCTTTGGCGGCTGGAACTATCCCGCCGACCTTCATCGTGAAAAGGATCTGGTCGCACAGGCCTATAAGAATGGTGTGCCTATGGGTGGCGATCTGCGTTCACAAACCGAAAATGGGAGAGCCCCGCGTTTCGTAATCTGGGCTACGAAAGATCCAAACAGCGCCAATCTGCAGAAGATCCAGATAATAAAAGGATGGGCGGAAGCAGGGGAGACCCACGAACAGGTCTTCGACGTTGTCTGCTCAGATGGCCTGAAGCCTGATGCCAATACTCATCGCTGCGCAGATAATGGCGCAAAAGTCAGCCTGACCGATTGCAGCTATTCGACCGACAACGGGTCCTCAGAACTGAGCACAACTTGGAGCGATCCAGACTTTAAGCCTTCCGACCGCGCATTCTACTATGCGCGCGTGTTGGAGAACCCGACCTGCCGTTGGAGCACCTACGATGCGCTCAAAGCCAAAGCCAAACTGCCCGATTCCTATCCGGCGGTGATCCAGGAAAGAGCGTGGAGCTCTCCGATCTGGTATACGCCAAGTGTGAAGATACAAGCCGCACGGTAAGGAAGACCGAGACGGGGCAGCATATTCGCATTGTCAGTTATATTCACGGTGTGTCCGGGCTCAGAATAGCCGTCTTGTTCTTATTCTTTCTGCCCTGCGCCTTGTCGGCGCAAGACATCGTCTTGAGGGGGCGTGTCGTTGATCCCCAGGGAAGTGCTATCCCGAACGCGAGAGTCCAGCTTATCGATCGTGAACAGGTTCTCTCACGAGCGCAGTCAGCGGCGGATGGGAAGTTTCTGTTAAAGGTTCGCGCGACCGGCAAACTCATCATCGAGGTTGATGCTCCAGGATTTCGTTTAGTAAGCCAGCCAGTTGGCGTCCGCGCGAGCGGCAACTCTGAGATCGTAATCAGCTTGCGCCTCGCATCCCGAATCGAACGCGTCACGGTGACCGCCGACGTAAACGGGTCAGACGTGCTATCTGCGGATCCCGGCGAAAAAGTTTTCGTGCGTCAAGACTTGCTGGAGGCCAACCCGGGCCGTCCAGGAGCCCCGTTATCGATTCCCGGATATCCCATCGAGACTGCTTCGAGCGGCATCAAAGCGCCGCAGTATTTTGCGCCCGGCGTGGCGGGAGATCATGGCGAGCCGATTGCACAGTACATCGCCGTTGGTAGTTACCTGGTGCCCAACAATTTGTCCGCCAATGCCCACGGCAATGGCTATTCCGACCCGAACATATTCATTCCGGAGGTTCTGGAAAGCGTTCAGGTCGATGGAGGGGCTTTCAACGTTCGAGAAGGGAATCACTCTGTTAACCTTGCGGCAACCTACGGCCTTCGGTCCCGCCTTGATCCTTTCATCACTCTGACCGGTGACTATCGGGACATTGATGTCGTGGCTGGATTCAGCCCGAGCACCGAATCGTGGTTGGCGTTCTCAGGTTCCTATGGCAACGGATTCCTAGACCGTCTGGAACACCGCCAACAGTACAAGCTCAACGGAGAGCGAGTCTTCCACGTCGGCCAACACCGGCTCACGCTTTTTGGCGTTGGGTATTACGGCACATCGTATGTTCCGGGACTCGTCCCGATCTTCGCTTTGAATTCCGCCGATGCTAATTTTACCAACTTTGGAGACACGATCGATCCGAGGCAGAAAGACCAAACTCATACAACGCTCGTAGCCGTGAACGACGCGTGGCAACTCAGTGGCAGTCAACAACTGCAACTCTCCGGCTTCTTTCGCACCTACAACCTTTCCTTGCTTTCGGATTTTGGACAGGGCCTCATCCGCCAGAGCGAGTTTCGCACCGCTGCTGGCGGCAACGCGACCTACATGAACACGCTGGCCGCGTATCTTTCCTTGCTCGGGGGCCTTGACTACGAGCGCGAAGCTCCCCGCCGCGACGATCTGGACCGCTACGGATTCTTCAATCCCAGCGCTCCCGCCTACTACGGCCCTGTCACTCCTGTGGATGGAAACAATGTCACGATCGGATCCGTGACCCCGTACGTTGCCGCCGAAGGCGCTCTGGACCACTACTTTCGCTATTACCTCGGCTGGCGCCGCGATGAGATTGATTTCGTGAACGACGATCTTCTGCACCCGCAGAACTCGTTTCGGAAATGGGTGGGGGTGAACTCACCCAAGGCTACGCTCTCGTTCCTTCCTAAAGACTCGTCATACGTTCCACTCCTCTCGCTCAGCTTTGGCGAGGCCTTCTTCACGGAGAATCCACGGATCGGCACCGGAACCGGTGCAGGCACTCCCGTCGCCACGTCGCATTCTTATCAACTCGTCGCGAGCAAGACGGTCCACAAAACGGATGTGCGACTTACTGTGGGCCACGTCACCAGCAGCGCAGAGCTGGCCAAGATCGACCCCGATACTGGTCTGCAGTTTAACGAAGGACCCAGCCGACTTCGATTCATGACACTTGCGGTGTGTCAAAGATTCCGATCGGGATCGCTGTTGGCCACGTTTTCCAAGGCGGATGCCCGAGACCTCGACACGGGACAACCCACACCAGAAGCGCCGCGGACCATCTTCGATCTGTTGGGAACAACTCAGAAACTACCCTTTCGCCTCCAGGCCCGAGGCGAATTCGAATACGTGGGCACGAAACCTTTAGGTACAGGCTGCAATCTTGTGAATGTGAGCGTCGAGTGCAGCGGCACCCCGGTGAAGGAGTTTCGCGGTGCATTGGTTCGGTCTTTCCTCGATGGGCGCGTGGATGCCGGCGTCAATTTCCTTATCGCGAGCGGTTATACCGGGCAGACAACGGAGAACTTTTATCCCTCCGACATCCAGGAAGTGGTAGGCGTGCGCATACCCTCTTATGCAAGTGTAACGATTACCTACCGGTTTGGGCACTCCGTTGGCCCTTGAGCCTTGACCAGTCCGACCTCGCATGATTAACGGTCCTGACAATTGCTCATAGGTATACGCAGCGTTCCCGAAGAGTAATCAAAGCAATAGCACGGCAACTGCAGCGATCACCAGCGCACAGGCCCCGAGAAGGTCAAAATTGAGCCATGCGTTCTGCAGCAGCCGCAGCCCTACTTTTTCATAGGTCTCAAAGAATAGGAAGGCAAGGATTCCAGCCACGGCCAACATGCTTGCAGTGTGTATCAGGACGGCCAATCCAACCGCGGATGGGCTTAACGACGAAGGCGCCACAGTCATTCCCCCCATCGTGTGCGTCATCCCAGGCATTGGTTGCGCCATNNGCAGCATCAAGCCGGCGCCGTGGGCGGATGCCATGAGGAAAGACCAGACGAACAGGTCTTTTTCCTCCGGCGCGCATGCCGGGACCCCGGGGATGACGAGCGCGGAAGAGGCGATAGACACCGAGAACAAAAAGAATTGAGGCAACTCCCCATTTCAGAGTATTCACGGGGACGAAATGCTGGAAAGAGCGCAACAGCAGAATCGCCACTGCGATCGCTGCTGCGTGTCCGAGTGCAATCGGGAGGAGAGCTCCGACAACCGCGGAGCGGCGCTTTTCCTGTAATCCAAGAGCCAGCGCGAACAGCCAGCCCATCGCGGGATTCAGACCGTGGTAGGCGCCGAGAACCGCCAAGGCAAGCCAGGGCCAGTTGTGATTCATGGGTAGCAGTAGAAGTCCGACGAAGCGTCGCCGCCCTGCAGTTTGACTTGATGGCCACGCAGGTCGCCGAAATCGACAAACAGCTTGGGATCAAGCTGAATGCCGCCATCCGGAGCAACGTCGAGTTTGACCATCCAGCCCCGAATGCCGTCGGGATAAAACTGTTTGTCCCAGGCTGCGTACAGCGAATTGGTGAAATAGACGCGTCGTCCGTCGCGGCTGATTTCCACCATCTGCGGCCCGCCGTTCAATGGCTCCCCCGGCTTGGCAGGATGGGAGGCGCGACGTACGATCCCGCCTACGTGCACGGAACCGATCAGCTTGGGATTAAACGGATCGGAGACATCGTACTGGCGCATCTCTCCTGTGCCCCAGCAGGAAACGTAGAGGAAGCGATCATCGACAGAGAGGTTGATGTCGGTAAGCAGAGGCGGCACAGCTTTGAAGCCTTGGAGTAACGGAGGGAGTTGGCTCGGATCGGCTGGCTCGGCCGGAATCTCAATGACCTTCTTCACTTCAAATTTTCCATTCGATCCTCCGTTGGGGCGATGCCACAACCAGATGGAACTGGAGAGATCCTTCAGCGATGTCACGACACCGACAAAGCCATAGGCCTTCGTCGGATCGTGTGCTGCGCGTAGCTCAAGCACCATCTGCTGTTCCGCTCCCAAGTCCAAAGCCTGAAGATGGCGTCGCTTGCGGAGGTCCCAGATGTGCAGGCTATGCCCGTACTTGCCGCCCAGCAGTAACTCAGGATTCACGCCGTCCTCCACCATGTTCGGCGTGCCCCACTCGCTGGTGACAGCGATGTCATGGCCCAAATGCCACGCAAAGTCGTAGCCGAAATATTGCGGACCTCGATCAACTTCCCAGCGACCGAGCGGCTCGAAATTGTAGTGATCCAGGGCAAAAATTCCGCCGGGACCATCGCCACTGGGCGAGCCTCGTCGCTTCTGTCAGCGGCAAGTCTACGGTCATCGGAGGATGGTCTGAGATGCGGTCTTCAACGGAGTCGTTCAGTTCGCGCATCGTAATCGGGAAACGTGGAGCGAATCGGTAGCTCCGTTCCGTTCGCCCTGGGTCGTCGATGAACGGCTTGACGAAGATCCAGTCGAGCTTGAACCGTTGGTCGTTACGCCCAATGTTGTGTGGTTCTTTATTATGCCTCTGGTGGAATCTCCCTTCGTGATAGTTCTCTTTCTCGCAGCCAGGTGAAGATGACGGGAGTCACGATCAACACATGCAGTAGAGAACTGACCATGCCTCCGAGTACTGGGGTTGCGAGCGGTTTCATTACCTCGGCCCCGGTACGCGTAGACCACATGATCGGTAAGAGGCCTGCCACAACCGTGGACACGGTCATGATTTTTGGACGCAACCGTAAGAGGGCGCCTTCCATCACCGCTTCACGCAGACCTTCTACAGTGAGTCCGTCCATCGCGACTCGCTTTCGTTCCACGGCCTCTTCCAAATAGATCACCATCACAACGCCGGTCTGCACAGCGGTGCCGAAGAGGGCGATGAAGCCGACCCAAACGGCAACCGAGAAGTTGTATCCCAGTAACTTCAGGAGGAATACTCCGCCGCTCAACGCGAAGGGTACGGCGAGGATCACATGCGAGGCTTCTTTGAAGGAGTTGTAAGTCTTGTACAGCAGAAGGAAGATGATCACGAACACGACAGGGATGACGAGTTCGAGTCGCTTTTTCGCACTGATCTGATTTTCGTACTGCCCGCTCCACTCGATGTAATAGCCGGGCGGCATTTTCACTACACGGGCGACGGCGCGCTGCGCCTCGTTCACGAACCGGCCGACATCGCGTCCCCGCACGTTCATCAATACACTCCCGCGAAGGAGTCCGTTCTCGCTGCTGATCATGGAGGGTCCCATCACCACTCCGAGGTCGGCTACTTGTCCCAGAGGAATCTGGGCGCCATTGCCAGCTGTGACCAGCACGTTATTGCGCAGTTCCTCGGGATCTTGGCGGAAATCAGCGGCGTAGCGCACGCGCACGGGCAGACGTTGACGGCCGTCAATGGCGGTCGTGAGATTCTTGCCACCAATTGCGGTCTCGATCACGTCCTGCACGTCGCCCACGTTGATGCCGAAGCGGGCGGCGGCTTCGCGGTTCACTTTGATTTCGAGGTACGGCGCGCCGGTGATGCGCTCGGAATAGAGGTCAGCCACACCAGGAACCGGGCGCAGAGCCCGTTCGATTTCCGTTTCCTTCTGCTCGATGGTTGTAAGGTCGTTCCCGAAGACCTTTACTCCCACCTGCGTACGGATGCCGGTTGCAAGCATATCGATGCGATTTCGGATCGGTTGAGTCCAGATGTTGGTTACGCCGGGCAGACGCAGCTTCTCGTCCAGCCTTTGCAGGATCGTTTCTTTGGTCGTGCCAGCGGGCCATTCGTTCTTAGGCTTGAAATTGATGACCGTCTCAGTCATGTTCACCGGGGCCGGGTCGATGGCGCTTTCTGCGCGGCCGATCTTGCCGACAACGCTATCCACGAGTGGGTCCTGAGCAATGATCTTGTCCTGCCAGCGAAGAATCTCGGTTGCCTTGGTGAGCGAAATGCTGGGGTCGGTAATGGGCATGAACAGGGCAGTTTCTTCGTCCAGCGGAGGCATAAACTCGGAGCCGATCGTAGTTGCGAGCCAGAGCGCCGAGGCAAAGACTAGAAGTGCCGCGCTCAGCGTCATGATCCTGTGCTTCAAGGCCCAGCGCAGTACCGGTTTGTAAATCATTCGCAGACCGTGCATCACGGGATTTGCGTCCTCGGGGTGCAATTTTCCACGGATCAGGAAGGTGCAAAGCACCGGCACCAAAGTCACCGCGATGAATGTTGAGCACACCATGGCGAAAGTCTTCGTGAAGGCCAGTGGGTGAAACATTTTGCCTTCCATGTCGGTAAGTGCAAACACTGGGACGAAAGCCAGAATGATGATGGTCATCGCGAAGAAAATCGGGCGGCCTACGAGCTTGGCTGCTTCCAGCGTGATCTGGCCAATCGCCGACTGGTACTCGCCATGTTCTTCGTAGTACTGCTCTGCGTGCCG
>PMUM01000457.1 GCA_003166855.1 Acidobacteriaceae bacterium | reverse complement strand
CAAGCGCGGGAGAACGTATTGCGCGATGGTGGTCGACACGCCGAGAGACAGCTCGCCGGAGACTTTGCCATCCTCGGCGCCGAGGGCCTGCTCGGTTTGGGAGACGAGGGTCGCCAGCTTTTTCGCGTAGGTGAGCAGGACCGACCCTTGCGGTGTGAGAACGACGCGATTGCCGGCGCGATCGAAGAGACGGATGCCGAGATCGTCTTCGAGAGCCTTAATCTGGAGAGTGATGGCGGGTTGAGTGAGAAAGAGATGTTCCGCAGCCTTACGAAAATTCAGATGTTCGGCAACCGTGCGGAAGACCTTGAGACGAAAATTCTCCAGTTGGGCCACGTGGATGATTATCCACGAAACGGGCACACAATTGTGGTTCTGTCGGCGCTGATGGCGGGACGCCATCAGGACAGCCGCCGGGACGGCGGCGCTACTGTTTGGTTTGTGCTTCCTGCAGCAGGGGACGCAGGGAGTCTACGGAGACTCCGAGAGTGCCTCCGGAGAAGCCGTCCATGTACGCGGAGTTGACGCCGATGACTTCGCCCTTGGTGTTGAAGACTGGGCCGCCGCTGCCGCCGTGGGCGGTGGGGGCGTCGTAGATGAGTTTGTCGCCGACTACGTCGCCGAGATGTCCGCAGGTGGTGGAAGGACGAATCAGTGACAGGGCCGCCAACTCGCTGGCCGCATTGATGTCATTGTGACGGTAGGCCATCCGCTCGTAAATTCCTGCGGGAGATTTGGCCACCATGCCGGCGATGCCCATGGGGTAGCCGATCACCGTGACCAGTTGACCCGGAGAGCCCGACGACTTGGCGAGGGGCAGGATCGGGAGACCGCGGACCACCTCCGTATTCTCAGCATGCAATACCGCTAGGTCGGAAGTTTTCGAGACAGACGCAGGCGTCAGATTCACGGGCGTGGGCGAGCCGGGGAAGAAAACCACGAGGCTTTCGAGCATCCCGGTGGCTCCCTGATCGATGAGCTTCTGGGCTTCTGCGTCTCCGTACCAGGGCTCGGCTACGTGACGATTGGTGGCCAACAGACCGTTGCCAACGAGAAATCCTGTGCCGGAAACGCGCGCGCGAATGACAGGCCGCTGGTTCGAAAAGCCGACCTGATAGACGCCGTAGATGTATCCGATGGAATTGCGGTAGCGGTTGAGCACCACGGCGGGCATGGCCTGGTCTTGCTTCAGTTGCTCAACCTGCGCGGTCAATTCGTGGACCTGCTTTTGCAGATCGCTGGGGGGCTCCTCTACCGCCGTCGTGGGCGTGTAATAGTGGACCAAGGCGAGGGCGCCCAGCAGGAGCACGACTCCCATGACGGCCTGCACCATTTGCTGCCAGCAGTCGCACACGATGGATTCCTGCGGAGGCTGGACTTCGGGAGCGCGAACGGGGGAAGCGTCGTAAGACGGGGGCTCGTTGATCTGGGGATCGGCCATGAGTGTCGAAGTAGCGGTCCTCGGGTACTCGCCCAAGTCGTTCTGTTTCAGCCTTTTGAGCGGAGGGACGCTGGCGGGGCCGAGGACTTGGAGTAAGTATCTTCGCCCCTGTGGCGCGGGTTGGCTACGGTACTGAAGACGATGTACGTACGATAGGTGAAGAAATGCCGAGGCTTCAACCACAGAAGACGCGGAGGATACGGAGGAAAACAGCTACGGCGTCTTGATTCCTAGACGCTTCGCCATCGCATCGTAGAGGAAGCCTTTGCGGGGGTCGTAGGGCTGGATCCACTCGCCATCAATTACGAATTGAGGGATGGCGCGTTTACCGGTGCGTTTGACGATTTCTTCGAGGGCGCCGGGCGTGGTTTGAACGTCGACCTCTTTGTAGGGAATGTTGTGCTTCGCGAGAAAGCGCTTAGCCTCCCGGCAGTCGGGGCACGTGGGGGTCGAATAGACGGTGAGATCCATACGTTGATTGTACGCGGATCGGCGATCGCTAGACTCGCTCCAGTTCCGTGAGCGTGCGCTCGTTGACGATGTTGCCGGTATTCAGGGTGGAGGCGGGTTCGAACAGAAGGAACCAGCATTCCTCGTCGGCGACGGGTTTGTGCTCGACTCCGCGCGGGACGACGATGAACTCACCTTCTTCGATCCACTCGTGATGGTCGAGGAATTCCATGCGGAAGCGGCCTTTGACCACCAGGAACATTTCGTCTTCGTGCTCGTGGTGGTGGAAGATGAACTCGCCTTTGATCTTGTCGAGCTTAACGTGTTGGCCGTTGAGTTCGGCGGCGATGTAGGGCTTCCAGTATTCGGTGACCTTGGAAAATTTTTCGGCGATGTTGACCTTGGGCATGGGGCCTCTTGGGGTGAGCATTCTAGACGACTGATGTTTTGGATTGAGCTAGATCCGAAAAGGTCGCGGCAAATTTCTCCTGGCGAGAGGGGGCGCGCCTGTCATAGCACTCCACTGCGGAAAAAAGCCGCCAGCTTTTTGGCTGGCGGCGTCATTGTGCCGAGCTTCGCTCGGGGACAGCCGAAGGCGGCTGTCCCCACATGTGCAGTTTTCTAGAAGCCCTGGGTTGAAGCGGTCGCGTGGCTGTTGTGGAGCGTGACGCGCACGCCGCGTTGTGCGTTGAGTTGCGTGGTTGTCGTCCAGTCGACGTCGTCTGTACTGATGACGCCGGTGCCGCCACCGACCAGGGAGTAGGTAATGCGGCTGTCGGTATATCCGTAGCCACTGACCGACAGAATGGTGCCATTGGTCAGGACGAAGACGGGCATGCCTGGAGCAGCGTTCACCGGAGCCGGCGTTATGGTTCGAGTTACGAGACTTGCGTAGGAGGCTTGTGGGACCGCCTGACTCGTGACCGAAGCATCCCGCAGCATGAGTTGCGGTTTGCTGTCGTCATAAATCGAGGGTTGGTAGGACTGGCTCTGAGGACGTCCGAAGAAGTGCCAGCTCGGGCCGTAGGTCTGCGCGACTTGCGGGATTTGAACATCATCCATCAGGCGCATGCTGAGGACAGTTTCTCCTTTCAGCGTGGGGCGCGGACCGCGGGCGGGCAGCATGATGACCTTCCAGGGCCATAGCGGAGGGATCATCCATTCGACGACGTCGCGGACGGGATGTCCTTTGCCGTCGATCTTCCCCTGCTTATCGACTTTGTAGCCGCGTGTGGCGATGACTTTGGCCTCGAGAGGCAGGTCGCCGCTAGGAACGCCGATGCGATCGAACTGCAGCTTGAGATATCCCTTGCCCCAGAAGTGGCCTGGATCCTTGGCTGCTTCGAGATGGCCGACGAGATAGCTACCGCGCGGAAAAGCCTGCTGACCGAACTCGGTGATTCCGCGCAGGTGGCAAAGAACGGGATCCCCGACATCGACGGTGGCCGAGGAGAAGTTAGGTTCGTTGAGGGTACATTGCAAAAGAGTACCAGCGGGCAGGACGACATCCCGTGCGCTGGCGCCCAGGCTCAAAGAAAAGACAACGAGGCCTAGCACGCTTACAGCTAGGGCCGCATGCAAAGTGGACTTCATACTTCACCTCGGTCGCACGCCCCAATCGTGGCGGGCTCTGGCGCAGGGCCCGCGATGTTCCGCGCATCTAATCACAGGTTGAACCCGGGGTCAATCAGGAAGTTTCGGGTAGACCCGGACACATGTAGGCCCGGACGCATTCGTCCGGGGGTACGCTCGCTGCGCTTCGCGGGGCGGACGAATGCGTCCGCCCGTACGTGTTCCCTTTTGGGAATCTGTGCGACCTATTTCCGAGTTTCCCGGATGTTCCTTTTCCCTCTGTGCCAGAATTTCGATATGTACTTCTATCGGCGCAATTTACCGCATTTACAGGGGGATTTCAAGCCGCATTTGATAACGTTCGTCACGAAGTTTCGTTGGGTGTTGCCGGAGTGGGCTCGCGATATTGTGCTGTTGTCGTGCTGCCATGATCATCGCAGGCAATACGAGCTATACGTGGCGGTCGTAATGCCCGACCACGTTCATCTGATTCTGACGCCTTTGATCGATGAACGCCGTAGTCAGGTGTTTTCTTTGATCGAGATCATGCGGGGTATTAAGGGTGCATCCGGGCGCGAGATTAATCGGCGAGTGGGACGGCACGGGGCGGTTTGGCAGGAAGAGTCGTTTGATCATGTGTTGCGCTGCTCGGAGGGTTTGGATGCGAAGGTCGAGTACGTGTTGCAGAATCCGGTCAGGAAAGGGTTGGTGGATGACTGGTAGAAGTATCGATGGGCGTGGCGGCGAGGTGAGACGGACGAAGCGAGGATGACTATTCGGACGCTTTCCGCAGGGTAAGAAACGTAGTCCCGGACTTATTCGTCCGCGGACGCTCGCTTCGCTTCGCGGGGCGGACGAATGCGTCCGCCCCTACGCGAGCTATTTCTCGTACAGCAGGACGCCTTCGGTCTTCTCCGCGTCTACTGGGCGGTAGAAGAGCTTGTTGTCTTCGAGGAAGACCTCGATGAAGGCGGGGCGCGTGGTGATGGTGCCCTGGATCAGCGCCTCCGACAGCGGGTCTTCGATGTACTTTTGCAAGGCGCGGCGCAACGGGCGCGCACCGTAGCTGCGGTCGGTGAGGGTCTGGTTGAGAATCCACTTCTTGGCATCGTCCGCAACCGTGACCGTGATGGCTTTTTGCGCCAGGTTCTGGTTGAGCTGCGTGACCATGAGCTCGAGAATCTGGATCAGGTCGCCCTCGCCCAGCGCCAAGAACAGGATGACTTCGTCGAGGCGGTTGAGGAACTCCGGGTTGAAGGTGCGTTTGACTTCGCCCTTCACCAGTTCTTCCACCTTATCGGAGATCACGTCTTCCTTCGTCGACTGGAAGCCGAAACCCTCGCGCTTCTGCAAATGCCGCGCGCCGATGTTCGAGGTCATGATGATGATCGTGTTCTTGAAGTCGACCGTGTTGCCGAGGCCGTCGGT
>PMUM01000306.1 GCA_003166855.1 Acidobacteriaceae bacterium | reverse complement strand
GCGGCTACGGATTCTTCCCCACGGCCAAATCCGCACGCGTATTCTGGATTGGCATAGAAGCCACTCCGCAACTCGGCGCACTGGCCGCCGCAATCGACAACAAGATGCCCGGGCTCGGAATTCCCAAAGAAGACCGCGCCTTCAGTCCGCACCTCACGCTAGCGCGCAGTTCAGGCGGCTCCGGCTCACCGCGCCGCAACAAGGCAGACGCTCCCAACCGGGCCTTCCAGCGCCTGCAAGAAAAACTGGCCGCGCTGCCCGCGTCAGAGTTCGGTACTATGACGCCCAGCAGCTTCTTTCTGTACCAAAGCCAACTCTCCCCGAAAGGATCAAAATACACAAAGCTAGCCGCATTTGATTTAAAGTAGCGCCGGCGACTCGCCGGCTGTAGCGGGGTCGTCCCGCCCACGCACCCGACAGTACGCGAAAGCCGG
Source organism: Acidobacteriaceae bacterium (assembly GCA_003166855.1). GTDB lineage: Bacteria > Acidobacteriota > Terriglobia > Terriglobales > Acidobacteriaceae > Sulfotelmatobacter. Next base: position 13,015 of record PMUM01000306.1, on the reverse strand, counting down.
CACCTTCCACCCCATGCCAAGACTCCTCCAAATCGCCGCCGCCAGCTACCTGCTGGGCTCCATCCCGTTTGGCTATCTCCTCGTCCGCATCTTCCGCGGCGAAGACGTCCGCCTCGCTGGCAGCGGCAACATCGGCGCCACCAACGTAGCGCGTAAATCCCCCGCGCTCGGCATAGCGACTCTGCTGCTCGACGCACTCAAAGGATCCGCCGCAGTCGCCATCGGCATCATCCTCAGCCCACCAATCTTCGAGCGCATTCCGATCTCCCAGATCCCCTGGCGCACCGTCCTTCCCGCTTCTTCGCCCGACTTCGCCCTGTACGCGGCTCTAGCCGCGCTCTTCGCCGTCGTCGGCCACATGTTCCCCGTCTGGCTCAAATTCCGCGGAGGCAAAGGCGTCGCCACCGGTCTCGGCGCGTTCGTCATGATCGCGCCCAAAGCCGTGCTGCTTTCCGCCGCAATCTTCATCATTCTTGTGCTGGCCTTCCGTTACGTTTCTCTGGGATCGATCACCGCCGTCGCGGCCTTCCCCAACATTGCGCTGGCTCTGCACGAATACGGAAACGTCGCCCTCGCGCTCGTACTGATGTCGTTCGCGTCGGTGCTCATTGTCGTCAAACATCACGCCAACATCCGCCGCCTGCTCGCGGGAACGGAAAACCGTTTAGGATCAAAACACGCATGAGCAACATCGCAGTCATCGGCGGAGGCGCGTGGGGCACCGGAATTGCCATCGTCCTCGGACGCAAGGGCACACACAACGTCCGCCTCTGGGCCCATGAAACGGATGTCTGCGAATCGATCGCGCAGAAACGCGTCAACGAGCGATTCCTCCCAGGACGGAACATCCCAGACTCCGTCACGGCCACCAACGATCTATCCGCGGCCCTCCGCGGCGCGCAGATCGTCGTCAGCGTCATGCCCTCGCAACATTGCCGAGCCCTGTTCGAACGCATGCGCCCGCTGATCGCACCGCAAGCGTTGCTCGTCAGCGCTACCAAGGGTCTTGAAGAAGGCTCCCTGCAGCGCATGTCCGAAGTGATCACCGATGTCCTAAAACGAAAAGACGGAACCCCTCCCGCGGTCGGAGCCCTCAGCGGCCCGTCCTTCGCGCAGGAAGTCGCGCGCGGCGATCCCACGGCAATCACCATCGCCTCGCAAAACGCCGAACTGCTGCGCACCGTACAGCAGGAATTCAGCGACTCGAGCTTCCGCGTGTACACCAACAACGACGTCGTGGGCGTGGAACTCGGCGGAGCCCTGAAGAACACCATCGCCATCGCCGCCGGAATCTGCGACGGCCTCGGCCTCGGCCACAACTCGGTCGCCGCCCTCATCACGCGCGGCCTCGCCGAAATGACCCGCCTCGTCGTCGCCTGCGGAGGCCGCACCGAAACCATGGCCGGACTCGCCGGACTCGGCGACCTCGTCCTCACCTGCACCGGCGGCCTCTCGCGCAACCGCAGCGTCGGCGTCGAACTCGGCCGCGGCAAGAAACTCCCAGAGATCATCGCCGGCATGCACGGCATGGTCGCCGAAGGCGTCTTCACCACCTCCGCGGCCGTCGGACTCGCCCACGCCCGCAACGTGGAAATGCCCATCACCGAGCAGATGCACGCCATCCTGCACGATGGCAAATCCCCGCGCGAGGCGATCCAAGTACTAATGTCGCGCACCGGCAAAAGCGAAACCAACCAATCGTAGCGCCGGCGTCCCGCCGNNAGCCCCACGGCCGAAATCGCTACGAAAGCCTACAGCGTCCGCTTGTTCGCTGTGCCTCTCTTCGAGTACACGTGCCCATTCCCGCACCCGATGTGTCGTGTTACCCTTGACCCGCCCGAACTCTCAGGAATCGAATTGAGATTACGCAAGGTTGCAATTGCCACCGCTCGGACAATAGAGATTTTGTTCGCCTCGCTTGTTCTAGCCTGGGTGGGGCTGAAGATAGCGGAAATGCGTGATTGTTGGACTTGCACACCAGGTCTCGCCCTGGCCGAGCACTTTATCGCTGAGAATCCAGCGCACGGACTTGATGTCTTCTTCAGGCAGATCTCGCTGGCTATTGCGACCGATACTCTGATCTGGTTCGCCTTCATTGGAAGCATCGCTCTAGCCATTTCAAGGTCCCGAAGAAGACGTGCAGCTGCTCAAACATTGAAAGGTCTAGAATGAATAGCCCGAAGTCGTCACTGCGCACTGTCTCACTAGCAGTCGTATTTGTCATAGCGTTTCTAATAACCTCATTCGCGCAAACGAAGACGATCGCGGTACGTTTAGGCTATCCTGCCGACTCGAAACTCCTCATCGTCCACGCCGACGATCTCGCCGTCGCACACTCCGAAGACGCCGCCAGCTTCGACGCGCTCGACAAGCAAGCGGTCACCTCCGCCAGCATCATGGTTCCCTGCCCGTGGCTCACCGAAGTTGCGGACTACGCGAAAGCTCATCCCGACGCCGACCTCGGTCTGCACCTGACCCTAACCAGCGAGTGGAAAACGTATCGCTGGGGTCCCGTGGAATCGAAAGACAAAGTCCCAAGTCTCCTCGATTCGTCCGGATATCTATGGCCCGACACGCCTCAGTCCGTGGGCGCTCTAAAAGCCGATGAAGTCGAGCGCGAAATCCGCGCCCAGATCGAGCGCGCCGTGGCCATGGGAATCCATCCCACTCACCTCGACAGTCACATGGGAACGCTCTTCTCGCGTCCCGATTTGTTCGCCGTCTACGTCAAGGTCGCCCGCGAATACAAATTACCCTTCCTCGCGTTCATCGCCCCCGACACTCCGAAAGAACTCTCGTCGGTTCTTTCCAGCAAGGACGTCCTTCTGAACTCCGTGGTCATTGCCGATCCCTCGGTCCATCCCAGTGACTGGAACGCCTTCTATGCCAATGCCATCAAGAACCTGAAACCCGGCGTCACCGAAATCATCGTGCACCTCGGCCACGACGACGCGGAATTGCAAGCCGTCACGGTTGGTCACGCCGACTACGGAGCCGCCTGGCGCCAGCGCGACTACGACGTCGTAACCAGTTCAGAATTCAAGAAGCTCCTCGAAGAGAATCACGTAATCCTGATCCACTGGAAAGACCTGAAGAAGCTCCTGCAATGACGCGGGTCCCGTGCGGTAGCGCCGCCGTCCCTTGGGCTTCGCTCAGGACAGGCTCCGGCGGCTGTCGTGCGGGCGGCTCGCCCGCACACCCGAACCCACAACCGCGATCGCAAGAAATCAATCACGAGTTAGTATCGTCCCTCCGCGCTCGGTGCGCGCGAGTACCGCTCCCAATGGGTACTTTGGTAATGCCAACCTCTCCACCTTTCCGTTCCGCCCACCCATTTCCCCGTTAAGATTTTAAGGATACCTTTGAAAACCGCCGCCACTTCGCTTTCGGCGTCTGCGAGAAGTGAAGGGAGAGACTTGTCCGCCACCGCTCCGCATCACGCGCGCATCCCGATTCTGTACGTCATTCTCGGTGTGCTTCTGGTGATCAGCATCGTTCCCATGTATTTCTACTCGGCCAAAGTCGAGTCCATCAACGGGGAGCGGCTGAAGACCAACGAGCAGTTGCTGCAGAATACGGTGACGCGCTCGCTTGCGGATGATCTCGCCCAGCACCAACGTTCCCTGCGCATGATGCTCGCCAATCTGTCGTCGGCGATTCAGATCGCCAGCGGCGGCGACCTCAGCGAAACCAACATCCATTCCCCCGAACTCCGTGCCCTGCTGGAACATTTCGCATCTTCGGACGAAGAGATCGCCTACGCGACCCTGCTCAACTCAGATGCCAAGGGCATCTACAGCGGAACCATCGTTCCTGACGCCTTCCTGAACCGCGAACTGGAGCGCGCCTATTCCGCCGCCCGCGAGGGCCGCGAATACAACGGTCAGGCCCTCGTCGTCGGTGAGGGAAACACAGCCCGCACCGTCTTTCTGGTCAGTTATCCCGTGAAGTACGGCGATCGTTTTCTGGGAATGATCGCGACGGTGGTCGACCTGCAATTCCTGATCCGCCGCTTGCAGGAAGTCGCCCGCGGAGGCCTCACACCCTACGTGGTCGATTCTCAAGGGCGCCTCGTTGCCGCAGCCACTCCCGGATTTGCCACCGGGCAGGACATGAAGAACCTCGACATCGTACGCACGTTTGTCGGCCGTGGGAACAAAGCGCGGTTTGCCGAGACCCGCGAGTTCACCATGGGTAACGGCTCCGATCGCGTTGCCATGCTGGGCACCTTCAGTCCCGTAATGTCGCTGAACTGGGCAGTCGTCGTGCAAAAGCCGAGCAATGATGCCTATCGCGACGTCATCGAAATGCAGGGCACCGCGCGCCTGCTGGCTCTGGTGGCGGTGCTGATCAGCATCCTCGTCAGCATCTTCGCCGCACGCCGCATCACCAATCCTTTGCACGTTCTCACGCAGTCCAGCCGCGCGCTCGCGCGTGGCGACTTCTCGCAGCGGGTGAACCTATTGAGCCGCACAGAAATTGGCGAACTGGCCAACACCTTCAACACCATGTCCGATGAACTCGAGCATTTCATCGAAGACCTCAAGCGCGCCGCCGAAGAAAACCGAGAGCTGTTTATGGGTTCAATTCAGATGCTTGCCGGAGCGGTCGACGAAAAGGATCCCTACACGCGCGGCCATTCCGACCGCGTCACCCGCTACTCCTTGATGATCGCCGAGGAGATGAAGCAGCCTTCGTCCTTCCTCGAGACCCTGCGCATCTCCGCACAACTGCACGACGTGGGCAAGATCGGCATTGAAGACCACATCCTGAAAAAGCCGGGCGCGCTGACCGAAGAAGAATTCGAAGTCATGAAGACGCACACGACCAAAGGCGCTAACATTCTGCGTCCCGTCACGCAATTGGCGGAAATGCTGCCCGGCATCGAGTTGCACCACGAGGCGCTCGATGGCCGCGGATATCCTTACGGCTTGCAGGGCGATCAGATCCCGCTGCTGGCGCGCGTGATCGCGGTCGCTGACACCTTCGACGCGCTGACCACCAATCGTCCGTACCAACAAGCGCACACGCCCGATCAGGCGCTGCAGATCATCAAGAACCTAGCGGGCAAGCGCCTCGATCCGGAGGCAGTCGCGGCTCTGCTCGCGGTCTACGCGCGCGGCGACATCAAGATCCAGCGCTTCACCATCAAGCGCCCGATCGCGGCTCCGGCAGGAGAAGCTCCCGCAGTCGCAACCGTAACCGCAGTCGCCGCAGCTCCGGCGACTCCCGCAGCAACCGCACCTTTGGAAAGAACCCGAGTGTAGCGCCAGCAGCCTGCCCTGAGGCGAAGCCGAAGGGTTTCGCCGGCTGTCGCGCGGGCGACTCGCCCGCGCACTGGACAGCATCTCAGCTGCGACGCTTTTCCTCCCCAAACTTGCGCCTGAAGTGGCCGCCATCCATCTCTAGAATGTCAGGCGGGCTCCGAGTTGCCCAATGCGTGGGGCCGCACCTCGAAACGTCCCAGTGGTCGTAATCTGCCCAAAATTCGGATTGTTAATGTCAGCCGCTCCGTCGAGAACCGTGGGTTGCGCGAACTCGGGATGGTTCAGCGCGTTGAAGTATTCCACCCGGAACTCGAGGCTGATGTGCTCGGTGATCGCCGTGGTCTTCGCCATCGCGATGTCGACGTTCACGAGATGAGGCCCGCGCAGCGAATTGCGATGCAGCCCGTAGGTGCGGTCCGCCGGGTTATTTACCGGATCAAGCTGCGGGAAACACGGATTGGTGCCGCCGTAGTAAGCGTCGTTCGCCAACGGAATGGTGGAGAAGCTGTTCGGATCGAAAATGAAGTGGCCTGTGATGGGCGCTCCGGTTGTAATCTGACAATTGCCGCTGGCATCGCTCCCGTAAATTGTCGGCGTGATCGTTGTCAGATGCCTGGGGTCCAGGAGTCGAATCGGTGCGACCACCGCGGCGTTGGAAAGGTAAGGATCGCCGGCTCCTGAGGTTCCTGGGTTTGTGGGATCGATGCTACCTCCTAATCGCGCCGGGATGTCAAATGGGAATCCTGTGCGCCAGGTCACGATCGGATAGAGGCTCCATCCCTTGGTCAGGCGCTTTGGACCTCTGGCCCACATCTGGTCGAAGGGCAGGTCCCATCCTCCGCTGAAGCTGATGCGCTGCCGGACGTCGCTGTCTCCCGAGGCATAGAAAAAATTCGGGGCGTAAGTCGGCACCGCTGAGTTGCGCTGCCGGAAGCCCGACGCGTTGTCCAAATTGTGACCATAGGTATAAGCCAGAGTGAAATAGGCCGTCCCTAGCTTCGCCCCCTTCGCCTGCCGCGTCAAGCTGGCTTCGAGCGCGTTGTAGTTGGCGTGCGACACGTTCTGGAATTCTGGAAGCTGGCCGAAGCATCCGGCACAACTGCTATCCAGGGCGCGGTTTGTGGTTCCCAACACCATCGGGTTAATGTCCTTCAGCGAAGTCAATCCGTGGCCTGAAGTGCCAACGTAGTTTGCCTCCAGCACCATGTCGGCCAACAGATTCTGCTGCAGGCTGAGGTTGTACTGGTAAACATAGGGGGTGCGCAGGTGCGGATCATCCAGATAGACAAAGCCCGTGCTATTGATCGGCAGCACCGGACTGAAATCGTAGTTACTGGCCGGCGGCTGGGAAGGAAATGTGTTGGTCTGCTCTCCTGCCACGAAGGGCTGGCTCAAGTAGTTCAACGGAGCCGTCTGGCCGGGGCCGACATTGTTAAAGAAGAATCCCGCATTGCTGACGAACGGCGGCTGCCCGTTGAACTGCAGGTTGTCTTCGCCTTTCAGAATGTCGTAGAACAGTCCGATGCCACCGCGCACGCTGGTCCGACCCTTTCCTGTGGGGTCCCACGCAAAGCCGAAGCGCGGCGCGAAGTTTTTCTTGTCGGGAAAGTTCGTGCCACTCGGTGCTCCTGGATCACCCGGAAACACCATCCCTAAAGGAGCGTTGATGAAACGCTGCGACTGCAGTCCCGGAATCACGGAGAAGCTGCGACCTTGGGTGTCATATTTCGGCGTGTTGTACTCGTAACGCAGACCGAGGGTCAGGACTACGTTCTTGGTGGCGTGCCACTCATCCTGGCCAAACACATACGTGCTTTTGCTGCGAATGTTCGAGGGCGCGAGCGCTCCCTGAAAATAGCCGCCTGCAGCTCCCAGCAGGAGGTCGGCGTAGGGATTCCCCGAGGCGCCGAAACCAGTGTAGAAATCAAATTCCCCATTGGTGTAATAGTCGTAGACCAGGTTTTCCTGATACGGGGAAAAGCCCGCTCCAAACTTCCAGTTGTGCTTGCCTCGCGTCCAGGAGACCGCATCGGTCCAGGAAAACGTGTTTTCCACGTAGCGAGTGGGTCCGTTCTCACTGGGACCAATCGCGAAGCCATCATCGAAGAGAATGTTCGTGGGACCGGTCGCGAGGTCCGGAGTGATGCCGATGCCGAGGCTGGGTCCGGTAGGCAAATGCGAGACCACAGTATCCGACAGGTAATTGCTGCGATGAGTCACAAAGTGAAAATCGTTCAGCAACGTCGGCGAGAAAATCCGGGTGTAGCCGACGTTGGTGTAGTAATAGTTGGCGACAGTGCGGCTGGGATAACCGGGCACAGTCGCGAAGGGGAACGGATTCAGCGACGGCACGCGATTTGCGCCGAACGTGACCGAGAGCTTGTCCTTCGTGCTCCAGTTGAAGTCGAACTTGGTGGTCAGTTCGTCCGCGTTGTTGGTCTGGTCCAGTGTGGTGGAGAGCAGACCGGAGCACACAATACCGGACGAGTCGCACACCGTCTGATTCGTCGCAGAGGTCGGGATCAGTCCAGCCTTGATGTAGTTCTGCGTGACCGGATCGATCTTGGTGGGGTCGATAATCGCCTGCGCCGCATTGCCATTCGGAGCGGCGAAATCCGGATTCGCGCCCAAGAAGCTAGCGACCTGCGGATCCGGACAACCGCCTGCGATCGTGCAGGTCACACCATCGTACGGTATCGCCTGCGAAAAGTTTCCCTGCAGCTCCTGTGGCGTGTACACCGGCGCGTTGATGTCTGGCACGGCCTCGAGTTGCCGCTGTCCCTGGTAGGCGAGAAAGAAGAAAAACTTGTCTTTGATGATGGGACCGCCGAGAGTCGCGCCGTACTGGTTGCGTTTCAGATCGAGCCGGGGAATGCCCTGCGGAATGTTGAAGTAATCGTTGGCGTCGAGCACGCGGTTGCGGAAGAACTCGAAGAGGCTGCCGTGGATCTGGTTGGTCCCTGACTTGATGACTTCGCTGATGATTCCACCGCCGTTGCGGCCGTATTCCGCGGTGTAGTTGCTGGTGAGCAGGCGGAATTCCGCGATCGCATCAGGATTGGGGTTGAGCAGGTTGCTGTTGTCCAGCAGATCATTGTTCAACCCGCCGTCGAGAAGGAAGGTGACGGAATCGGTGCGTCCGCCGGCGATGCTGTAGTTGCCAGCGCCACCGTTGTCGTCATTGCTCTCGGTGACTCCGGGCTGCAGGAGGGCGAGATCGAGCGCGTCGCGACCATTGAGCGGCATGTTGGTCAGGGTTCGGCCGGTCACGGATTGACCGAGCGTATCGCTTATCGTATCGACGGGCGCGGCCTCTGCGCCCACGTCCACTTGTTCGCTGGCGCTTCCGACTTCCAGCTTGATGTCGACCCGCAGCGCCTGGTTGATGAGCAATTTGTATTCGGTGCTCACAACCGTGCGAAAACCCTGGTGCGCCGCCGTGACTCGATAAGCTCCGATCGGCAGCGCGAGCACTTGATAGAAGCCGTCATGGTCGGAGGTCGTGTCACGGCTGACGTGAGTCGCCGTGTTGGTTACGGTAACCTGCGCGCCCGGAACGACGGCACCGGTTGCATCGGAGATTGTGCCCGTGATTCTGGCGGTCGCGTCCTGAGCGTGGCTCACTCCGGAACTGAAAGTCACAAACAGTGCCGCAGCCGCGAGCAATGGGAGAGAAATGTGCACAACACGACTCTTGGTCATAGTGTGGGTCCGCTTCAGGGTTGCTATCGTAGGTGCACGGACTGCGAATCGTCAATCAGAACAAGCCTTGCATGCACACCAACACTCTGCGGATGTTTTGATCCGAAGAGCAGCATTCCATTCGCGCCCTGCAGATCACAGCGCGGCTACGCGCCGTTGCACTATCAGGAAATACAGAGCTACCAGCACCAGCAGGAAGCCATTCACACCGAGCACAATCGGGGCCGTGAACATAGGGACGAGCCAGCCTGAGAGCAGATTGCCCATCGGCATGCCGCCGCGGAAGGCGCAGTTGTAGACGCTCATTACGCGGCCGCGCATTTCGTTGGTGGTGATCAACTGCACGAGCGATGTTACGGTGGCGAACACCGCCATCATAGAAGCGCCGACTAATACCAGCATCACGTAAGATACGGGCAAGAATTTCGAGAGCGAGAATCCCGTGATGCCCGCACCCAACAGGATCAACATCGTCAGTGCGAAGCGTCCTTTGTTGCGGATGTTGCCAATGCCGGCGACGGCCAGCGACCCGCAGATCGATCCGACGCCCATCAGGGAGAGCAGGTTGCCGTAGGTCGCCGGGCCGCGATGGAAAATGTCTTTCACGAATACCGGAATATAAGTGCGCATCGGCATGCTCAGTGCGGTCATGCAGAACGCCAGCACGATCAGCGCTTCCATCGACCCCTGTTTTCGGACGAACTGAATTCCCTGCTTCAGGCTGCCGAAGATTGACTCGCTCGACTTCTGCGGCAAGAATCGCGCGGTGATCATTGACAGGGAAATAATCGGAGCCAGGAACGAGAGCGCGTTCAGCCCGAAGCACCACTTCTCGCCGAATCTCGCGAGCGTGATTCCGGCCAGCGCCGGACCGACCGTGACCGCCAGATTGAACTGAATCGAATTCAGCGCAATGGCATTCGGCATGTCCTCGCGGTCGACCAGCGTGGGAATCAGCGCCTGATACGCGGGACCGCCAAACGCCTGCGCGAAGCCTGACACGAACGAGAGACACAGAATCGGCCAGACGTGCTGCAGTCCGAGGATCACCAGGATCGTCAGCGTGCCGGCACTCGCCATCTGTATATATTGCGAGACCAGCAGAATCCTGTGCCGCTCGATGCGGTCGGCGACGACTCCGCCGATCAGCGAGAACAAGAAGATCGGAATCCCGGCCAGAAACTGATCGAGCGCCAGCAGGAACGCCGAGTGGCTCAGGCGGTAGATGAGCCAGCCTTGCGCGACGATCTGCATCCAGGTGCCAATGCTTGAGGTACAGGCACCGATCCACATCAGGCGGAAGTCGCGATACTGAAAAGCTTTGAATATTCTGCGCAGCGTTGGCGTCAGCATGGGCTCCGGGCGGATTGTCGATCCGGTGTCTATCTTCGCACGAGGGCACGGTTTCTTGCTTTGTCGATCCCGCCGGCCGATCTGCTTGCGGGCAAAATCGCAAAGCATAAACCACGAAGGACACGAAGGATCACGAAGGAGAAACAAAACGTGACAGCGCTCTTTTCGCATTAACAGTGCGCGGGCGAGACGCCCCCGCGACAGCCGGCAAGATGCCGGCGCTACGACACGCGCTACTGTTTTGCTAGGTGGCTTTCTTTTCTGGGTCCTTTCCGGGATTCCCTGCTTTGGCGGGGAGGTATTTTTCGGCTAGGGCGGGAACTAATTGTTTGCGGACCATGTCGGAGATTTCGGCGCGAATTTCTGCCGCGGTCGAACTGGATGCGGGCTTTTTGAGGTTGGGGAGCGGGAGGTTGCTGGTTGTGGGTGAGGTGACGACCGCGCTTCCGGTCGAGGTGACTGCGGCGGAACGGGTTGTCTTGCGCGGGTCGGGATATTGCATTTCGGCCCAGCGCATCCATTTTTCGCCCTCCTCTTTCTTTTTGCGCGCGGTCTCGAGGGCCGCGATGGCGCAGTCGGCGGCGGTTTCGGCTTCATCTTCCTCTTCTTCGAAGTCTTCGTCGTCCCAGATGTGAGACTCGAGAGGAGTGTTGACGGCGTCGCGCGGGTCGAGGATAACTTCATGGACGAAGGGTTTGAAGTTGGTCATGCGCAAGTTCACGCTGGCGGTCTGTAGAGCGTAGAGCATGAGGCTGGCGGTTTTGTGGTCGATCTGCTGGGAGAGGAGCAGGCGCATGACCTGCATGAGGGCGATCTGGATGGAGTTGGCGTCTTCGAGGACGGGGAGGACGAAGGTGGCGACGCCGCGGCGGGCGCGGTCGGCGGAGAGGCGGATGCGTTCGTCCTGAAAGCGTTTGTGAAAAAAACAGTAGCGGTTGCGGCGCAGGGCGGGCGATCCGCACTGAGTGCCGTTGACTTTTAAGTGCTGACAGCGGTCGGGATAATTTGCCATGAAGGCCTCCTCCCCCTCCCCAGGTGATCTATTGGAATCATCGGGTTAGGGGGAATTCTCGAATTAATCTATGAGCAGCTATACGTTGCGGGCAAAATCTTGAAAACACGAAGGTTCCAGGTTTCAAAGTTTCAAGGTTTCAAAGTTTCAAAAGAACCTTGGGACTCGGGCCGCTTGTCCGGATAACTTACTGGCTCATGTTGCCGAGTTTGCAGGAATGAGTTTTCTCGGTCAAAGGTTGGATGAACATAGAAGAGCTGTGGAAAACCAACGCAACCCTATCGAGGGGGCGAACCCGATGCCAGCTGGGTTGGTGAGCGTAATGATTCCATAACAATGTCGGCTCCCCGGCCCGAGTAGACTTTGGTGGTGCCAACCAACCAAGGCTCGGGAGAAAGGAGCCGAACATGCTGATTATAGGTTGTGACTATCACCCGAGCTTCCAACAAATTGCGTTCGTCGACACCGAAACAGGAGAAGTCCAAGAACGACGACTGGGGCACCGGGAAGAGGCCGAGCAGTTCTATCGCACTTTGGCAACAGCAGGAGCCAAGGTGCGCGTGGGCATGGAGGCGAGTGGCCATGCAGGATGGTTCGAGCGTCTGCTAGCCGAGCTGAACTTCGAGTTGTCGACTGGGGACGCGGCGAAGATCGCAGCGAAGCGAGTACGCAAACAGAAGACGGATCGGCACGATGCACAGCACATTCTGAAGCTGATGCTGAAGGATGACTTTCCGAAGATCTGGGTGCCGAGCTGGGAGAATCGGGACGTGCGGCAACTGCTCTGGCATCGCCATCGCATGGTGCAGACCCGCACGCGGATCATGAACCAATTGCAGGCGGCAGCGCTGAATGAAGGGTTGCGCTACAAGAGAAAGTTGTGGCGGGAAGCCGGACGGCAGCAACTGGAGTCCTTACCATTAGCGCGCTGGGCGAGCCGTCGCCGGCATGATCTGTTGGAAGTCTTGGACCGCATCAATCCGACCATCGCCGAGCTCACGCAGGCGATCGAGCAGGAAGCGAAAAAATGTCCCGAGGCGCAGCGCTTGATGACCCATCCTGGGGTGGGTGCTCTGACCGCCTTGGCCTTCGTGCTGATCCTGGGAGAGGCGGAGCGGTTCGGCTGCGGCAAACAGATCGCCAGCTATCTCGGTCTGGTTCCCGAGGAAGATTCCAGCGGGGAACGTCGCCGATTGGGACACATCAGTAAGCAGGGCAACTCGCGGTTACATTTTTTGTTGGTGGAAGCGGCCCAGGTCACGGTGCGCAGCGATGTGCGATGGCGCAGCCGGTTCTTTCACCTGGCCCAGCGACGAGGTCGAAAAATCGCCAAAGTTGCCATGGCGCGGAGACTGGCAGTTCGTTTGTACTGGATGTGGCGCAGAGGATGGAATTACGCCCAACTGGAAAGCTTCGGTTCGCACGCGGGACAGCCTGGAAATCCTCATGGTGTGCAGTAAATCACCGACGTAATGATTGAGCGTCCCGCTCCTCTTCACGGAGGAGTTTGAACTAGGAATCATGATCGCGAATGCGACCGAAGAGATGGATGGGTCGGACTGAGTTCCGCACCTGGAACGATTGCGAGCGAGCCTTGGTTGGACACGGCACTTTTTCAGCTAGAGCGAAATGGCGCGCTCTTCGGAGTGCCTGGACTAGTACGCTCGAAATGAACTTGACA
>PMUM01000138.1 GCA_003166855.1 Acidobacteriaceae bacterium | reverse complement strand
TCCAGGCCGGCAAGCTGGTGGGAGCAGTGGCCAAGCTGGTTGGCGGGTCGGGCGGCGGAAAGCCGGAGATTGCAGAGGCCGGCGGGAAAGAGCAGGCGCAAATCGACGCAGCCCTGGCCGCTGCACCGGGGATTGTCTCGGAATTGCTGGGGTGATGGGGTGGCACAGCCGGGGGGTCTCCCACCCTTGCGCCGATGAGGCTGGCCCAAGGATGGGGCATCCAGGAATTCGGGTCGGTCCAGAACAGCGGACCGGCCCTCCATTGGAATAGTGCGATTTAGCGCAGGTGGAAGCTGTACGCGACGCCCCCGGACACGATCGGGTAGGTCTTCAACGGATTCAGGTCGCTGGTCCATTTGGCCACCTGGGCGGTGAGGTTGCTCTGGATGGCGACGGCGATGGGATTGTTGGGGTTGGCGATGTCGGTGCATTGGGTTTGCGCCTGGTCATAGCAAGCCCAGCCGCCGAGGTTTATTTTCACGCTGGGTGCTCCGATGAAGGCTACGCCGATTTCAAAGGGGAACGACCAGTGGCCCTTGCTGGGAACCATGTTGCCTATGCCGGTGGTGATGGTGAAAGCCGGCTTGGTTGTGTTGAGCCCCAGGGTTCCGGCGCCGATGACGGGAACCGCGCCGGTAACCGAGTTGGCGTTGCCCGAGTAGTAGGTGGTCCCGTTCAAGGTAAAGCTGGTTCCGGCGGCTACGTTGGTGGTGGCGGTGAGCTGGTTGCCGTTGTAGAACAGGACTCCGGGGCTGAGGCGGAAGGGAAATTTAAAGGGGAAAAAGTCCACCGCGACGCCGGCCGAGTCCAGGCTCAGCTTGGCGGTCGCGTTGATTCCATTGGTGGTGAAGTTGTCGGAGTAATTAAAGATGTTGCCGCTGCCGCGCAGGGCCAGATGGTTGCCGATGTTAGTCGCCGCCTGAAGCCGGATGCCCAGCGTGGAGATGCCCACCCCGATGCCGATCCGCGTAAATGCGCTGTTGGAGCCGGCAGCCTTGGGGGCGGTTGGAGTGACCTGGCCAGCTCCGCCGCCGGGGTCTGCCTCGGGTGCGTCAAGGCTGGAAGAGGCCAGACTCGAAGAGAATGAGTAAGTCTGGGCTGAAGACTGGGCGTGAAGCACGGCGGGCGCAACCAGCAGGGCAGCGGTCAACAGGAGGGCGGCTCGTTTCATTATCGGGACTCCGCAAGGGGTTGCAGTTCGAATAACCCCGGATTGCTTCCCGCGGCTTGAACGATGCCAGGCGACCTGCCGTTTGCAAACGACGGGCCGTGACGCTCCTCATTCAGCGGGATGTGTGAGTAACATTACCATGGTTACCTGCTCTGGAATCAAAGAGTTTCTGCCACTTTTCGGTCACAAGGCACCCTTTCAGGAAACATTCCATTTTGGGACCGGCGGATGCGTCCGGCGGACAAAGGTCCCGGCCGTTGAATCGCGGGACGATGGAATGAAAAGGTGGGGGCGATGGCTTAATCTTGTGACCATGGCGAAGCACGGTCCGGAAGCGGAGAAGATCGCCACGCTGCGGCACGAGCTGTTGGCCTGGTACGCGGTCAACCGGCGCGATTTGCCTTGGCGGCGAAGCGCGGACCCTTATGCGATCTGGGTCTCGGAGATCATGCTGCAGCAGACGCGGGTTGCTGCGGTGATTGCTCACTATCACGAGTTTCTGCGGCGGTTTCCGAACGTCGAGAAACTGGCCCGCGCGCGGGAAGATTCTGTGCTGGCAGCATGGAGTGGCCTGGGATACTACCGGCGGGCGCGCATGCTGCACACGGCGGCGAAGGTCGTAGTGCGGGAACTGAGCGGGAAGTTTCCGGAGACCGTGGAGGGATTGCGGGAATTGCCCGGGATTGGGCGGTATACGGCGGCGGCGATTGCCAGCATCGCATTTGGTGAGTCGGTCGCGGTGGTGGACGGGAATGTGGAGCGGGTGCTGCAGCGGTTTTCTGGGCAGAGGCTGGCTGGGGAGGAATTCTGGCTGGCAGCGGAGACGTTGCTGGATCGGGCACGTCCGGGAGATTTCAATCAGGCGGTGATGGAACTGGGAGCGACCGTGTGCACGCCGCGGGCGCCCGCATGTTTGACTTGTCCGGTGGTGGAGTGGTGCGCGACGCGCGGGGAGATGGCGGGCGCGGCGAAAGTGGCGCGGCAGAAGAAGCGGGAGATTCATTACGCGTTGGCGTGCCGCGAGGGCAAAGTGTTTCTGGTGCAGAGGGCGCGGGACGCGCGGCTGATGGCGGGGATGTGGGAATTGCCGGAGGTGAATGGAGGTGCCCCAGGGGCTAAAGCCCGGTCCAATGGGGCAGGCAGGATCGCAGCGCTGAAAGCGCTGCGCCACCAAAAAGCAAGAAGCGGTGACCGTGCCGATGCCAGCTTCACGCTCAAGCATTCGATCACCGTCACGGATTACAACGTGCGGGTGTGGCGAGTGGGTGCGGTGGAGCAAGACGGCGGAGAGTGGATCGCCGTGGAGCGCTTGCCGCGGGTTGCGCTCACGGGACTGGCGAGGAAAATTCTGCGAAAGGCGGAGATCATTCCTCCCCATCCGAATGGCCTGTTGCATCATCTAACATAGAAGGTTGGGGAGATTCATGCGCTGGCTGCGAGACAGTCTGCAAGGACGAACTGGAGGACGATCGATGGCGGCATTGACCACTGGGGCGAAGGCTCCGGAATTTGATTTGAAAACCTTGGATGGGAAACGAATCTCGCTGAGTGACGAACTCGCGCACCGGCCGGTGGTGCTGGTGTTTTTCAAGGTGTCGTGTCCGACATGCCAGTATGCGCTCCCGTTTTTCGAGAGGCTATACAAGATCTACGGGCACAAGGGAGTCACTCTGGTTGGGATTTCTCAGGACGACGCCAAGGAGACGGCGGCGTTTAACAAGGAATTCGGGATCACGTTTCCCGTTCTGCTCGATGACACGCGTTCCTACCCTGCCTCAAATGCATACGGGTTGACGAACGTTCCCACCATCTTCTGGGTCGCCACGGATGGGGAGATTGAAGTTTCCAGCGTGGGCTGGCTCAAGGCAGATTTCGAGGAGATCAATCGCAGGATGGCCACGGCGGGACAGATCGCTCCTGCGGTGATGTTCAAGCCCGGCGAAGATGTGCGGGACTTTCGCGCCGGTTGAGGGTCGAAAAACTAGCCGCCGGGGCGGTGGCTGAAAGAATCGCCGAGCTTGCGCTCGGCGGACGGGCGAAGGCGCCCGTCCCCACACAAGCAATACCAAGCTCATCACAGAGAGTTACTCCGCGCATTTGGACACGTCCGGGCGGGTGCTTTGTTCCGAGAGTGGGTGCACTCTCGTGCGGTCGAGGGCGTCGGTTCTCGTCCAACCTCGGCGAGGCCTCCTTTACAATTCCTGTAGACCTACAGAAAAAAGGCTTCCAGCAAGCGCGCCGCTTGGTTTTGGGGGAGAGACCTGTTTATGCAAGGAAAGCTGAGAACCGTTTCGGCCTGTCTGATCGTGTGCGCCAGCCTGCTCGCGTGGGCCGACGGCGCCGGTGCTGGCGGCTCGAAGGGCGCCAAGAGTGCGCCGTCGGTGAAGTTGCCGGGGCCCGCGTTTGTGGCGCTGGAGACGATCACGCCGGATCATATTCGCTGGCACGTGCGCTATCTGTCGCATGACCTGCTGGAGGGGCGCGGGACAGGGCAGCGCGGGGGCGACATCGCGGCGGAATATATCGCCACGCAATTTGCCGAATACGGACTGAAGCCGGCGGGCGATCACGGGACGTACATGCAAAAGGTTCCCCTGGTGGGGATCACGACTCTGCCGGAGACCACATTTTCTCTCGTTCCGAAGAAGGGCGAGACCATGAATCTGAAGCCGCTCGACGAGTATGTGGCCTACGACCAGACGCAGCAGGCGCAGTCGGATGTGGAAGCGGACATCGTTTTCGTGGGCTATGGCATCGAGGCGCCGGAGTATGGCTGGGACGACTACAAAGGCCTCGACGTGCGCGGCAAAGTCCTTCTCATGCTGGTGAACGAGCCTCCTTCAGATGATCCCAAGTTCTTCAAGGGCAAAGCGCTCACCTATTACGGGCGCTGGACCTACAAGTATGAAGAGGCGGCGCGCAAGGGCGCGGTGGGAGTGATTCTGGTCCACCAGACGCAGATGGCGAGCTATCCGTGGGAAGTGGTGCGGAACTCGAATTCCGGAGAGAAGTCGTATCTGAAGCTCGAAGGGCCGGCGCTCAAGGTGGCGTCGTGGGTGCATGGGGATGTCGCATCGCGGCTGGCGTCGGCGTCTGGGATGAATCTGGAAAAAATGCTGAAAGATGCGCAGACCAAGGACTTTCATCCCGTGAGTCTGGGGGCGCGGCTCAAAGCGCACATGGTGAGCAAGGTCCGGAATTTTGAATCGAACAACGTGGTGGCGATTCTGCCCGGCGCGGATCACAAGATGGCGGACGAAGCGGTGATTTATACGGCACACTACGATCATTTCGGCATTCGTCCCGATATGCCGGGGGACAACATTTTCAACGGCGCCGACGATAACGCCACGGGATGCGGCATCCTGCTGGAGGTGGCTCGGGCATTCGGGACGGCGGCACAGCGGCCGCGGCGGTCGATCATATTTGCGGCGGTCACGGCCGAGGAGCAGGGTCTGCTGGGGTCTGAGTATCTGGGGAAGCATCCTCCGGTTCCGGCGGGAAAGATCGCCCTGGATTTGAATTATGACGACGTGAAGCCGCTGGGAGCGCCGGAGGAAGTGGAAGTCTCAGGGGCGGAGCGGACGGATTTTTATCCGTCGGTGCAAGCGACAGCGAAGGAGTTCCGACTGGCGATTCGTCCGGATGCGCTGCCCGAGGCGGGACACTTCTACCGCTCCGATCATTTCAGCCTGGCGCGGGTGGGTATTCCTTCGTTCTCTATCAACGAAGGGATGAAGTACAAGGGGCACACCGAAGCCTGGGGACTTGAGCAGGAGCGCGACTACGTCGAGAAGCATTATCACCAGCCGAGTGATGAATACCATCCGGAGATGGATTTCGTGGGGGATTCGGCGATGGCGCGGTTTGGCTTTGCTCTGGGATGGGAAGCCGCAAGTCTGCCCAAACTCGTGGGATGGCAAAAGGGCGATGAGTTTGAGGCGGCGCGGGTGAAGAGTCAGTAGCGGGCGCGAATATCGACTAGCGGTGTTTCCTCGCTGCATTCTTCTTCGTCGCATCTCCGAGCAACAGCCGGGCTTTGCCCGGCCGGACAGCCGATGGCGGCTGTCCCCACATGGGCAGTGCAGACTTGAGGCTCTCTTCTTCCGGACAACGAAATCAATGGGTTAAGGCGGTAACCTAGGTAACTTTAGCGGCGCTTCTCCGCATGCTAACCTCGACATGTCCGTTTGAAATCAGCAACTTCCGAATAGACTCCTGACTCAGGAATGCCGCGAATTCCTATTTTTCGACTGGGTGGAGCGCCCGATAAACCGGCGCCGCCGAATCTGGCTGCTTCGACGCCCTTTGTCTCGCTCGACGGAATCTCGGTGGGCGTCGATAACCTGCGGCACGATGTGGTGCTCAGTGCGAAGTTTATGGAGCTGGCGCGGGCGCACATTGCGCGGTTGATCGCGCGGCACGGAGAGTTGGAAGGATTGTTGTCGGCAGAGTCCTCGCGACCGACTCAGGGTCCTTCGTGGATGACGCGTCAGGCGGGAAAACCTGCGGGGCCCAAGAATGATCCCGGAGGGTGGAAGGCGGCGCTGACCGAACTGCAGGTCGCATCCCTCAATCGAGCCAAAAAGGAATTCAAGGTGTCGGTCGATCTGCTGGCGCGGCTGGCGGTCACCAAGTTTCTGCGCGCGGAAATGAACCTGCAGTTTTCGCAGGTGCTGGAGCGCTGCCGCGTGCTGATCAAGAGCTACGACAACATGCGGCAGGGCAAGGCGCATGAGTACCGCGAACGACTGGCGGCGTTCCAGGTGCGAAAAAGAATCATCCTGCGCAAAGTGGGGCAGGAAATTTTTGAGACGCTGCGCGAGGTAGAGAAGAGCACACTGGCGCGCACCCGGCGGTCGCTGTTCGGGGAAGAAACCAGCGGTGGCAGCTATTTCACGTATCCGCTGTTTCTGAACCGGCTGCTGTTCTCCGAGGACGGGCGCGACGACTATTTGTGCGCCGAGCATTACGTCATGCTGGGGAATTGGGACCGCGATCCGGACCGCTACGGCCGGATGCGGGAGGTAGTCTCGAGCTTTCTGCGTTCGCAATATGGCGAAGAGGTCAGCGCGGAGACGCTGGACTCGTGGATGAATGTCCCGGAGAACGCGCGTGAACTCGCGGGAACGGGGACCCCGGAAGATTCCGACGAAGGACTGGCCCAACAGGAGCGCTTAGCGGAGTGGGTGCGGCTTCTGGAAGACGAGCGCGTCATGGAAAACGTGATCGCTTCGTATCACGTGGTGCCCTTGTTGAGCGAGTATGCGCCCCGCATTAATGCGCAGCAGCTGAAGAATGCGTTGATCGACCGGACGGAATGTGACCGGGTCGAGCGCATGATTCAGGAGGGCAGACTTTCGCCAAACAGCCTGTACGCGGCGGTGGCCAAGGTCGCCAGTTGCCGCGGGGCCGAACGGGCGAAGGTGGCTGCGCGGTTCCTGGGAGATTTCTTCCACTATCACCGCGATCTGCGGCGGCTCGAAATTTTGAACGCGGCTTTGGATTCCGTGAACCTGGTGGGCAACGAACGGTTGCAGGAGTTGTCGCGGGTAAACGGGACGCTCTACGAGTTTCTGCTTCCCGAGGAACAGGGAGAGACCGATTCGGAGAAGGTGCTGCGCCATGTAGTCCTCAAGGCCGACGTCCGCGACTCGACGCGGCTGACGCGGACGATGATGGAGAAGGGGCTGAATCCGGCATCGTACTTCAACCTGAATTTCTACGATCCGGTGAACAAGCTGTTGGAAAAGTACGGCGCGCAGAAAGTATTTCTGGAAGGCGACGCCATCATCCTGGCAATTCTGGAGCGCGAGGGCGAGCCCGGGTTGGCAGTCAGCCGCATGTGCGTACTGGCGCGCGAGATCATTGAGATCGTACGCGGGTACAACGAACTGATGCAGCGCTCGGGCATGCCCCAGTTGGAGTTAGGCCTGGGCATTACGGCGCAGGAATCGGCCCCGCTGTATCTGATGGACGGCGAGCACCAGATTATGATTTCGGAAGCGCTGAACGAGAGCGACCGGTTGTCATCGTGCAACAAGCGGGCCCGCAAGGTGATGGAGCCGCAGGCGGGGCCGTTCCACGTGTACGCGTTTCAGGCGGCGGAACTGGACGAGAATGGCAACCCGGAAGACGTGATTCTGAGCTTCAACCTGGGCGGTATCCGCATGAATGAAACCGCCTTCCGCAAGTTGGAGAAAGAGATTACGCTCGAGCCCCTGAAGGTGAAGCTGCCAGCGTCCCTGGCTTCGTCGGATAAAGGGGAGTACCACCTCTTCAGCGCTACGGTCCCGGTGGATCGCGACATCTTCCGCAAGATCGTGGTCCGCGAGAGCCGCATTCCGCGGATCGACGCTGCCGACTTCTCAGTGAAGGGATGGACCGAGCGGAAGTACTACGAAGTCTGCACCGATCCCGCGATTTACTCGGCACTTGAAAAGCGCAAGGGCGCCGGGCACTGAAGAACGGATTGTTCCCCACCTAGCGCACCGAAAGAACATCCCACAAACTAGAAATTGGTTCCTACCCGCGCTGGTCGAAACGGAATCTGGAACGTCGCCTCGACGTCAACTGGAGCACCGTTCTTCGTGGCGGGCTGGAACTGCCACTGCGCGACTGCCTGGCTGGCGTATTGGTCGATGCGGTCGTCGACGCCGCGCAGGATGCGGACATTCCCAACTGTGCCGTCGGCGTGGATGACCGCGTACAGGATCACCGTGCCAGCAACGTTCTCGCGCATGAGCTGAATGGGATATTTAGGATCGACCTTGCGCGTGGCCATCGGCTGGGAGAGGTCCGCCGCGGGTGTGTCGTTGCTCAAATCATGACTGCTGTAGTCGCGATCAAGCTCGGCGAAGCGGATGACCCAGCTGCCGCCAGTCGAATTCAGGTTTGGCATGTTGAGTGTGACGGAATAGAATTTGCGGTTTCCGAAAACGGAGCGTTCGGCTTCGGAGAGTTTCGTCGAGTCGCCGGGCTGCGCCGGACGCGGCGGTGTGCTGGTCACGCGGGGCGGCGGGATGCTCGCCATGAGATTCGGGTTGACCGAATTGGTCGACGCCGTGCCAGGTTCGCCCGCCACGGGCGAAGTTTTCGCCGCCGTGCTTCCAACGTAAAGTCCCGCCGGTAGGTCACCAGTTCCCTTTCGCGACGATCCGCTTCCGCTTTCTTTATTGCCGCCGTTGCCGGTGGCGCCGGGCGCGCCGGATGCTCCGGCATGGCCCTCGGGAGTAGCGGCGAAGGCACCGCGGCGATTCCCGGCTGGCGGGTCAGGTGGCGCGCCTACGGCGGGATGCAGATTCAGCGCAATGACACGGCCGGGCTCTCCAAAAGACGCTCCGGAAGATCCTGCGGCAGAAACCGACGGGGGCGGAGCAACGACCTGCGGACCACCACCGACGCCGTAAGATCTAGATCCCGAGCCCGAAGCAGTGCGCTGTTCGGCAACCGGGAGTTGAGGTGCGGGCGCGATCACGGCGCTCTGTCCGATGTTCAGATCACCGATTGGACGAGCAGATGCGGTCTCGACGCTCGGCGGAGGCGCGACGATCGCAGGTTGCAGAGCCTGATAAGCAGCTGCGTTCGAAGCCCGCAGATCCGGCGGCGGAGCTACCACCGAATTGTGCAGCGACGGCGCATTTCGGCGATTCCTGATATCGGCCTCGTCAGTGGGAGGCGCTACGACGGAGTTCTGTATCTGAGGTGCGATTCGCGTAATCTCGGCGGCCGGGGTCAAGGGAACGGGAGGGATCGCGAGCCGCGGCTGTTCTCTCTTGTCGGACCACGCCACGATGTTCGGCAGGGCCACGTCGCGCTTCAGCTTGACGTTCGGCGGCGTGACGATGGTTTGCGATCGGTTGTCGGCCTCAGGAGGCAGAGAGATGATCGGCTGGCGCGAGAATTCAGGGTCCGCTTTCTGCGGCTGCTCCGATTGCTCCGTGCGGGTATCGAGGGGTGGAAGATATTCCGACGGCTGGTAGTAGATCACTTGCGAGTGGTCGAAAGTTGGCATTGCCACGCCTTGGGGTTGCAGCGCAAAGAAGCGAGTCAGTCCGATCAGCAGCGCGAACGCAACGGCGTGATAGACGACCGACTGAAGAAATCGAGCCCAGGGAAGCGGGCGCGTCACGAACACATCAGGCCAGAACGGCGCTGGAGCGGAACGCAATTCGAGCGGAGGAAGCCGGCGCGGAAAGACGAGATCGCGGAGGTTGCCGAAGAACACGCGAGGCCATGAAGGCAGCTCGACCAGAAGGCGCAGAACGGGCGCGGGTTGCGGCATTTCGTCGAGGGGCCGGGCTGCGGTCATCCTACCAATAGTAGATGCCCAACGCGGAGTTGGGATAGCCGGGAGGACATCCATTTCTCTGAATTTCAGGTCTGATTCCGGAAAGCGAACGCTCTGGTTTCTGGCTGCCCGCAAGTCCTTCACAAAAAAGACCGTTTATAATCTTGTGTTTCGGCACTCTGCTCTAATTTTCAGTTGTGAAGGACACACCTTGCTCGATTTCTTAGGAGATTTACGACGGACTCATATGTGCGGGACGCTGCGCGCGTCCGACGCCGGCAAGAAAGCCGTGCTGATGGGATGGGTCAACAAGCGGCGTGACCACGGGAGCCTGCTCTTCATCGATCTGCGCGACCGCACGGGCGTGACGCAGGTTGTGGTCAATGCCGATCGCGACGCGGCGATCCATGAAAAAGCTGGAACTCTGCGCAACGAGTACGTCATCGCGGTGACCGGTACGGTGAGGCTACGCGATGCCAGCACCATCAACCCGAACATGCCAACGGGCGAAGTCGAATTGGTGGCGGAAGAGCTGCGCATTCTGAACGAGTCGAAGCTACCGCCGTTTTTGCCATCGGACACGGCACTCACCAATGAAGAGACGCGGCTGAAGTATCGCTACATCGACCTGCGCCGCGACGTGATGCAGTTCAACATTGAGCTACGGCACAAGGTCGCGAAGGCCATCCGCGATTATCTTTCCGGACAGGGATTTTTCGAGATTGAAACGCCCTTCATGACGCGGTCCACACCGGAAGGGGCGCGCGATTACCTGGTCCCCAGCCGCGTGCAGCCGGGAACGTTCTACGCGCTGCCGCAGTCGCCCCAAATGTTCAAGCAGATCCTGATGATCTCGGGATTCGACAAATATTTTCAGATTGTGCGCTGCTTCCGCGACGAGGACCTGCGCGCCGACCGCCAGCCGGAGTTCACCCAGATCGACTTGGAGATGTCGTATCCGCAGGCGGAGCGCGTGTGGGAAGTGGTTGAAGGATTCCTGACCGCGGCGTTCGCGGCTGCAGGCAGTGAAATCAAGACGCCCTTTCCGCGCATGGATTATGACGAGGCCATTCGGTTGTATGGCATCGATAAGCCCGATTTGCGGCTGCCCGCATTTACCGACGTGCGCGAGTGCTTCACCGCCGCGAATCTGCAGGAGTTGGCGATGAATGCGAATCTGCCAGTGATTGCGATCCGCACGCCGAAGGTCGGCGAGTTGTCGCGCAAGGAACGCGACGACATCAAGCCGATGTTCCACTCCAAGGGCGGCGCGAGAGTTTACGAGGACTTCAAGCGTATCGGGAACAAGTATCCCGAAGCCGCGACCGCGATCGCCAAGAAGATCGGGATGGAGGAAGGCGACCTGATCGTGCTGGTGGCCGGGTCGGCACAGGCCGGGCCGCAGACCGCGATGCCCTCACACCGCAAAGTCGCTCCTGCTGAGTTAGCGATCTATGCATCCGCTGGACTGCTGCGGTTGGCGCTGGCGCAAAAATATTCCGAGCGGCACGGAATTTTCAAGAAGTCCGGCGATCCTGCGAAAGATTTCCGTTTTATATGGGTCACGAATTTCCCCATGTTCGAGTGGGACGAGGGCGAGAAGCAGTGGATGGCGGCGCACCATCCGTTTACGTCGCCTCATGAGGAGGACATGAGACTGCTGGAAGCGGGCGTGGAGTCGGTGAACGATCCGCAATCGCCGTTGAGCGCGGTGCGGGCGCTGGCTTACGACGTGGTGCTGAATGGCACGGAACTGGGCTCGGGCTCGATTCGTATTCACCGCCAGGACATTCAAAGCAAAATTTTCCGCGCGCTGGGCATGACGGAAGAAGAGGCAAAGTCGCGCTTCGGATTCTTTCTGGAAGCGCTGGAATATGGCACGCCTCCGCACGGAGGGATCGCTCTGGGGCTGGACCGCATCGTGATGATTCTGGCGGGGGCCGAGAGTCTGCGCGAAGTGATTCCCTTCCCGAAGACGGCCCGCGCGGTGGATCTGATGGTAGATGCGCCGACTCCGGTCAGCGAGAAGCAGTTGCGCGAGTTGGGGATTGCAATCAAGAAGTAGAGTCGAACATCTGTGCTGTTGGAGCGGAGCGCTGCCAGCGCCGCGATGGGGCTTCTACCAAAATGAGAAAGTACATCCGGAAATTCCTCTGCCTAGTGGTGCTCGTCTGTGCAGTTGCACTGGCAGTCCCACCTGCAATCTCGGCTGCGCAACAGCCCGCAGGCGGCGACGCCTCTGCCATCGTTCAGCAGGGCAAGTTCACTCTGCACAAATTCGAACAGGCGATTGGCCAGGAAACCTACGAGATCCGGCGCGACGGCGACTCGCTTGCGGCAAAGGTGGACTTCAAGTTCACCGACCGCGGCACTGCGGTTCCTCTGACAACCACGTTTCGCGCCGCGGCGGACCTGACTCCGCAGGCCTTCGAAATCAAAGGACAAACTGCGCGCAGCGTTTCGATCGACGAGGCCGTGACCCTCGACGCCGGCAAGGTTCACTTCCGAACGCGCGACAAGCAAAGCGAACTCACTCCGCCGGCCGGCCCGTTCTTCACCATCGCGGGATATGCTCCTGCGACCATGCAGATGCTGATGGTACGCTACTGGGCCACCCACGGATCTCCGGCGCAACTGGCAACGCTTCCGAGCGGCAGCGTGAAAGTGGAACCTCGCGGGCAGGACACAATTCACATCACCGGCAAAGACGGTGCGAAAGACGAGAAACTCGATCGCTATACGATCGAGGGCTTGATCTGGGGACGCGAGACGCTGTGGTTTGATGCGAATCGCAATCTGGTCGCGGCCGTCTCGACCGATGCCGAGTTCGACCACTTTGAAGCCATTCGCGAGGGCTACGAAAGCGCTCTCGGCGATTTTGTGGGACGCGCCGGGACTGACGGCATGAGCGCGCTGGCCGAACTTTCCAAAAGCATTTCGGGCAGCCGCGCGTCGACTCTCGCCATCGTTGGCGGCACGTTGATTGACGGTACGGGCGCTGCCCCGATTCCCGACGCAGCGGTCGTGATTCACGACGGGCGCATCGTCGCTGTTGGCCCGCGATCCAAAGTAAAGATTCCCAAACATGCGAATGTTGTGGATGCACGCGGCAAAACAATTCTGCCCGGGCTGTGGGACATGCACGCGCACTTCGAGCAAGTCGAGTGGGGGCCGATCTATCTGGCGGCTGGCGTGACCACGGTGCGCGATTGTGGCAACGAGTTCGAATTCATCACCGCTGTGCGCGACGCGATCGCGCAAGGACGCGGCCTCGGTCCGCGGCTTCTGCTGGCGGGTATCGTCGACGGTTCGAGTACCTACACCATCGGCGTTGAACGCGTCGACACGCCGGAGCAGGCACGCATGTGGACCGATCGCTACCACGCGGCTGGCTTCCAGCAGATGAAGATTTATAGTTCGGTGAAGCTCGAAGAACTGAAAGCCGTCGCCGACGAAGCGCATCGCCTGGGCATGACCGTCACGGGGCACATACCCGAAGGCCTGAACGCTTATCAGGCGATTGAAGCGGGACAGGATCAGATCAACCACATCGACTACATCGCTAACATCATGAAAGCGCCGCTCCCCGAAGGGGCCAGCCGCCTGGACCGGTATAAAGCGGGCGCGAACATCGATCTCGATGGACCAGAGGCCAAGAAGGCGCTGGTGTTCCTGAAAGAGCATCACACGGTGGTTGATCCCACCATCGCGCTGATGGAATTTTTCACCGCGACGACTGCCAAGCCGCCTGCTAGTTTTGAGCCAGGCGTAAACAAAGTCGCTCCCGAACTCGCCGAACAACTCACCGATGTGGCCCCACCGACGGACCGTTCGGAGATTGGTGAAAAAGTATACGAGAAGGAATTGGAGATCGTAGGAGCGCTGCACCGGGCGGGAATTCCGGTGGTCGCCGGCACCGATCAGACGGTTCCGGGGCACAGCCTTCACCGTGAGATCGAGTTGTACGTGCAGGCTGGATTTACGCCGATGGAAGCGATTCAGGCGGCCACCATTGTGCCCGCGCGGGCCATGGGGATCGAGAAGGAATCTGGCACCGTCGAGAAGGGAAAACGCGGCGACCTGATTCTGGTCAACGGCAATCCTCTGGACGACATTCACAAGATCCGCAACGTCGAGGATGTGATCACCAACGGGACGATGTTCCACACCGCGGAACTGTGGCAGAGTGTGGGATTCAAACCGTAACGAAACAGGATCTCTTGAAAGGCGTCATCCCGAAGACCGGCGTTCTTCAACCGGGCGAGGGATCTCGTGTTGAACGTGCCGTACGCTCTGCTAGTCGGCGAGAGAGATCCTTCCCTTCGCCTGAAGAGCGGCTCCGGTCAGGATGACTCCGTGGTTTGTCGAGGCTGTGCTAGTCTGCCTGCTATGGCAGACCGCGCTTCGACCAAACGCAAGAAAGACAGGGAGGCTCCCGCCAAGACGTCTCCGAAGTCTTCCCTTCACAAGCCCTCCAAATCCCCACTTCTCGCAAAGAGCGCGAGAAATGGGGCACCCGTGGGCTCGCCCGCTCACACTTCCCTGCCGGGCAAACACTTTCTTAGCGACAAGGTTGGTCACTTCACGGAATCCGTCATCCGCGAGATGACACGGCAGGCGATGCTGCATGGCGCCGTCAATCTGGCGCAGGGTTTCCCGGACTTCCCCGCGCCTGCGGAGGTCAAGCAGGCTGCGCAGCGAGCAATTGCAGCCGATGTGAATCAATACGCCATCACCTGGGGAGCTAAGGATCTGCGGAATGCCATTGCGCGCCAGATGGGCGTTTGGCAAAGGATTACGGTCGATCCGGAGAAAGAGATCACCGTGTGCTGCGGATCGACAGAGGCCATGATTTCGACTCTGCTTGCGGTGTGCAACGCGGGGGATGAAGTCGTGATCTTCGAACCGTTCTACGAGAACTACGGGCCGGACTCGGTTCTGAGCGGCGCGAAACCGAAATTTGTGAAGCTGCGTCCGCCCAAGGACGACGGTGGCGAGTGGACGTTTGACGAAAAGGAACTGCGGCGCGCGTTCGACAAACACACCCAGGCGATCATCCTGAACACGCCGAACAATCCGACAGGCAAGGTGTTCACACGGCGTGAACTGGAGTTGATTCGCGATCTGTGCGTCGAGTTCGATGTGCTGGCGATTACAGACGAAATCTACGAGCACATTCTCTACGAAGGGACCGAGCACATTTCGATGGTGTCGCTCGAGGGAATGCGCGAGCGGACGGTGACCATCAACGGCATGTCGAAAACCTACAGCGTGACGGGATGGCGCGTGGGATGGGCGGTTGCGCCGGAGAAAATCACCAATGCGATCCGCAAGGTGCACGACTTTCTGACTGTGGGCGCGCCTGCGCCGCTGCAGGAGGCCGGGGCCGCGGCGTTAAGCTTGCCGGCGGAGTATTATGCGAATCTGGCGAAGGGATACCGCGTGCGGCGCGATCACCTCATGCCCGCGCTGACGGCGGCCGGGTTCCAGTGCTTCCGGCCACGCGGTGCGTATTACGTGATGACCGATATTTCCGCGTTCGGGTACAAGGACGACGTGTCGTTCGCGAAATATCTGGTGCAGGAAATCGGCGTGGCGTGCGTGCCGGGATCGAGTTTCTATCGCGATCCGCGAGATGGGGCGAAGCAGGTGCGGTTCGCGTTCTGCAAGAAGCCTGAGACATTGGACGAAGCGGCGCGCAGGTTGGCGAAGCTGCGCGTCGCGTCGACTCGCTAGCAGTTAGTCGTCTGAGACTCGAAAAAACACTTCAAAACCTGACAGCCGAGGCGGCTGTCACCACAGGAACCTACTTGGTGATCACGCCGCAGGCCACGCGATCTCCTGAGTTGCCCGACGGGTCGGTCTTGTAATCGTCAGCTTTGGCATGGACTACGATCGCCGTCCCGCCATTGCTCAGCAGCGAGTGGGGGCCGTCTTTGAGGGTCACCTCGCCGTCTTCCAGTTTGACATTGGCTTTGCCATCACCGCCAACGGTGAAGTTCTTCATGTCCCCGGCATGGTGGCCGTCGGGACTATCGAACCCGTGCTTCTTGTTCTCGGGATTGAAGTGTCCGCCCGCCGATTTGAAGTCGGGTCCCTCGCATTTCGGAACCGCATGGAAGTGGATGGCATGCTCTCCGGGAGTCAGGTCGTGGAGTTTGAGTTCGAGCGCCACGCCCGGCCCCTGATCCCAGATGATGATGTCGCCGACGGCTTTGCCCTGCGAATCTTTGAGTTCGACTTTCGTCTTGGCCGCGCTCCGCGACGGCAGGGCAACCAGCGCGAGGAACAATCCGAGGGTGAGATAGGCAAGGTGCTTCATAGGTTTTGACCTCCTGGTGCGAGCCTCTTGGCAGGAGCGATTATAAGCCAACGCGATGATGCCTGCCTCCAGTAAGGGCGGACCAATCGGCTGAGTTGTCCACAAAAATGTGGAGTATACTGCGAGGAAGTTCCAGAAATCTTTCTGGGGAAGAGTGCAATCATGGCTTTGAATGCGGTGGAACAGGTGGCGGATCAGGTTCCGGCAGACGATTTTCAGGCGCTCGAGGACAAGATTTATCGCACCATAGAGATGTACAAAGCGGCGCGGCAGGCCCAGGCTGTGGCCGAGCGCGATGCGCAGCGGTTGCGGCAGCAGATGGAAGACCGCGAAGAGGAACTGGTCCGGCTGCGGCGCGAGGCGGTGCAGTTGAAGAAAGAGCGGGAAGAAATCCGCGGCCGGGTTGAAAAGATGCTGCAGCAGATCGAGTCGATTGCTGAGGCCAGCTAAGGCCTGCGGATTGCGCAGTCGCCAGGAACTTCGTCCACGGAGAATGGTTTATGGCTACAGCGACCAAGGATCAGATCGTGAAGGACGCGCAGAACTCCAGCGTGCGGGTGGAGATTTTTGATCAGGCGTACAACCTGCGCGGGTCCGATCCGGAGTACATTCTGAAGCTGGCGGAGTATGTCGACTCCAAGATGCGCGCCGTGGCCGAGGCGACCAATACGATCGATACAGTGCGGCTGGCGGTGCTGGCAGCACTGAATATCGCCGATGAATATCACCTGCTGAAAAAAAGGCAGGACAGCGGGGCAACCGATTATCAGAAGCGGGCGCATCTATTAGCAGATGCGCTGGATGAAGTGCTGGGCGAAAACCGCAAGGCGGGATAGTCTGCGGCACGCTGCCACATCGTTCCTCGTCGTGGCGCTACTCGGCGGCAACGCCCTTCCTCAAGAAACGATTCTCCGTTCGCAATCCAACATTGTGCTGGTCCCGGCGCTGGTGAAAGACCAGCAGGGCGGAATCGTGTATGGACTCGGAGCCAAGGACTTCATTGTGGAAGACGACGGCGTCGAGCAGCCGGTGCGCCTCGACGAAGCGCCCGAGGGACAGCCGATCTCTCTGGTCGTGGCGATTCAGAGAGGACGCCGCGCCTCCGCCGAGTTCCCGCGCATGCAGGGCCTGAAGTCGATGCTTGACCCGCTATTCACGCTGGGGACCGCCCGGGTTGCCGTCGTCGAGTTCGACAGCCACGTTGATCTCACCCGAAACTTTACGCGAGATGCGACGCTGGTCGAAGACGATCTGAGAAATCTGCAGCAGGGAGATGACGGAGCCTCAATTCTGGATGCGGTCGATTACTCAGTGAAGCTGCTCAAGCAAGAACCCGAAGAGCGCCTGCGCGTGTTGCTCCTGATCAGTGAAACGCGGGACCACGGCAGCCACGCAAAGATTGGCGACACAGTCGCGGCGATCGGGCAGAGTAATGCAGTCATGTACGCGCTCGCGTTCTCCCCTTCGCTGTCGAACATCCTCGACACCGGGCGCGGCACGAACATGAATGAGATGCACAACGGCGTCGACATCATGGATCTGGCGTACCGGACGGCGCAGGCCATGAGGAAGAACGTCCCCAGCACAATCGCTTCGATGACGGGAGGCGAGTACGAACTGTTCGCGACGCGTAAGAAATTCGAGGTGCGTGTGAACGACTTCACCAATCATCTGCACAGCCGCTATCTGCTGAGTTTCGCTCCGAAGAACCCGCATTCGGGCCTGCATCAGATTCGAGTGCGGCTAAAAGATGCTGCTGAAGGCACACTGCTAGCGCGAAGTAGTTATTGGGCCGAGGGAACAAAATAGTAGAGACTACGGGACTGAGTTGGCTTGCGGCGTCGGGGAGTCGAGGACCTCGCGAACTTTTGCGACCAGCGACGATAGGGAGAAAGGCTTCGGCAGGAACCACAGGCCGGGGTCGAGCACTCCGTAGTGGACGATCGCATTGCTGGTATAGCCCGAGATGTAAAGCACCCGGATGTTCGGAGAAATCTGGGCGACCTGTTCGGCCAGCTGGCGGCCGTTCATGCGGGGCATCACCACGTCGGTGATGAGCAGACGGATGTCGCGATGGTTTTCCTTGCAAATGGCCACGCCTTCTTCAGGGCTACCCGCGACCAGCATGTTATAACCGCAGTGAGCCAGGACTGATGAACTAAGCTGGCGAAGTTGTGCGTCATCTTCGACCAGCAGGATCGTCTCACTACCCCGTTGCACACTCTTGGACCGGTTTTCGGCCGTCACCTCGGCCGGTTGGTCGACGCGGGGAAGATAAATCTTGAAGGTCGTACCGCGGTCCGGTTCACTGTAGACCCAGATGTATCCCCCGCTCTGCTTGACGATGCCGTACACCATGGAAAGGCCGAGGCCAGTACCTTTGCCGACTTCTTTCGTGGTGTAGAAGGGTTCGAAGATGCGGGCTTGGGTTTCGACGCTCATGCCGTGGCCGGTATCGCTCACGGCCAGCATGACGTAGCGTCCCGGCCCCGCGGGCTGGTGACGGCGGGAATAAGACTCGTCGAGCTGCGCGTTCGAGGTCTCCAGCGTGAGCTTTCCGCCGCGAGGCATGGCGTCGCGAGCATTGAGGGCCAGGTTCATGATGACCTGTTCGATCTGTCCGGGGTCCGCCCTGACCGAGCCCAGACCTTTGTCCGGGACGGTCAGAACCTCGATGTCTTCTCCAATCAGCCGGCGCAGCAGAGAGTCGAGGTTCAGCATGATGTCGTTCAGGTTGATGACGCGAGGAGAAAGCACCTGTTTCCTGCTGAACGCAAGCAGCTGGCGGGTGATGCCGGAAGCTTTGTCGGCGGCCGATTTGATCTGTACGGTGCTGTCGGCCAACCGGCTGCCGGCAGGCACGCCTTCGGCCAATATCTGGGAATATCCGAGAATCACGGTGAGCAAATTGTTAAAGTCGTGAGCGACACCGCCGGCCAAACGTCCGACGGCTTCCATCTTCTGCGACTGGCGCAGTCTTTCTTCTAGAGCGACGCGTTCGGTGACATCCTGCGCCAGCGACGCCACACCCAGTACGCGTCCGGAATCGTCGACCAGCGGAGTGTTGTACCACTCGCAGGAAATCGTGCGGCCGTCTTTCGTGATGTTGTCGTTCGTATTCCGCGTGCCGCCCTTCTGGGCTAGCAGATCCTGCCAGACCTGGTCCACGAACTGGCGAAATTGCGCTGGAACAATAAAGCTGCCGTGTTGTCCGACGGCCTCCTGACGGGAATATCCGAAGACCCGTTCGGCCGAGGGATTCCAGGCCACCACGCGAAACTCGAGATCCCATTCCACCACCGCCAACGGAGTGTGTTCGAAGTGAATGCTCAGCCTCTGCTGCGATCGGCGCATGGCCTCCTCGGCAAGTTTGCGGTCGCTGATATCGCGGCAGATGCCGAGCAGTCCAATCACCTTGCCGCTGGAATCGCTATAGGGCCCCTTGGTCGCAAGGAACATTCTGGTCACGCCCGCGGCAGTCGCAGGTTCCTCATAGGTTTGGGTCTCGCCGGACTGGATTACTTCGCGATCGCGCTGCATGATCCTGCGCCCGACCTCCGGGCTGAACAATTCAACGTCGTCCTTGCCAATGACATCGTCCACGGTGCGGCCCAGGAAGCGCGCGCCCGCGGAGTTCATCATCAGATAACGGCCCTGGAGGTCTTTGACGAAGACCGCGTCGGTCGTGCCCTCGGTGATGCCCTGCAGCAGGCCGAGGTTTTTCTGCAACTCGCGGGAACTGACGAGCAACTGCTTCTGGACGACAAACAATCGTCCGCTAGCCGCTGCGAACGAAACCATGACCAGTGCGACAGACCAGAAAAACTGTTCCTGGGCAATACTCAGCACCAGCGGAAATACAATCGCGGGAATCAACAAAGGAGAGAATTGGGCGAGCAACTGCACGCCATGGGAGAGCGACTCGCGTCCTACCGGCTCCTCGCGATCGTTCCACGTCCCCACAATCACAATCAGCAAACAAAAGCTTAAGGTCCACGCAAGGTCGGGCCACGTCCCCTGCTGATAGTGTCCGGACGCCTGATAGTAAAGTGTAACGTTGAGAACGATTCCGTGGACGGCCAGGAATGCCCCTAAGCGAAGGAAAAATGCTCTCTCCGTGCGATTGAAACTCAGCAGGCCGCGAACCAGGAAACTCAAGGCCACCAAACCAAAGAAGAATATTCCGGCATGCAGCGTACGGACCTGCATCGCCTGTCCGGATGCCTGCCAGCGCGAGGGCACGTAGATTTGCGACAACTCGACGGCCAGCGCAAGCGTGCAGACTTGCACGAAGTCGCACACTCGCAACCAACCGTATCCGCTGCCTGGGTCCCGAGGACTCAGAAACAGCGTCATCATGACCGGCACAACCCAGAAGAAGACAAGAACATCGCTCGGCCACAAGATTCCGAGAGGCACATGCAGGTAATCGTAATAGTCGGTGTAGAGCGCCTGGCCGACAGCGGTGAGCAGGCTGGAGAAAGCAACCAGGCGCCAAACCCTCCGGCCAAAGGGGCCGGCCTGCCGCGAAACCATCCAGCAGAGCACAGCCGCAATCAAGGGTGCCGCGGTATCAATCCAGTCGCCCCACAGGGATGCAGTATCGGTGCCGTACCGGAACACCAGCACCGCCCCATGCACCAGCATGAGGATAGCCGCCGCCGCAAAGGCAGACGTGCGAATTCTTGACATCACTCAGACTACTCCGGCGAGGGCGCCGACCCGCCAGCGACGACGCTTTGGGCCCGATTTTTATGTAATGAGTATGAACTCACAACTGGCCAGCAGAATCAAGTCCTTCCGTGAGTGACGGGCAGGGGGGATGGAGCTGCCACTATGTTGGCAAGCCCATTTGTGAACCAGTGATTACTTTGGTTGCAAGCGGCCTGCCAACTTTTTGCGGTCTTCCACTTGCCAAGAGCGCGGGATTTGCCTAGCATCCAGATTGAAAGCCGGCCTGCCGGGTTGGTGATGGCGGTAACCGATTTTTGAACCAATGCTGAATGAACGGGGACTCGACTCGAACTAGGATCCGGTGAGCAGCGCTCCGCCATGCGGAGATGCCTAAAGGGTCTCGGCGGGTTCCCAACGTCTACCGACGGGTTCATTCTCGGCCCGTCACACGGCCTAGTGGGTCGGCTTGCTTTCTTATTTTGAGGTTATGTGGCGCGGGCGCCCCGCCCGCGAATGCCGGGAGTGAAGATCACTCCGTCCATCGGGCATTGTCCCGTTCCCTGCTAAACTGGTTCCTGTAGCGAATCCTATTTCCGCGCATCTAATTAAACAGTGTTTCCACAACTCTTTCATCTAGGGAAGTTTTTCCTCCCGACGTATGGATTCCTGGTCTCCATGGGAGTCCTGATCGGACTATGGATCAGTGTCCGCAACTCCGAGAAGCTCGGAATCGACGGCGACAAGGCTTGGAACCTGGGCATTCTGGTCGTGCTCTGCGGCATTGTCGGGGCGAAGGTGCTTTACGTCGTCAACGAGTGGAGCTACTACTCGGCTCACCCCAGCGAGATTTTCAGCATCAACACGATGCAAGCCGGCGGAGTTTTTTCCGGTGGCCTGCTCGCCGCGTTCCTGGCCGCGGCCTGGTATGTCTGGAGACATCACATGCCGGCTCTGGGGACGTGCGACGCCTTTGCACCCGGCCTCGCGCTGGGACACTCGATCGGCCGCCTCGGCTGCTTCGCGGCGGGATGCTGCTACGGGAAAGAAACGCATCACTGGTGGGGTGTGACCTTCCACAATCCGCTGGCGAACTCCATTACCGGAACGCCTCTGGGCGTGCCGCTCGAACCAACCCAGTTGTTTGAGTCGGCGGTGGAACTGGCAAACTTCTTCTTCCTGATGTGGCTGCTGAAGCACAGAAAATTCGACGGCCAAGTCATTGGCGCGTTCATGTTCATCTACGGGATCGCCAGGTTCTTCCTCGAGTATCTGCGCGACGACCCGGGTCGCGGGTCTGTTTTCGGCGGCGCCATGACCGGCACGCAGTTGATCGCGATTGGATTGGTGCTGGCTGGCGGATTGATCTGGTGGCTGCGTCCGGGATCCAAGCCGGTGGCGGCGAGGACGGTCAGCGCCACGCGATAGACGCGAAGCAAAGTTACAACCGACAACCCGGATACCGGACAGAATTGGCTGTGGAATCGCGACGTTTGTCTTCCGGAGCCCTCGTCAGGGTTGCGGAAGGGCCGCTACCGTGGCCGGCTGGGGTTCCATCCGCTGGCGAACCAGGGCCTCGACCTGCGTCCACAGGCGGGGATCACACTGGCTCTGCAGGTGGCTGGGGGAGAAGGTGTGTTGGAACCATGAGCCCCCCTCGCACTGCACCGGGTCTTTCTGGTAATCGAAGCGGTAGTTGCCCAGGATTTGCGTCTTGGAATCGTCCGCGGCGGTGATCAGGGAGCGGCCGTGAACAAAGCCATGGGGTTGGTAGAAGTTCACTGCAGCGACGACATTTTCGGGGATGAGCTTGTCGCTCTGCCACGGCTTGCGCACACTGTCGACCTGCACGGTCAGTAATACGGGGATGCCAGCACGGTTCAGTTCCCGGGACAGCATCACCACAGCAGACGCTCCCCAACTGTGGCCGAAGAGGATGATGTGCGCTTGCGCTTTTTCCCCGTCGCTCAGGACGCCGTCATGATTGGAGTCGAGCAGGCGCAGGATGGTTTTGTAAGCTGCCTTTCTGTGGCGGTTCTCGAAGACCTGGATCGAGGCGCCCTTGGGCAGTTCCTGCTGAAGTTTGAGCGCAAGCCGCACGGGCCCGTGGAGCGGATCGTCGTGGCGCACGAATCCGCCGGCAAAGCCGATGAGGATGTAAGAAGGCGTTGGGGGAAGGCTGGCCACAACCCCGTCGGCAGCTGCGAGCCCTGGAGTTGCTGCAGCAAGCGTCGCGAAGATCGCACCAAGCGTCGCCGGCAACATCGAGAATCGCGCGAAGCGGGACACGCGGGCTCCTACCTAACTTATGAGATGATTCACGCCAGCGAGGGGATGCGGCAAAAAAACAGCCTGATCTTTTTGTCTTCCCGGCTATTTACCGATGGCGGGCGAAAAGCCTTTACTGGCTAGGATTCTGGCCTGTTCGAACCCGGAGGCAAGTCTACACCCACTGTCAAGCTGCGGGCATCGACCGGCCTCCTCTGGCTCGCGCTTCGCAGGCCTCGAACCCATTCTACGCAGCTGGCGGAAGTCGACCTACTTTCGCACCTTCCTTGAAACGAAAGGATTTCCGTCGAGAAGGTAACGCCAGGGTTTGTCCGCCGCTTTGCTGATACCGATGCGGTGAGTTGTGCGGATGGCTCGGGCGCGAAACCCGTCTTCGCCGATCCAAAGGCCGCTGACCGCGGAGGTGAGATCGCACCCGTTGTCGCGGGCGCGGGTAATGCCGAAAGCTTCACACAGGCGTCCCGGGCCGCTGGTGAGCTTGCGCAGGTCTTCGGGGCCGTGGATTTCGATATCGCGGGCCCGGGCCATCTCGTCCATCCCGGAAAGCGGTTCCAGGGCGCGGAACAAAACGCCTCCAGCGCGGCCTTCGGGCTCGCAGGAGACATTGAGGCAATAGTGATTGCCGTAGATGAAGTAAACGTAGGCGTGGCCGGGTGGCCCGAACAGCACGGCGGTGCGGGCGGTGTTGCCGGCGGCAGAGTGGGCAGCGGGATCTTTCTCGCCGAGGTAGGCTTCGACTTCCACGATGCGGGCGGTGAGGCGGGTGCGGGATGCTTGCCGGATGAGAATTTTCCCCAGAAGTTCACGCGCGACGCGGCGCGGATCGCGATTGAAGAAAGCGCGATTAAGGGGACGGATTTGGGGGGTCTGCGTCGAGGTTTGCGACTCGGGCATGCTTGGGAATCTTAAATGCACTGTGTGCGGGTTGTCCGCTCGTGGGCCGAAAGCACTTGGCAACGAGTTTGCGCACGCGCCGCCCGGCTGCCGCTCTGGCGAGACAGCCGAGGCGGCTGTCTCCACATGAGCTGGGTGAGATCTAGATGGGCTGGGGCTGCGTATTTCTTGCCGCGGTGACGTTGGACGGCGTGTCGTCGAAAGACTTGCCGGGCTCGAAAGCGACCTTCTCGTGCTTCGTGCCTACTTTGCGGATCA
The DNA here is from genome assembly GCA_003166855.1 of Acidobacteriaceae bacterium. Classification (GTDB taxonomy): domain Bacteria; phylum Acidobacteriota; class Terriglobia; order Terriglobales; family Acidobacteriaceae; genus Sulfotelmatobacter. The sequence goes on along the minus strand of PMUM01000138.1, from coordinate 7,656 downwards.
CGTCGTGCCAACCATCGTCCCAGCTGATGCGGGCCTCGCCGTCGACGAGCGTCCACGTACCGTGGGATGCGCCGATCGATTTCCGGGCCTGTCCGTCGGCTTCGAGAGTGATGAAGAATCTGCCTCCGCCATCGCCTTGACCGACCTCCCACTTTCCTACGAAGTGAGCACGTCCGGGCGTCATGGCGACTTCGGGCGCCCCAAATTCAATGCGGTCGATATCGGCGGAAATTTTTTCTCGGTGGCCGTCTTTATACACGATCACGGCTGGGGCCTTTAGGTCGATGCGCGCGATCGCGGTGGCGGCTACGCTCTGGCGGTGGCCGTCTTTGTAGACGATCACGATGGAGTCGCGGTCGTCAGCGGGAGAAGGCGCCGGTTTTGCCACGGCACCCGCAACGGCGAACAGCAGGATTCCAGAAACTGAAACGACTCGGATGAGGGCGCGCATGATTTCCTCCGGAAACGGGAGAGTGGAACACAACTCGCCCATGTATTGATACGAAGGGGAGACGGGATTAGTTCCCGCTGCTTCGCTCCCCTCTTGCAGCGGGACCCAGGGGCTAAAGCCCAAGGGCCATGAAGCGGCGCTTATCGCAGCGCTGAAGCGCTGCGCCACCCAAAATCAGTTTCCGGCAAAAGAGTTAAGCCGCGCCTTTGCCCGATTCCTTCAGATAAGCCAGCACTTCTTCGGCATGGCCCTCGGGCTTCACCTTCTCGAAGATATGCTGGATCTTGCCATCGGGGCCAATGATGAAGGTGGTCCTCGCCACTCCCCAAACTTTCTTGCCGTACATATTCTTCTCTTTCATGACGCCGAAAGCCTCGGCGACTTGCTTGTCGGCGTCGGCGAGCAGGGTGAAGGGCAGGTCGAATTTTTCCTGGAATTTCTTTTGCGCTTTCGGAGTGTCAGGGGAGACGCCAAGCAGCACGGCGCCGGTCTTCTGCATCTTCTTGTATATGTCGCGGAACCCGCGAGCTTCAACGGTTCAACCCGGAGTGTCGGCGCGGGGATAGAAATAGAGAACAACGGTCTTGCCGAGGAAGTCCTTTAGCGCGATCTCTTTGCCGTTCTCATCCTGCAAAGTGAAGTCGGGAGCTTTATCATTGATATTCATGGCAATTTCTCCAGATAAAACGACGTGCAACGCCGGGAGCGCGTTGACCCCGGCGCCCGGCTCGCCTGCCTTCGTCACGATTTTACACCGCAGAATTTTATTGCGCGGATCGCTTCTGCTCGCCTTGCTGGCGTGCAACGTGGCGTGGACGGGCGTCTCTGCTGCGCAGGAAGAGCGGCCGCAGATCACGCCGGGAGAACGGAAGGTTCCGCGGAAGAAAGAAGCGGGCCCGCGAGCGGTGGCCGTGCTGCAGATGGCGGCGAACGGCAAAACGTCGCTGATTCCGGTCGCGATTCTGGTGAACGGCAAGTTCTGGGACGCATCGGCGTACAAGGCCGATCCGGTCCCGATGGCGCTGGAAACAGACACGGTGTATGAAGCCCAACGCGCCGGCAGTTCGCTGGGACTGTTCACGGTCAGCAGCGCGCTGCACAGCAATGCCGCCAACCTCATCAGTCCGTGGATCGGCACCGGCAAGTGGGTTCCGAACGGTACCGATACGGCGAATAAGGCGCTCAAGGCGGAGTCGGTGCCAGCAGGAATCGACAATGGGGAAGGCCCTCCGCGGCTCACACGGGACCCCACGAAGGTGTCGCAGCCAGCCAGTGCACCGGCCACAACCGCGCCTGAGTCTCAGTCCACCAAGCCGTCTGATTCGGGGGACGAACCGCCGCGATTGAAAAAGGGCACTGCGGCACCTGAAACGGCCCCGCCAGCAGGTTCCGCTCCGGCGGGCCAGAGCCAACCGGGGTCCGGCTCATCTGCACCGAGCGCGCCGGGGGCCTCCAAGCCCACTGACTCCAAGCCGAACGACGCCAAGGCGGACGATCGCGCTAACGTGCCTGCGTCCGACAGCGGGGCTAGTGCCTCGGGCAGGCCGACGTTGCGGCGCGGAAAACCCGTCGAGCCGTTGCCGGAAGATGAAGTGCCCGGCTACAGCAAGCCCGGGAAAGCGGCGGCTGCGACACCGGCATCGGCGCCCACCGATGCAGCAAAAGCTGCTCAGGCCGCGGCCGACAGTGCACCGGTCGATATGGTTCCCGCGATTTCCGATGCGACGGGACCCGACCCTCGCTCGTTCGCGTTCGAGTGGCTCAAGGACGAAGAAGGCGACCGCCGGAAGCAGATGGTGGCTCTGGCCAAGGATCAGGTTCGCGCTTACGTGGAGGCGCAGGCCAGGGCAAAGATTGCGCCGAAGGCAGCGGGATCGCAGGCTGCCCGACGCGCTCCGGCCGCGACGAAGACGAAAGACCCGATCCTCGAGAACGTGCAGATGAAGGCGTACGACTTGTGGACCAACAACCAGCCCGTCATGGTGCTCAGCGCCGAAGCGCACATGCCACCGCCGCCCGCCGGTGTTGCGTTCTCCGCGGTCGATGCCGAGATGCAGTATTCGGTCGTGCTGGTAGCCTATCCAGACATCTACAACAACCTGCATAAAATCTATTCTGGAGTGACGGACAAATATCATCTCGACATCACGCCGCGTCTCGAATTGATTGACGCAGTCGATGCCGACGGCGATCGCCGGGGCGAGTTGCTCTTCCGCGAGATTTCCGACGGCAGCAAGGGCTGGGTGATTTATCGCGCCACCGCCGACAAGCTGTGGAAGATGTATGACAGCTTGCATCCGGAGTAAGCAGCCTGATCCGCAGGTCCTGAATTCCCCAACTTGCTGGCGTACTTTTCGCTAGAATGTTGCCCGGCACGGCAAGTTCATCAAGCACAATTAAGGGTCGCCGCCGCGACATTGAAGGAGATCCAGTCTAGTTGCGCCTGTCACGCCGCAAGTTCGTTCAGTCGATCCTCGGGGCCGGAGCCGCTGTTGGGCTGCCTGCGGCATTCTCGGCGTGCAGCGGGTCTTCCAAGGCGAGCACCCCGGCTCCGGCCCGCGACTCCGCGCTGCAATTCCAAGCATCCTCGACTATATTTCCGAAGGGATTCTTCTGGGGCACGGCTACCGCCTCGTATCAGATCGAAGGCGCGTGGAATGAAGATGGCAAGGGCGAGTCGATCTGGGATCGCTTCGCGCACACTCCGGGGAAAATCAAGAATGGCGACACCGGCGATGTAGCTTGCGATTCCTACCACCGGTGGCGCGAAGACATCGCCCTGATGCGGGCGATGAATCTGAACAGCTACCGGTTTTCGATTTCCTGGCCACGCATTCAGCCTTCGGGGTCAGGCGCGGCGAATTCCAAGGGCATCGATCACTACAGCCGCCTCGTGGATGCATTGCACGAGGCGCGCATCCGGCCGATGGTCACGCTCTACCACTGGGACTTGCCGCAGGCTTTGGAAGACGGGGGCGGATGGCCGAACCGCGATACGGCGGGCCGCTTTGCCGATTACGTGCAACTGATGGCGCAGGCGCTGGGCGACCGGGTCTCCGACTGGATGATTTTTAACGAACCGGATGCATTTGTGGATCTGGGGCATCTCGAGGGCACGCACGCTCCGGGACGCCAGAGCCTCCTCGATTTTCTGCGGGCCACCCACGTGGTCAATCTGGCGCAGGGCGCGGGGTTTCGGGCGCTGAAGGCGGCGCGTCCGTCGTCGCGGGTGGGTACGGCGTTCAGCATGTCACCGTGCGAGCCTGCTTCCGCTTCCGAAGACGACAAACTGGCGGCCGAGCGCGCGCACGCCATCACCAATACGTGGTTTCTGGAGCCGGCGCTGCGCGGGCGTTATCCCGACGCGCTGGCGTTTCTGCCGGAAACCGCCATGCGGATCCAATCTGGCGACATGGAGAAGACGCGGGCGCCGCTGGATTTCATTGGCATCAATCTCTACTACCGGATCATCGCGTCGGCACCCGGCACCATGGAGCGCTTCTCGCACACCCAAGAGTGGCTGTTTCCCGTGAAGATGGACGGTGGACAGGAAGGGCCGAAGACCGACATCGGCTGGGAAGTCTGGCCGAAAGCGCTCTATGACATGGTCAGGCGCATCACGCGTGACTACAACCGGCCCGTGATCGAGATTACCGAGAGTGGGTGCGCGTATAACGATGGGCCCGAAGCAAGCGGTGTGATTCACGACGCTCGCCGCATTGAATATCATCGCGAGTATCTGGCGGCGCTGGCACGGGCGATTGCCGATGGCGCCGATGTTCGTGGGTATCACGCGTGGAGCCTGCTGGATAATTTCGAGTGGGCCGAAGGCTTCAGCCAGCGCTTCGGGCTGACATACGTGGACTTCAAGACGCAGCAGCGGACAATCAAAGATTCAGGCCGTTGGTACGCGAAGGTAGCGACTGAGAATCGTGTGGGACCTGCCTGAGATCGTGTGGGACCGGGTCTTTGACCCGGTCAGCGGCCGAAAGGCCGCTGCGTCACCTGATTGCTCGACTGCAGGGTGGGCTTCTTCCCGTGCACCCAAAGCGCCGCCAAACCCACCACAACGCCGCCAATGAATACGACAAACGTGTAGATCATCATCTCATTCGCCCGTCGCGGCAAACCCGGCGTCAGAGCATTCCCCAGCCCGCTGCTGGTATTGAAAAACGCATGCAGCACAATGGCGACCACCACGGTGAACTTTGAGATGTTCGCAGCTGCTGTCAGTAAGAACGCAACTCCCACCAGGATCAGAAGAAACTGCCAGGGATTGGCGCTGCTCCAGCCCTTGATCTGAAACAGCGGCAAGTGCCACGCCGCCCACAGCGGACCGAGAATCAGCGTCGCCCACACCGGACCATAGCGCTCCTGTAACCGCGGCAAGGCGAAACCGCGCCATCCGGGTTCCTCGGGCACAGGACCCCCTAGGAGCGTCGAGTAGTTAAACGCATACGTGCTCCAGTGCAAGAGCGACGACCAATGCAGCGCAGAAACGGGCGCCTTTGCAATCGCTGCCGACGGTGTCAGGACAGTGACGACGAAGAACGCCCCCAAGCCGAACGCCAGACCAGTGGCCAAGCTGGACCAACCGGTCCAAACGCGGCAGATTTTCAGATCGCGATCCGCCAGCCAGCGAGTGATTAACGAGGCCACTGTGGGACCGAACGCGCCGGTGATGACCAGCAGTTCGCCATACGATTCAGCCTTGTCGTCGGGCATCAGGGACCCCACACCCAGCCATAGGGTCCAGGTCCAGGCATAGGTCAGCAGGAAGAAAAGCGTGAGCGGTCGCATCCGCGCAAAACGGACAAGGGCTGTCCGCGACTCCACAACGTGGTCCGTAACTTGGTCTGTCGAATCCGCCATTTGGATGGCGGAAACAATATCACAGGCGCGAGATCTCGAGCTGCGGCTACTTCTGCTGCATCACCAGTTCGCTATTCTGAACTTTCATTGCTCCAACGTTGTCGGGCAGCTTCAGCCGATCTCTTTCCTCTGCGAGTTTCTTCTGCAGGGCCGGATTCACCAGCGACACCGGCACGCTCAGATCACCGACCTTGAATTCCGTAGGATCGAACGTGGCATACCCATCCTTCTCGCCGATGTGCCCCGAGATCGTCACCCAAACATCTTTGCCCGCAATTTCGGTAAGAAACTGTCCGTGCACGACGTCGCCGTCCATGGTGACCGATTGGTCTTTGATGGTAGGCGCGGAGCTGCCAATGTTGGAGTCTGGCGCAAGCGCCGCTCCACCGGCGTTGCCCAGCGTTTGTGCAAGCACGGCGCCGATCTCATCGGAATTGATGTGAACTTCGGCCTTAGGAGCCGCCGATGCCGCCTGTCCGGATCCGGGATTTGAGGTCGACGAGGCCGCGCTCGCCGTCGACTGCTGCGTTGCCTGCTCAAATTCGGCCATCTTCCGGTCGAACGACTGGGCATGTTCCGCAATGGCTGCCGGAGCCTGCGGCTGAGCCACCGGCGCAGGCTTCTTCAGAACCAGAATGATGGCAATCAACGACGCCACCAGGGTCGCAATGCTAATGATGCGGTCGAGCTTGAATTTCATGGCAATTCCCGATCGGTCGGCCCAAGACAGGCAGGCCCAGTATCATGGTACTAGGAGCCCGAAACAAGGTTTAGATGACCAAAGTAGGGGGCCCGGCGAAGCCGTTGTGGATGTTGAGGTTGTGTGGGACCCGGTCTTGTGTGGGACCGGGTCTTCGACCCGGTCGGGCGGCCTGAAAGGCCGCTGGCTTTCCTGGCTACGCATCAGAGGACGGGAATCTTACCCTTCCAAATCCAAGGGTATTCAGCCTGCACTTTGGCAATCCCCGCCCGCACCGGATTCTCACAAACATACTCCACCCGATCCACCAAACTGTCATTCGATCGCAGCACATGGTCGAAGAACTCCTCCTGCCAGACAGGGCCCGTACGCTTTAGCGCGAGATTGATGTACCGTGCTGACCGGCCTTTGACGGCCTTCATGATTTCAGGAAGGCTATAGCTCCAGCCATCTTCACGACGAAGCGGGGAGTAAATGACATGAACGTGATCCGGCATGACAACCGCAGCATGCAGATCGAACCTTTGTCCGTTTTCTTTCAGGCAGCATTCGAGAATAATATCTCGTGCTAAAGGCGGAAGTTGCCAACGACGATCCGTCGTGAACGTAACGAAGAGCGGGTGTTCGTCTTTCTGATAGTGAGGTAAACGACGGCGATACTCATATTTCGGCTGCATCGTGGCCTCGGCCCTTCAGGCCGACCGACCGGGTCAAAGACCCGGTCCCACAGAATCAAAATCACAAAATCAAAACCGCATCAGCTTAGCTTCTTGGCCAGCAGTTCGTTCACGATCTGCGGGCTGGCCTGGCCTTTTGAGGCTTTCATGACTTGACCAACGAAGAAGCCGAGCATGGTGGTCTTTCCGGCGCGGTACTGCTCCAGTTGCTTGGGATTCGCTGCCAGCACTTCGTCGATCAACTTCTCCAGCGCCGAAGTATCGGTCGACTGCTGCGGGCGGCCTTCTTCCTCATAAATTACAGGGAAATCTTTGCCACGCTCGAAGGCGAGATCGTAGAGGTCCTTGAGCATCTTGCCGGAGATGGTGCCCGCCTCGACCAGATCGGCCGACGCTGCGACTCCCTTCATCGAGATCGGAGATTGCTCGATCTCGATGCCCTTCGCTTTGAGGCGGCCCATCAACTCGCTCTGCACCAGGTTGGCCACGCGCTTGGGATTCTTCGCTGCCTTCGCGGCCTCCTCGAACTGGTCGGCCAGCGACTTCGAGGACGTCAGGACCTGCGCGTCATATTCGGTGATGCCGTAGTCCTTCACCAGGCGCGCGCGGCGGGCCTCGGGCAGTTCGGGCAGCGAGCGGGCGATTTCAGCTTTCCACGTTTCGTCGACCATCAGCGGGAGCAAGTCGGGCTCGGGGAAATAGCGGTAATCGTGCGCCTGCTCCTTCGAGCGCATGCTGTAAGTCTTGCCTTCATTCGCGTTGTAGAGGCGCGTCTCCTGCGTGATTTTGCCGCCTGATTCCAGGACGTCAATCTGGCGGCGAATGTCATATTCCAACGCTTCCCGAATGAAGCGGAACGAATTCACGTTCTTGATTTCGGCCTTGGTGCCGAATTCCTTCTGGCCGTGCGGGCGCACGCTGACGTTGGCATCGCAGCGCAGCGAGCCTTCCTCCAT
>PMUM01000218.1 GCA_003166855.1 Acidobacteriaceae bacterium | reverse complement strand
GCGGGAAGATTCACCTGAAGTGGGTGCGGTCCGCGATTTGTGCCCCGGTGAAACAGAAGCTGGTGATCAAGGGTCTGGGGTTCACGCGGCTGAATCAGGTGATTGAGCGTCCGGACACGAACGCCATCCGCGGCATGGTNNTGAAACCTTGAAACCTTGAAACATGGAATCCATATGAACTTATCGACAATACGGGCACCGAAGAAATCGACGGAAAAGAAGAAGCGCGTGGGGCGCGGCATGGGCTCCGGCATGGGCAAGACTTCTACCCGTGGACACAAGGGGCAGCGCTCGCGCACTGGCTCGCGCATGATCCGCGGGTTTGAAGGCGGCCAGATGCCGCTGCACCGCCGCATGCCGAAGCGCGGCTTCACCAATATTTTCCGCAAGGAATTCAACATCGTGAGCCTGGAGCGGCTGGTGGAGATGGGCGATTCTTTTCACGGCGACCCCATCACTCCCGAAGTGCTGCGGAAGGCCGGAGTGATCAAGACCAAGCATCCGGTGAAGATTCTGGGCGACGGAGAATTGAAGATCGCGATCACGGTGCACGCGCACAAGTTCTCGAAGTCGGCGCAGGAAAAGATCACCAAGGCGGGCGGCAAGGTTGAGGTCTTATCAGTGAAGGCGGGGCAGTAATGTTCGACAAACTGGCTAATATCTTCCGCATTCCGGACCTTCGCAAACGCATCCTGTTCACACTCGCGATGCTGTTTGTGTACCGGTTGGGCGGACACCTTCCGACGCCGGGAATCGATACAGCCAAGCTGGAAAGTTTCTTCACGCAGGGCAGCACGAGCGGGTCGTTGCTGGGATTCGTCGACCTGTTCTCGGGCGGCCAGTTGCGCCGCATGACGATTTTTGCCCTGGGCATCATGCCGTACATCACGGCATCGATCATTCTGCAGTTGCTGACTGTGGTCTATGAGCCGCTGGCCAAGCTGCAGAAAGAAGGCGAACTCGGGCGCAAGAAGATTACGCAGTGGACCCGCTATATCACCGTCATTTTGAGCACGGTGCAATCGTTCGGCATCGCAGTGGGCCTGGAAAAGGGCGGCTTCGCGCTGAATCCCGGCTGGAGCTTTCGACTCTTGACCATGATCACCCTGACCACGGGCAGCGCGTTCATTATGTGGCTGGGCGAACAGATCACCGAGCGCGGCGTCGGTAACGGGATGTCGCTGCTGATCTTCTCCGGAATTGTGGTGGGCTTGCCGCGTGGTGTGGTGGATTTAGTCGAGAAGGCGAAGAATGCCGCATGGGGCGCGATGACGTTCCCACTGATGGTGTTCCTGATCGTCTTCATGGTGGCGGTGGTGGGATTCATCGTCTGGGTGGAACGAAGCGAACGGCGAATTCCGGTGCAATACGCCAAACGTGTGGTCGGACGCAAGGTGATGGGCGGGCAATCGACGCACTTGCCTTTGCGAGTAAACGCTGGCGGCGTGATGCCGGTGATTTTTGCGTCGTCGATTCTGACGTTGCCACAAACCATCGGGTACGGGCTGCGCAACAGCCGCTACTTCGGAGATCTGATTCGGATGCTGGGTTGGGGCGAGCCGCTGTATACCTTGCTGTATGCGGTCGGCATCATTTTCTTCGCGTACTTTTATGTCTCGATCGTGTTCAATCCCAGCGAAGTCGCCGACAACATGCGGAAGTATGGCGGGTTTATTCCGGGTATCCGTCCTGGGAAGCGCACTGCGGACTTCATCAATGAAGTGCTCACGCGGATCACACTGGTGGGCGCGCTATACCTGATTCTGATTTCGTTCATTCCTGAGTGGATGATCACCGGTATTCACCTTAACCATCTTCCGGGCGCGCTGGGGCGGGCGTTCGAAATTCTGCCCAACTGGGTGACGAATGGTCTGGGTGTGAGTTTCTACTTTGGTGGAACGTCGTTGCTGATCGTGGTGGGCGTGGCGATGGATACGGTCACGCAGATTGAGGCGCAGTTGATCATGCGCCACTACGATGGATTTACGCCGCGCAGCGGAAGGATTCGCGGCCGCCGGACCTGGTGATCGGACCTGGTTCTCGGCGAGTCGCGGGCGAGATGAAATTGTAGTTGTGGGGTGGCTGCACCTCGGCTTGTGTTTGGGGCGCCGGGGAGACTGAGCTCGGGAGGCTTTGTCAAGCCGATGGCGCAGGAAACCTCGCGTGAAGTAGGTCCCGTTGTGCTGCTCGGGCCGCCGGGTGCCGGAAAAGGCACTCAAGCCAAGCGCATCATGGAACGCTACGAAATTCCCCAGATCTCAACCGGGGACCTCCTGCGGGAGAACGTAGTCCGCGGGACGGAACTGGGACTCGTGGCCAAGGCGGTAATGGCGCGAGGGGAACTGGTTTCTGACGATCTGGTGTGCGTCATGGTCCGCGAACGGCTGATGCAGCCGGACTGCAAGCGCGGGTATGTGTTGGATGGGTTTCCCCGGACGGCAGCTCAGGCCGGGTGGCTCGATGCGCTGCTCGACCATGAGCTCTTTGACAACTCGCGTCCCACCCGGGCCTGGCCAATTGTGATCCGCCTGGACGTGGACTATAATCAACTATTGCTCCGGATCACTGGACGCCGTTCTTGTCCCTCCTGTGGACGGATTTATAACATCCACTTCCAGCCGCCCCGCGTAGATGAACTCTGCGACGTAACCGGGGAAAAGCTGGTGACCCGCAATGACGACCGGTTGGAAGTCATTCAGCCCAGACTCACGGCATACCAGGAGCAGACTCGTCCGGTAGCGGACTATTACCAGCGGACGGGCAGGTTAATCTCGATCAACGGAGATCTGCCCATGGACGATGTTACGGAACAGATTTTCAGAATTTTGGAAGATCACGACGCGTAAGAATGGCGATTGTGTGTAAATCATCGGCAGAGATAGAGAAGATGCGGCACAGCGGCCGCATCGTTCGCCAGGTTCTCGACCACGTCAGAACCCTGGTGGCGCCGGGCGTGTCGACGATGGACCTGGAGCGCGCCGCCGAGAAGAAGATCAAGGAACTGGGCGCGAAGCCGGCGTTCAAGGGGTACTACGATTATCCCTGCGTGTTGTGCACTTCGGTGAACGAGGAGATTGTGCACGGCATCCCGTCAGAAAAGCGGGTGCTGCAGGAAGGCGACATCGTTTCGATTGACTGCGGCGTGGTGCTCGACGGGTACTACGGGGACGCGGCGATCACGGTTCCGGTGGGTAACGCGCTGAAGCCGGAGTTGCAGAAGTTGCTGGATGTGACGGAAGCTTCGCTGTACCGCGGGATTGAGCAGGCGCGGATCGGGAATTCGATCGGCGATGTGGGCGCGGCGGTGCAGGAGCATGTGGAAGCCGCGGGATTCAGCGTAGTGCGCGAGTTCGTTGGGCATGGGATTGGGACCCGGTTGCACGAAGAGCCGCAGGTTCCGAACTTCGGAGCGCGCGGGCACGGCGCCAGGTTGCGCGAGGGAATGGTCATCGCGATTGAGCCGATGGTGAATTACGGCAAGCCTGAGACGCGAGTGCTGGGCGACAAGTGGACCGCAGTAACCGCCGACGGCAGTTTCAGCGCGCATTTTGAACATTGCGTAGCGGTGACGAAAGATGGTCCGGTGATTTTGACGCAGTANNATGAGCAAAGAAGACGCGATTGAAGTGATGGCGGTGGTTCTGGAACCCCTGCCCAACGCCATGTTCCGGGTGGAACTGGAAAACAAACACCAGGTGCTGGCGCACGTATCCGGCAAGATGCGCAAGAATTTCATCCGCATTCTGCCGGGGGACAAGGTTGCGGTGGAGCTTTCGCCGTACGACCTGAATCGCGGACGAATTGTGTATCGCTACAAATGATTTTAAGTTTGCCGGCGGCGGATCGCTGACGGCTGAAGGTTGGGTTATGAAGGTTAGAGCATCGGTAAAAAAGATTTGTGACAAGTGCAAGGTCATCCACCGCAAGGGTGTGGTGCGGGTAATTTGCGTAAACTCGAAACACAAGCAGCGCCAGGGCTAAGCCCGCGGCTGAGGAGTTAAGGAATGGCACGTATTGCAGGCGTCGATCTTCCGCGCCAGAAGCACATCAACATCGCGCTGACGTATATCTACGGCATCGGTCATCCACGCTCGCGGCGCATCTGCGACGAGGCGAAGGTCGAGCCCATGAAGAAGGTGCAGGACCTGAGCGAAGAAGAGGTCAACCGCATCCGTACGGTCATTGAGGCCGAGGGACTGGTGGAAGGCGATCTGCGCAAGGAAGTTTCGATGAACATAAAGCGTCTCATCGAAATCGGCTCCTATCGCGGATTCCGCCACCGCCGCAACCTGCCGGTCCGCGGCCAGCGCACACATACGAATGCCCGTACCCGCAAGGGTCCGCGCAAGGGAACGGTCGCGCAGAAGAAGAAGGCGACGGCAAAGACATAAAAACAGTACGCAGTACTCGGTACTCAGTTCTCAGTTCGAGAACTGATTTGACTGAGTACTGAGTACCGAGAACTGAGAACTGAGAATGGCGAAACCAGCAGCAGCGGGCGGCGCAACAGCCGCACCCGATAAAAAAGGTAAGAAGAAAACCTTCAAGAAGAAGGAGCGCAAGCACGTTCCACATGGACTGTGCTATGTGCAGGCGTCCTTCAACAACACGATCGTGACCATTACCGATATGAACGGCAACGTTCTGTCGTGGAAGAGTTCGGGATCGCTCGGCTTTCGGGGATCGCGCAAGGGCACGCCCTTTGCCGCCCAGCAGGCCGCGTCGAACGCCTCGAACATGGCGCGGGATCATGGAGTGCGCAGCGTGGATGTGCGCGTCAGCGGTCCGGGGTCGGGCCGCGAGTCGGCCGTGCGCGCGCTGGCTGCCTCGGGAATCGAAGTACGTTCGATTCGCGACGTCACGCCGATTCCGCACAACGGATGCCGTCCGCCGAAGAGACGCCGCGTGTAAGCTGTTTGGGAGAAGTTTCAAAGTGGCAACGTTTCAAGGTTTCAAAGCCAAAACCTTGAAACATTGAAACCTTTGAAGCTTTGAAACATGATTTTCGACCGGGAGGAAGGGTGAAGCCAAACCCGTAAACCGGTCATCTAAAGGAGAAGAAACTTGGCACGTTATACCGATGCAGTCTGCCGTCTATGCCGCCGCGAGGGCATGAAGCTGTTCCTCAAAGGCGCAAAGTGCTTTAGCGACAAGTGTCCCATCGAGAAGCGCAACTTCGCTCCCGGACAACATGGCAAGGACCGCAAAGCCAAGATCGTTGGCTACGGCCTGCAGTTGCGCGAGAAGCAGAAGGCCAAGCGCATTTACTTCACGCAGGAAGGCCAGTTCCGCAACTACTTCGAGAAGGCCGCGCGCTCGCAGGGCGTAACCGGCGAGAAGTTGCTGCAGCAGCTCGAACGGCGTCTGGATAACGTCGTCTACCGCCTGGGATTCGCCCAGTCGCGGCGCCAGGCGCGCCAGTTAGTGCGTCACGGGCACGTAGCCGTCGACAACCGCAAGGTCAACATTCCTTCGTATGAAGTGAGCGCGGGCGAAGAGATCGCGATCCGCGAGAAGAGCAAGAAGCTTACGGTGCTCGAACTGGCGAAGGAGTTTGCCAGCCATGGCACGACGGTGAGTTGGCTGGAAGTGGATCGCGACAACTACAAGGCGAAGGTGCTGTCGCTGCCGAAGCGCGAAGATATTCAGTTGCCGGTCAACGAGCAGCTGATTGTTGAACTTTACAGTAAGTAAGAGTTTTGTTTTACAGGTTTCAAAGTTTCAGAGGTTTCAAGGTTTCACAGCCTTGAAACTTTGCAACCTTGAAACGTTGAAACCTTGGTCTTGTATTTCGAGCCAGATCAGCCTTGGCTGACGCTTGACCTGAGTCCGGACCGATTCAGGGAGTCAGCTTTGAGCCAAACGGCCGAAGGAGAAACAAATGCTTTGGAAAGGTTTTCAGAAACCGAAACGTCTCGCAACCGACACCTCCAGCCTCACCGACAAGTACGGCATGTTCTGGGCACAGCCGTTTGAACGCGGCTTCGGCACAACCGTGGGCAACGCCCTGCGACGCGTGCTGCTGAGCTCGATTGAAGGCGCGGCCGTCACTGCAGTGAAGATGGAAGGCGTGCTGCACGAGTTCCAGTCGATTCCTGGTGTGGTCGAAGACGCGACCGACATCATCCTCAACCTGAAGCAGATTCCGTTCAAGCTTGCGGGCGATGCTCCGAAAGCGATCTACCTGCGCGCGGATCAACCGGGCGTGGTCACCAGCGGCATGATCGAAGCCGACGGCGATGTCGAGGTTCTCGATAAAGACGTATACATCGCGACGGTCAGCGAGGGCGGTAAGCTCGACATGGAAATGCGTCTGAAGCGCGGGCGCGGCTACACTTCCGCCGACAAGAACTTCGACGAGGACCTGGGCATCGGATTCATTCCGATCGACTCGGTTCACTCGCCGGTGCGCAAGTGCAATTACACCGTCGAAGCGGCGCGTCTCGGACAGATCACCGACTACGACAAGCTGACGCTCGAAGTGTGGACCAACGGCTCCATCACGCCGGCCGATTCGCTTGGCCTGGCGGCGAAGCTGCTGAAGGACCACATGAACATCTTCATCAACTTCGAGGAAGAAATCGAAACTGGCACGTCGTCGTCGGACGACCGCAAGCCCGAGATCCACAACGAGAACCTGAATCGTTCCGTGGAAGAGCTCGAGCTGTCGGTGCGCAGCTATAACTGCTTGAAGAATGCGAATATCCAGACCATTGGAGAACTCGTGCAGAAGACAGAAGCCGAAATGTTGAAGACCAAGAATTTCGGCCGCAAGTCGCTGAACGAGATCAAGGAGATTCTCTCCTCTATGGGTCTGAGCCTGGGTATGAAGATCGACGAGCACGGGAATGCCGTGCCCGGGCCGACTTCGAACCAGGTGCTGCCGGCTTCGGCTTACGGACCGGACGACCAGCTGTAGGAAGCAAGTTCCAACGTTTCAAGGTTTCAAAGTTTCGGGTGTGCCGAGTTGCTTACGTCTTCACTGGCCACCCGAGACTTGAATCTTTAAACTGCGAACACGAATTTAAGACAGGGGATCCTCCCATGCGTCACAAAGTTGCTGGATATAAACTCGGACGGAACACCGCGCACCGGCGGTCGCTGCTGCGCAACCTGGTCACTTCGGTGATCGTGGAAGAGCGCATCGAGACGACTGTTCCCAAGGCCAAGGCCGCGAAGCCCATCGTCGAGAAGATGATCACGCTGGGCAAGCGGGGCGATCTCGCGGCGCGGCGTCTGGCCGCGGCTTATCTCATGACCGATGAGGCCGTGGTGAAGTTGTTCGACACGGTTGGGCCGCGTTTCGGCGATCGCAACGGCGGGTATACGCGCATCATCCGCACCCACTGGAATAAGGGTGACGGCGCCGACAAGGCTTTCCTCGAACTGCTGGGCAGCGAGAAGATCCTCGACGAAAAGCGCGAGAAGCGTGCCGAAGTCCGCGCCAAGAAGGTTGCCGAAACCAAGAAAGCCATGGAAGAGGCGGAAGCGCAAGCGCAGCACGATGGCGGCGTCGAGCCCGTGAAGGACGAAGACAAGAAAGAGTAGCTCCTCATGTTCTACGAAGGGCGCGGCCATCGGCCGCGCCTTTTTGTTTGTCAGGCACTTTGCCGCACTCGTACATGTCCCTCCGCGTCTCCCACTGGTAATCTTCCCTCGCTATGCACTTGTCCTTAAACTTCTACTAATGGCCTTTACCCGCGTACAAATAGGGATTGCCGTCGGCGCCGGCGTTTTGCTGGTGGGGGTATTTGTCGGCTACCTGTGGTGGCTGAGCAATCAGGGGCCAGTGCTTGCGCGTTCGGAGGATCACGATCCGCTGACTGGGCTGCCGGTCAGCATCAAGATGAATCCGCTGCGCGACCGCTCGACGGAGAAGGCTGCCAATAAGTTTCTGCGCGAAATTCGCGACGGTCGCTGCGACGACGTGCTTTCCAAGTGGGAGCACGACTACCACAAAAAATACGCGAAGTATATATGCACCTCTGAGGCGCAGCACCCGCTGCTCTCGTGGGAACTGGTGGATTGGGAAGAGGCAGGGCCGCTGATCGTCTTGCACTATCGCGGCAAGCGGGAAACCAATGCGGGCCCGGGGCAGGCCGGAATAGATCAGGATCTCTTTACTGTCACCGTCGCGCGCAAGGGTAGCGACTGGCTCGTGACGAAGTACGACGCGATGTACTGAAGAAGCTCTCAGCTTACAGTACTCAGTACTCAGTTGCGCGATGCATGAGATTGGTGATAGCCCTGTTCCCCTGTTTTTCTCCTCGGTCCGGCCTTCGTGATAAAACTTCTCTATGTCTGTGCCCTCCTCTGACCCTCAGCCTTCTGCTGCGCGAAATATCTACGCCTTCGGGATTACTTCTTTTCTGAACGACACCGCGACCGAGATGGCTTATTGGGTGCTGCCCGCGTTTCTGGTTTCGCTGGGGGCGGGGCCGGCGCAGTTGGGGTTGATCGAGGGGCTCGCCGAGAGTGTTGCTTCCTTCGCGAAACTTTTCTCCGGATATTTGACCGACCGCATCGAGCGGCGTAAGCCCTTAGTCGTGGCGGGATATTTCGTCGCGAACGCGGTGAAGCCGCTACTCGCATTGGCTGGCGCGTGGTGGCACATTCTGCTGATCCGGTTCAGCGACCGGCTGGCGAAGGGAGTGCGCGGGGCACCGCGCGACGTGATGGTCGCGGAGTCGGTGCCGAAGCAGCGGTTGGGATCCGCTTACGGTCTGATTCAGTCCATGGACTCGGCGGGAGCGATTGCGGGGCCGCTGGCGGCTCTGGTGTTGCTGGCGCGGTACGGAATCCGGGGCGTGTTCTGGGCTGCGGCCATCCCCGGGGCGCTGTGCGTGATGGTGGCGCTGTTCGGGATTCGTGAGACCAAACGCATGTCGTCCGCGGATCGCGATTCGCCGCTCGCGAAGAAGGCCTCTTCGGTTCCAAGTGCCGGCAGCCCTGCGCTGCCGGGCTCGTTCTATATGGTGCTCGTCGCGGTGACTTTGTTTTCGCTCGGCAATTCGAGCGACATGTTTCTGGTGATGCGGGCGCAGAATGTTGGCATCCGGGTGGCGCTGGCGCCGCTGCTGGGGCTGGTTTTCAACATCACGTACACGCTGGGATCATGGCCGGCAGGATGGTTCAGCGACCATTTCTCGCGCCGCTGGATTGCGGCTGTCGGGTATTTGATCTTCGCGGGAGTTTATTTTGTGTTCGGGCGGGCGCCGTCCACGCTCGCGATTTGGATCACGATGGCCGTCTACGGCTTGTACTACGCTTTGACGCAACCGGTGCTGAAAGCGCTGGTGGTTGAGACCGTGGGGGAGGACGTGCGTGGGCGGGCGCTAGGCGTGTATTTCTTTGTGACGAGTGTGGCTACACTGGCGGCCAGTCTGATCACGGGAGAGTTGTGGAAGAATTACGGCGCGGGAGTCCCGTTTTATTTTTCTGCGGGCCTAGCCGCGGTCTCAGCGACCCTGCTCGTGATCAAGCCCGAGCCTGTTATTCGAGGAAAGAGTTGACCTTCGAGGTTGACGCGCACGCTGCGTCTACGCAGCTAGTCTCATCGCTCGAACGACCTCAGAGCCATCTCATCCAAAAAAACACAAGAATCTGAGCTGCGATTCCGGCGCAGGTATCGAGTAGAACGTCCCACGGAGTACCGGTGCGCGAGGGGATGAAGCTCTGGTGCCACTCGTCGAGGCTGGCGACGAGGGCGGTTCCCAGAAGGGCGATGATCGACCAACGGATGGTCCATCTTGCGTTTCGCAGGGAGGGCAGGGTCTCTCGCCAGGCGCGGAAAAGGAGGATGCTGAGCAGGCCGTAGCCGAAGACGTGTCCGGCCTTGCGAATGAAGAAGTGCCAGGGCTCGAAGTGCGCCAAGTCCATGCCGAAGAGATAATGCAGCACGGGGAAGAGGATGCGGCTGGTGGTGTGGGCGGAGAGATATTTCGTCGACTCAATGGCGATGACGATCAGCCACAGGATGGCGGCGATCCAGGCTTTGAGAGCTTCGTGGCGGTCGGTGGTCAAGCGAGTGGGGCGCCTGCAGTTCCGGAACTCCCACCCTTCGCAAAGAACGCGAAGGATGGGGCACCCAGACTTGATTTTTCGACCCGCGGCTGCGCCGCGCTACTCAATGGCATAGTTCGGGGCCTCGCGGGTGATCATGACGTCGTGTACGTGGCTCTCGCGGAGTCCTGCGCCGCTGATGCGGACGAAGCGCGTCTTCTGCAGCAGTTCAGGAATTGTGGAACAGCCGCAGTAACCCATGCCGGATTTCAATCCACCGACCATCTGGTGGACGATCATCGCGACGGAACCGCGGTAGGGAACGCGTCCTTCAATTCCTTCGGGGACAAGTTTGGCGAGGCGGTTGGAATCGCCGTCACCGGACGAGATCGAGGCGGAGGAATCTCCCTCGGTGCTCTGGAAGTAGCGTTCGCTGGATCCCTGGGCCATGGCGCCGATCGATCCCATGCCGCGATACGACTTGAACGATCGGCCTTGATACAGGATCATTTCGCCGGGGCTTTCGTCGGTGCCGGCGAAGAGCGATCCGATCATGACGGCACTCGCGCCCGCAGCCAGCGCCTTGGTAACGTCACCGGAGTACTTGATGCCGCCGTCGGCGATGATGGGAACGCCCGCGTCTTTCGTGGCGCGGTAGGCTTCGGCGATGGCGGTGATCTGCGGCACGCCGGCGCCGGTTACGACGCGCGTGGTGCAGATCGAGCCAGGTCCGATGCCGACCTTAATGCCATCCGCTCCGGCGCGCGTCAGTTCGCAGGCTCCGTCGAACGTGGCCACGTTTCCGGCCAGCAGTTCGATGTGGGGCAACTTCGATTTCACGAGCTTCACGGCGTCGAGAACTTTTGTGGAATGACCGTGAGCGCTGTCGATGGCGAGGACGTCGACTTTGGCTTCTGCGAGTTCCTGCGCGCGCTCGAGGAAATCTCCGGTAGCGCCGATGGCTGCGCCTACGCGGAGGCGGCCCTGCGAGTCTTTTGCCGCGTTGGGATATTTCAATTTCTTCTGGATGTCTTTAACTGTGATCAAGCCTTTGAGGTTGTACTTGTCGTCGACGACGAGAAGTTTCTCGACGCGATGCTGGTGAAGAATTTTTTCCGCGTCTTCGAGCGTGGTGCCTACCGGGACGGTGATGAGATTTTTCTTGGTCATCACTTTATCGATGGGAATGTCGAACCGAGTTTCAAATCGCAGGTCACGGTTGGTGAGGATGCCTACGAGCTTGCCGTGCTCGGTGATGGGCACGCCGGATATCTTGTACTTGCGCATGACTTCGAGCGCGTCGCTGACGCGGTCGGTGGGCGACATGGTGACGGGGTCGACGATCATTCCGCTTTCTGAGCGCTTCACCTTGTCGACTTCGTTTGCTTGCTGCTCGATGGTCAAGTTGCGATGAATGATGCCGAGGCCGCCCTGCTGCGCGAGCGCTATGGCCATGTGCGACTCGGTCACGGTGTCCATGGCGGCGCTGACGATCGGAATGTTCAGGCTGATGTTGCGGGTCAGTTGTGTCTGAGTGACAGCCTGCGCGGGGATGACGTCGGAGCGGGCGGGCAGCAGAAGGACGTCATCGAAAGTAAGAGCCTCAGGAACGGGAAAATGAATCATAAGTTTCTCGGGAACGCTCCCAGCCGTATGGGGGTAATTCTTCATTCTAGAGAGGGCGGGGGATTGAGGCAAATCGGAGCGGAGGGAAACTTCGATTCATCCGTCCCCTCGTCGAGCTTCGCTCGACGGACGGCCGAAGGAGGCCGTCCCTACATCTCGACGGACAGCCGAGGGCGGCTGTTCCCACATGCACGAAGGTCAGTCAGTTCACTGTCAGCGGGGCGGTGACGCTGCCGACTTTGCCGGTTACGTTGTCGCGGACCACGAAGCGGACAGTGTATTTTCCGGGAGCGAGTTCGAGGGCGTTGCGAAAGTCCATGCCGTTGGCTCGCACCGATGCGATTTGTGCATCCGGAACAACCGGGGTGTAGTTCCGCGCGGTTTGACCTGCTTCCTTTCCGTCCTTGTCGTACGCCAGCGCTGCGAAATCGAAGTTGAGTTGGGATCGGCCGCCGCCTTCGAAAGTTAGTCCCCCGCCTGGCATGTGCGCGGAGAACACGGCTTTCTTCTTGTCGCCTTCGGGAGCCAGGCCGACCCATTGGACAGTCATCGGCACGCCCGTGCCTTCAATTGGAGAATGCAGCGCATTGGCCATGTCGCGGTCGCGGCTGAGCAGGGGATTCATGGTGGCATTGGTGACGAAGAATCCGTTGCGAGCGCGGACTTCCGCGTCTTTCTTGTCGACTTTGACCTGCAGCTTACGCCATCCGGGCTTGTCGTTCTTCGTGTCGAGGTAATAGCCGAGCATGTAGTACGAGGAGGCATCGTCGGCGGCCCGCTTGAAACTGCCGGCGAGATCGTTGGTATTGTAGAAGGCTTTGCCGCCGGTCATGTCGGCAAAATCGTTGAGCGTGTCGATCTTGGACTGCTGGAGCCATATGCGGTTGGAGATTTGCCGGGACCGCCCTGGTCCGAACGTGCCGGAGGTGTTGCCGCTCACAAACGAAGGAGAGTTCGCCAGACCGCGAATGTCCACCGGATAGATGGAAACCTGTGCGTCGTTGAGCGCGAGCATGGTTCGTTCGTAGAGAAGGGACAGGTAGCCGCCGGGTACGGTCGACGGCGAATCGAGAGTGAAGGGAAAGCCTCCAGTCGCCCAGATCAGCGATTTGCGTCCGGGCACACCCGATAGGGACCACGCGATTCCGAGGAATGCGTTCATCGTGGTCTCGATCGCATTGGACTGCTGGAACTGTGCCTCGACCGCATCCCCGTATTGCACGAACCAGTTGAGTCCTCCCAACACCGGGTCGCTGCCCGAGCCCCCCTGCCCGAAAGTCGGCAGCCCGCCCGTGAGCGACTCTTGCGCATCGGTACTCATGACTTCCATGGGTGAGATTTCCCCTGCGGCTTTGTTCAGAGCTTGCATCAGATGAGCAGGGTCGCCACTGAGTCCTTGCACGACTTTCAGTCCGTGGCTCGTGATCAGCATCAGAGCGAGCACTTGTCCGGAGTCCAGGTTGTGCGCCAGGAACTTCACAAGTTCGTGCCGTCCATAGGATTGATCAAGAAACGGAGTGTTCACGGTGTCGAGCGCGATCACGACGATGTTGCGAGGCTGCGAGCCGTCGAGGCTGAGGTTGCGAAATTGTCCGGCGGCAACGGGAGGAGGGATGAGGCGGCCGGTGCCGGCCGTCAATTCCTCGAAGTTTGTGACGCTGACCGGCTTGCCGTTCTCGAAAATCGTGAAGTCTTCTTTGTTGAGCCCATGAAGGTGATTGCCGGATTTATCGGTGACGACGACCGGAACCTCGATCAGTACAGTCTGAGAGCGGAATTCAACTTTGGGTTCATCGCTTGCCGAACTCGGATGAACGGTGGAAACGTCCACGTTGTTGCCGGTGCCCAACACCGCCGCGTTGCGGGCGTTCGTCGCAGGATCCACGGGGCTGTTTGTGGGGCGAGGGCTGCCTCCGCCGCGCGTCTGGCCGAAGGAAAACGAGGAAACACAAAGAATAAGGACGAGAAGAGGCAAACGCAGGGACGTCATTGCAGCCTCCGAACCACTACCCGAACATTCTAACCCGATGCGGGAGTGGATGTTGTGGCAGGTCTCTTGTTGGCGGTTGCCCCGTTTGTCTTTTACCCCCCGGGCGCGTATATTAGAGAACTGAGAACTGCTGTGTACCGGCAATTGGCGAAGCACACCAGTGGGCGCAAGCCCACATTTTAGTTTGGGCCCCTTCGGGTGTTGCAGCCATCGCCTGTAAGCTACTGGATTCATGGCGCTTGACGTTGAACGTGTGCGGGAAATCGCGGAGCGGGTGGCCTCCTCCAGCGGGCTCGAGATTGTAGAAATCGAGTTCCTCGGCGGGGGCAAAGCGCGCATGCTGCGGGTGTTCTTGGATAAGGCTTCGGCCGGAACGGATCCGCTGGCCGGGGTCACGCACGAAGACTGTGCGAACTTCAGCCGCGAGTTTGGCACGATCCTCGATGTGGAGGATGTGATGCCGGGCTCGTACACGCTGGAAGTTTCGTCGCCCGGCTTGGATCGGAGATTGATCAAGGCCGCGGACTTCACCCGCTTCACCGGGAGCCGTTTGAAGTTGACGACTTGGCAACCGGTGGATAACAACCGCCATTTTGAAGGACGGCTGGAGAGTTTCAAGGACGGCCACCTGACGCTGGATTTGAGTGTGGCCAGCCACAAGTCGCGAAAGAAGATGGGCGCGGCGGCCGGCGAAAAGATAGAAATTGAGTTCGCCAATGTGGAGAAGGCGAACCTGGTGCCGGAGATATAGGTTTCAATGTCTCAAAGTTGCAAGGTTTCAAAGAACCTTGAAACTTTGCAACCTTGAAACGTTGAAACTCTGAATTTATGGCAAGCGAGCTCTACAACACGATCGACGCACTCAGCCGGGAAAAAGGGATTGATCCGCAGATTGTAGTCAGCGCGGTGGAAGATGCCATTGTTATGGCCACGCGCAAGTACTACAAGTCACAAGAAAATCTGCGGGCCAAGCTTGACAAGGAAACCGGCAAGATCAACGCCTTCGCGGTGAAGACTGTGGTGGAGACGCCGGAGCAGGTCGAAGATCCCAACCTGCAGATCACGGTGGACGATGCGCGCAAGATTGATCCGGCCCTCGAGGTTGGGGGCGAGCTGCTGATTCCGAAAGTGACGGAAGGCATTCTGGGACGCATCGCGGCGCAGTTGGCGAAGCAAGTGATTTTCCAGAAGGTGCGCGAGGCCGAACGCGACACGGTTTATAACGAGTACATCGGACGCGTGGGTGAGATCGTCAACGCGACTGTGAAGCGCGTCGAAGGGCCGGATGTAATTTTCGACATCGGCAAGGCGGAAGCCCGCATGCCGCGCAAGGAGCAGTCGCGGCTCGAGTCTTTCGCGATCGGGGAGCGCGTTCGCGTGGTGATTGCCCGAGTGGAGCGCGCTTCGAAAGGCCCGGGGGTTGTGGTTTCGCGCGCGGCCCCGGAGTTGGTGCAGCATTTGTTCCAGACGGAAGTTCCGGAAATTTACGACGGCACGGTGGTGATCCGTGCGATTGCGCGCGAAGCCGGCGAGCGGACCAAGATCGCAGTCATGTCGAAAGACAAGGACGTGGACGCCGTTGGCGCCTGCGTCGGCATGAAGGGGATGCGCGTGCAGTCGATCATCCGCGAGTTGCGCGGGGAGAAGATCGACATCATCGAGTACCACGAAGATGCCGTGACTTTCGCCGAGAAGGCGCTGCAGCCCGCGAAGGTGAGCCGCGTGACCGTGGTCGACAGCGCGGACAAGCACCTCGAAGTTGTCGTCGATGACAGCCAGCTGTCTCTTGCCATCGGCAAGAAGGGGCAGAACGTCCGTCTGGCGGCGAAGCTGCTCGGCTGGAAGATCGACATCAAGAGCGAGGAAGAGAAGCGCCAGGAAGTCGAGCTGCAGATGGCTGCGATGGCGCCGCAGGCGTCGACTCCGCTGGAGAACGTGACCGGGCTGGGCGAAGGGCTGGTCGAGAAGCTCAGCGCAGCGGGCGTGACGACCGTCGAAGCGCTTGCCGATATGACGCCGGAACAGCTTGAAGCCATTGAGGGCATCGGGCCGAAGACGGTGGAAAAAATCAGTCTCGCGGTGAATAATTACTTTGCGAGCCTGGAAGCGGGCGCTGCCGAAGGGGAAGTCCCAGCGGAGGGCGTTTCGAGTGAAGGTGTAGCTGAAGAAGCTGCGCCGGAAGCAGTAGACGGCGAAGTTGCCGCGGAAGAACCAGCGGCGGCACCTGAGGCGACGGCGGAAGCCGAAGCCGCCTCGGGCGAAAACGAAGAGCATGAGCCGAAAGATGGCTCTGCTCCCGAAACAACAGAATAGTCATGTTACGCGCGCAAATCTACGATGGCGTGCGAGTGCAGGACGTTGACTCCGTGAGGATGCGATGAAGACTTAAGCACAACGCGGAGTACAAGAAAGGCCGGATGAGTAAGGTTCGAATCAACGATCTCGCCAGGGAGCTGGAAGTTAAAAGCAAAGCCATTCTCGACGCGCTACCTCTAGTCGGGGTGACTGAGAAGAAGACCCATTCCAGTTCGCTCGAGGAGCATGAGGCGGAAAAAGTGCGGGTGCACCTCCGCGGCTCGTCCGAAGCGCAGACAACGTCTGCCCGGTCCGCGCGTCCACTGCGCGGCGAAGAAGAAATCAAGACCAAGATCGATTTGTCGCATATCTCCCGGCCGGGAGATGTGCTGAAAGCTATTACGCAGCAGAAAGAAGCAGTGGCGCCACCGGTTCGTCCGGCAGTTGCGCCTCCGATTGCGGCGAAGCCTGTGGTTGCGCCTCCGGCGGCGAGACCGGCTCCGCCCCCCGCTGCGCCCGCGATTCCGGCAGCGAAAGCTCCTGCGCCGGCTGCGCGCCCTGAAGTGGTCGCCCCTCCAGCGGAAAAGCTGGCAGCACCCTCGATTCCGGCCGCTACTCCCAGCGTCGTGACAGCAGCACCTCCGGTTGCGGCACCGCCGCGTCCCGTGACGCCGCCAGCTCCAGCTGCGGTCGTTGCAGCGCCCGCGCCAGCAGCGCCTTCCGTTATAGCCTCGGCTGCGCCTCAGGCTCCCGTTGCTGCGCCGCGTCCGGCTGCACCAGTGGTTACGCGTCCGCCGCAGCCTCCAGCGCCGCGCATGATTGTTCCGCAGACTGGACCGCGTCCGGTGTACAAAGCTCCCCCGCCGCGTCCGGTCGCGCCCGTTGCGCAGGCCGGTGCGCCTGCCGGGACCATGCGTCCCGCGCCCGGGCGTCCAGTGCCGGGTCAGCCAATTTTTCAGCGCCCGCGTCCGACCACGCCCGGCGGAGGTCCGCCGCGTCCGTTGCGTCCGGGTGAGCGTCGTCCGATGCACCCCACGCGTTCGACGCCGGCGGGTGCGCGTCCGCTCGGTGTAGGTCCAGGGCTTCCGCCTCCGGGACCAGCACGTCCTGGTGCTCGTCCGGGTGCTCCCGCGCGCAGGCCCGGCCAGCGTTATGTTCCGCGTGGCGTAAAAGAAGGCCCGATGAAGGGCTACACGCCACCGCCGCGCATGGTGGTGTCGAATGAGCCGATGCCGATCACGCGCAATATCACGATCACGGAAGGCATCAGCGTTAAAGATCTGGCGGAGAAGCTCGATATCCGCGTGAAGGATGTGATCTCTCGCCTGCTCGGACGCGGCGTCTTCGCGACAGTGAACCAGACGCTGGACGCCGAACTGGCGAGCGAAATGGCGCGCTTCTTCGGAGCCGAGACGAACGTGATCTCGTTCGAAGAACAGGCTTCGAAAGACATTGATGCGGCAGCTGGGAGCGGGGAGGATTCCGCAATCGAAGTTACGCCCCGTCCGCCGGTGGTCACGATCATGGGTCACGTCGACCATGGCAAGACCACGCTGCTCGACTCGATTCGCCTGACCAGCGTTGCGGAAGGCGAAGCGGGAGGCATCACGCAGCATATTGGTGCCTACAAAGTACGCATCACCGATAAGGAATCTCCAGCCTTTGGACGCGAGATTGTGTTCCTGGATACGCCGGGTCACGAAGCGTTTACCCGCATGCGGTCGCGCGGTGCGAAGGCCACCGACATTGTGGTGCTTGTTGTCGCTGCCGATGACGGCGTCATGCCGCAGACCGTGGAAGCGATCGATCACGCTCACGCCGCGGAAGTTCCGATCATCGTTGCCGTAAATAAGGTCGATAAGCCCGACGCCATGCCCGACCGCGTGAAGAAACAGCTCGCCGATCGCGGGCTGGTTCCGGAAGAGTGGGGCGGCAAGACGGTGTTCGTCGACGTTTCGGCGAAGAAGAAGACGAACCTGAACCTGCTGATGGAAATGATTTGCCTGGTCGCGGATCTCGCGGAACTAAAAGCGACTCCGGAACGCGCCGCCACTGGCGTGGTTCTCGAAGCGAAACTCGATCGCGGCCGCGGACCTGTGGCCACGGTGTTGGTGCAGAACGGCACGCTCGTTGCCGGGGACAACTTCGTCGTGGGCAACGTGTTCGGCAAAGTTCGCGCCATGTTTGACGATCGCGGAGGGGCGATGCAGTCCGCACCTCCGTCGACGCCAGTCGAGATTCTGGGTCTGGAAGGTTTGCCGCAAGCTGGCGATCAGTTCGTTGTGGTCGCCGATCGCGACAAGGCGCGCGGCATTTCCGAATACCGCGAGCAGAAAGCCCGCGAAGCTGCGCTGGCCAAGAGTTCGCGCGTATCGCTGGAAGGACTCGCCGAGCAGATCAAGACTGCCGGAACGAAGGAACTGAACATCATCCTGAAGGGCGATGTGCAGGGCTCGGTGGAAGTGCTCAGCGATCTGCTTTCGCGGCTTTCGAACGAGAAAGTTCGCCTGCGGTTGCTGCGTTCGGGCGTAGGCGCCATTACGGAAACCGACGTACTGCTGGCCTCGGCGTCGAATGCCATCATCATCGGCTTCAACGTGCGGCCGGA
>PMUM01000026.1:3100-6296 GCA_003166855.1 Acidobacteriaceae bacterium | reverse complement strand
ACACAGGAGTGGGGCGACGAAGGCCATCGCAAGGGGTGGTGCCTCTACAAGATGGGGTGCAAAGGCCCGGAAGCAACGTTCAACTGCCCGTCCGTGCGATTCAACGATGGCACGAGCTGGCCGGTGAAGGCCGGGCACGGCTGCGTCGGCTGTGGCGGGTACAACTTCTGGGAGACCAAGTCTCCGTTCTACGAGCGGTTGCCGAACGTTCCGGGATTCGGGGCAGACGTCAGTGCCGAGAAGATCGGCATCGGGATCACAGCGGCTGTAGCGGGAGCGACTGTCGTTCATGGAATCGCCAGCGCGGTTCGAGACCGCATGCGGACCACACCGGGGCCCGAAAAACCATAGGAGCAGGCAGAGGAGGACCGTATGGCACGCATCGTAGTCGATCCAGTGACTCGCATTGAAGGCCATCTGCGCATCGAAGCCGAGGTGAACGGCGGTGCGGTCACCGATGCCTGGAGTTCAGGAACGATGTTTCGCGGGATCGAGCTGATCCTGCGGGGGCGCGATCCGCGCGAGGCGTGGATCTGGACGCAGCGCATCTGCGGGGTGTGCACGACGGTGCATGCGCTAACGTCGGTGCGGGCGGTCGAGGACGCGCTGGGAATCGAAGTGCCGGCGAATGCGAATCTGATCCGCAACATCATTGGCGCCAGCCAATACGTGCAGGATCACGTGATCCACTTCTACCACCTGCATGCGCTCGACTGGGTGGATGTGACGCTGGCGCTCAAGGCCGATCCTGGAAAGACGTCGCAACTGGCGGAGTCGATTTCGCCGTGGCCGAAGTCGAGCCGAAACTACTTCAAGGCGATTCAGGATCGGGTGAAGGCGCTGGTGGAAAGCAAGCAGCTCAGCTTGTTTAGCAGCGGGTATTGGGGGCATCCGGCGTATCACCTGCCGCCAGAGGCGAATTTACTGGCGGTGGCGCACTACATCGAAGCACTGGAGTTTCAGAAGGACTACATCCGGATTCACGCTGTGCTGGGCGGGAAGAATCCGCACTTGCAGACTTATCTGGTGGGCGGGATGGCGACGTCGATGGATCCGAATGAGCCGGGCGCGACCATCAATCCGGAGCGGATTACATTCCTGACGGAACTGGCGAGTAAGGCGCAGGCATTCGTTGATCAGGTGTACGTGCCGGATGTGCTGGCGGTGGCGAGTTTCTACAAGGACTGGTTCGGATATGGGGAGGGGTTGGGAAATTTCCTCTCTTATGGCGATTATCCGCAGGGAGGCGTGAAGGATCCAGCGCGGTTTTACCTGCAGCGCGGCGCGATCTTCGGGCATGATTTGTCGAAGGTGCATCCGGTGGACCCGGCGAACGTGTCGGAGTATGTGACGCACTCGTGGTACGAGTACGGCGATGGCGATCAGGGCGCGAAGAATCCGTACCAGGGTGAGACCAAGCCGAAATATACGGGCCCGAAGCCGCCGTTCGAACATTTGGAGGTGGATCAGAAGTACTCGTGGCTGAAGGCGCCAAGGTATCAGGATCATCCGATGGAGGTGGGGCCGCTGTCGCGTATGTTGGTGGCGTATGCGTCAGGACATCCGGATGTGAAGCCCGTGGTAGATGCTGTGCTCGCGAAGCTGAACGCACCGGCGACAGCGTTGTTCTCCACGCTGGGACGAGTCGCAGCGCGAGCGATCGAAGCCAAAATAATGGCTGGCCAGGTCACGAAGTGGGTGGCCGAACTGGGCGACAAGCTGGGACACGGTGACCTCCGCATCCACAACGGCGAGAGATGGGATCCGGATACCTGGCCGAAAGAGGCCCAGGGCTGGGGCTTCCACGAGGCGCCGCGGGGATCGCTGGGGCACTGGGTGCACATCGAGGACAAGAAGATTCAGAACTATCAGTGTGTGGTGCCGACCACGTGGAACGCCGGGCCGCGCGATAGCAAAGGACAGAGGGGAGCATACGAAGCGGCGCTGCTCAAGACGCCGATAGCCGATCCGGAGCGCCCGGTAGAAATTCTGCGCACGGTGCATTCATTCGATCCGTGCCTGGCGTGCGCCGTGCATGTGGTGGACGCGCGAGGACGGCGGTACGCACAAGTGAAAGCTAGTTGAGGGTGGCGTAGCGCCACTCGAAGAGGAGGCGCCAATGGGCTCACTGGCACCAGGACAACATGCATGGAGCGAGGCGCATAGACCCTACCCTTCTACCTTGCCGGTGCGGACTTATGTGTGGGAGTTGCCGGTGCGCATCTCGCACTGGTTCATCGTTCTGTCCATTGGCGTGCTGGCCTTCACCGGTTACTACATGCATGATCCATTTATCGTGGCGAAGAGCACCACGAACTTCCTGATGGCGAAGATGCGGTTCATTCATCTGGTGACCGGGTCGGTGTTTGTCAGTGCCTTTCTGCTGCGCATGTATTGGTTTTTTGTGGGGAATGACTGGTCGAGTTGGCGGTCGTTTTGGCCCATCAAGAAACGGCAGTGGCGAGGCATGGGGAATATGGTCGCCTACTACAGCTTCCTCAAGAAAGATCTGGTGCACCATGTGGGGCACAACGCGCTGGCGGCAGTGACGTATCTGCTGATGTTCGCCTTCATGCTGATTGAGATCATCACTGGGCTCACACTGTACACGCAGGTGCGGGGCCAGTGGCTGCTGGGATGGCTCTTTAGCTGGATTCCTGGGGTGATCGATATTCAACACCTGCGGCTGGCGCATTTCTGCATCATGTTCACGTTCTTCGCGTTCGTGATTCATCATGTGTACAGCGCCGTGCTGGTTTCGTGGGAAGAGCGGAACGGGCTGATTGAGAGCATATTCACGGGCTACAAGTTCATCCCGCGGCACGAGTTGGAAGAGGATTCAGGCCAGGTGAAGTGATGGAGGCAGTGCCGGGCAAGACCGTGGTGCTGGGGCTGGGGAATGTTCTTCACGCCGATGATGGGGCGGGAGCGCAGGCCATCAAGCGACTACGCGAGGATCGGCGAGTGCCGGCGGATGTAAGCCTGGTGGAAGGTGGGACCCTAGGGCTGGAGCTACTTTCTTATGTTTGGGATTGTTCGCGTCTGATCGTGATTGATGCAGTGGACGTGGGGGAGGCTCCAGGCACAGTGGTGCGGATGTCGGGAGAGGAACTGAATTCCTTGCCCGGCAACAACAGCGTGCACCAGCTGGGAGTCTCCGACCTGCTGGTGGCTCTGCGAGTGCTGGCGCAGCGGC
>PMUM01000026.1:0-3050 GCA_003166855.1 Acidobacteriaceae bacterium | reverse complement strand
GCTGAACCACGTAGCCCAAACCCGAGGGCAGGGCACGATGCGGATGCCTTATCGCACGAAGTTGGCCGAGTGCAGAGAAGCGATGAGGAGGTTCCGTGACCTCTGCCGCTTCGAAACCAAACAGGGCAGTCTAAACGACGGCGCAGGGATACTCGATGGCTGGTTCGCCTTAATCCTGGTTTGGGCTGCGGGTGATTGCCACGCTGCTTGCTATTGTTGCTGCTTTACTCAGCCCAGCCGAATAGACGTTGAATCGGGAGATCACAACTCAGTCGCGCTTAACTGGGAATCATTCCGGGCCAGAAGTCCAATTCGAGGAAATCGTCCTGAATTCGTCTGTTAGGGGTGCTGGCGTTTGTCTCGTGCGAACCGAGGGCGCAAGTTGGTGGCAAGAGCGAAAATCTCGTGCTGACTGATTCTAAATAGCTTAGGAGTTTGATTTCGGCTGAAAAATCAAACGGTAGCTTAACGGCGATATTTCAACAGCTGAGCCGAGCCTCTTGCCGGTCGTGCAGCCAGCGATAGCAGACGAACACCGGTCTCCCGCTTCTTTGACCTAGCCGATGAGCTTGTCCTATACTCTTGCCACCTCGACTACCCCCGTCTTGGCTGGGCCGCGTCCCCCTCGAAGCAAATAAAACTCAAAGGAGTATACACATGCGAAACCGTCTGTTCGTTCTGGCGGCGCTTACGGTCGCGATCGCTCTGGGGGCACACGCCCAGACTTATAGGGAAAGCACGCTTCACACCTTCACTGCAGCCAACCCCGTCGGCACTGTCACCGTCGATCCCTCAGGCAATCTCTACGGCGCCCTCGGCTGGACCAAAGCCTGCCAGCCCGGTAAAACCGCCGAGGAATGCGGGCTCATCTTTAAGCTGAATTCCAGCGGGAACGAAACAGTCCTCCACCACTTCTCCACCCTCGCCAATGGCGCGAACCCGGTCGCACCTTTGACTCTGGACGCCGCCCGCAATCTTTACGGCCTAACGACGTACGGCGGACACACATCCTCCACTTTCGCATACGGCCTCGGAGTCGTATACAAGATCACTCCCCAAGGCAAGTTTTCCATCCTTCACAAGTTCGCCGCCAGCGGACTTGAAGGCGCACAGCCGACTGGGCCTCTCACCATGGATGCAGCTGGAAACCTGTATGGCACCACCTCGAAGGGAGGCAATACCTCCCTCTGCAATAACGGTTGCGGAGTGGTATTTAAGGTGTCTGCCAAAGGCGCGTTTTCGTTGCTCCACACCTTCTCGCAAACGGATGGCGAATCTCCAGAAGGAAATTTGATCGTGGATACGCTCGGGAACGTCTATGGGACGACCGTCTATGGAGGCCCAGTGCAAGGCCCCATAAACGCTTCATACGGCGTCTTGTTCGAATTGACTCCCGCTGGTGAGGAGACAGTTCTCTACTCGTTCCTTGGCGATGGAGAGAACTGCGACGGGTGTTACCCTGGCTACATCGTCCGGGACTCAGCCCTAAATTTCTATGGCCCCGGCAGCACCCAGAGCCCTGATTTTGACGGCGGCGTGCTATATGAGATCAACACCTCTGAGTCTGAAAACTTTAGCTACTATTTTTGCCCCGGAGTAAGCGGACTTTGTCCAAATGGTGCAATTGCTTCGGGACAGATAGTTGAATCGGACGGGCTATTGTACGGCACGACAGCCGAAGGCGGTGGCAGTGATGGTAATGGACAAGGAGTAGTGTACCAATTGTCTCCTAGCACCGGGATTGAGACGGTCCTCTATAGTTTTCCGGCAGACGCTTCGCAGGGTAGAGAACCGCGAGGCATCAGCGGGGACAGCCAAGGGAATCTTTATGGGACAGTCTCTTACGGCAACGGGGTCCCCGGGGGTCTTGTGTTCAAGCTCACGAAAAGCCAGTAGGAAAAGCTAACGGTTAGTCACTGATGTTGGTTCGAACGGAGTGGGGGCGGGCAACGATGCTCGCCCTTTTCCGCGACGCACCGAATTTTGTTGAAAGCCATTTCACTCAAATTTCGACTTCTTTCTATTCACTTCAAATATGAAGCGTTTGATGCTGGTCGGAAGATGAGCGTAATTGATTCCATAACAATGTCGGCTCCCACGCCCGGATAGACTTTGGTGGTGCCAACCAACCAAGGCCCGGGAGAAAGGAGCCGAACATGAGGATTATAGGTTGTCACTACCATCCGGGCTTCCAACAAATTGCTTTTGTGGAGACCGAAACAGGCGAATGCGGGGAGCGTCGACTGCAGCATCGCGAGGAGGCGGAGAAGTTCTACCGCGATCTGGCGGTCCAAGGAGTGAAGGTACGTGTAGGGATGGAAGCCAGTGGGCATGCGCGCTGGTTTGAACGNNACGGATCGCCAGGATGCGCAGCTGATTCTGCGATTGATGCTGAAAGATGACTTTCCGCAGATCTGGGTACCGAGCTGGGAGAATCGTGATCTGCGGCAACTGCTGTGGAATCGGCATCGCATGGTACAGGCTCGCCCGCGCATCATGAACCAACTGCAAGCGGTGGCGCTCAACGAAGGTCTGCGCTGCAAGAAGCGGTTGTGGCGGGAAGCGGGACGAGAGCAACTGGAGGCGTTCCCGTTAGCCCCGTGGGCGAGCCGGCGGCGACGCGATCTGCTGGAGTTGCTGGATCGGCTGAGCCCGACGATCGCCGAACTGACGCAAACCATCGAGCAGGAAGCGGAGAAATGTCCTGAGGCGCGGCGCTTGCGGACGCACCCCGGGGGCGGTTCGCTGACGGCGCTAGCCTTCGTGCTGATCATCGGCAGAGCGGAACGGTTTCAGTGTGGCAANNTCCTGCTGGTGGAGGCGGCGCAAGTAACGGTGCGCAGCCTTCCGGAATGGCGTAGTAAGTATTTTCACCTGGCGATGCGACGCGGGCGAAAGATTGCGAAGGTAGCGATGGCCCGCAAGTTAGCCATCCAGCTGTTCTGGATGATGCGCAAGGGATGGGACTACGAGCAGGTGAAAAGATTCGGTCCGCACGCGGGACAGCCCGAAAATCGCCGTGCTGTGTAGTAGAACACCGAGTAATTGAT
>PMUM01000254.1 GCA_003166855.1 Acidobacteriaceae bacterium | reverse complement strand
TTCTGCGCGTCGCGTCGCGCTCCAAGGGTGGCAAGGCCATCATTGCGATTTCATCGACCGCGAAACAGGGATCCATTTCTCGGATCGTACCCATGCTCGATCCTGGGGCGGGAGTCGTGACCTCACGAGTGCTCGTCCGCTATGTCGTGACCGAGTATGGAGTCGCTTATCTGCATGGCAAGACGATTCGCGAACGGGCCAAGTCGCTGATCGAGATCTCGCATCCCGATTTCCGCGCCGAGCTTTACGAATACTGCGAAAAGACCAAGTGGGCGCAGCATCCTCAACAGGCACAGACAACATTGTCCCGATGAGGAAACGAGGGTGAACACATATGGCGGGTCCAGCACGCGGCAATATCACGATCGATGTCGAGGAGTGCAAAGGTTGCGGGCTATGCGTGGAATCCTGCCCGCCGAAATGCCTGGAGCTGGCTCCTGAACTGAGTTCCTACGGCGTGCATCCCGCGCGCTATACCGGCCACGACTGCACCGGATGCGGCATCTGCTTCTATTGCTGCCCGGAGCCGGGGGCCATCGTGGTTTACCGGCTCATCCCGCCCCCAAAGGTCGCTGCCTCGCAAGTCCTGCCAGGAGGCGAACATGCGGCAACTGTGTAAAGGAAACGTTGCGGTAATTAAGGGCGCAGTGTTGGCCGGGTGCCGCGCGTATTATGGCTACCCGATCACGCCGGCCAGCGAAGTCGCTGAAGCCGCGGCCCTCTATTTCCCCGAGGTTGGCGGAACCTTCGTCCAGGCCGAGAGCGAAACTGCTTCCATCAACATGGTGTACGGCGCAGCCTCCGCGGGTGTGCGGGTCATGACTGCGTCCTCCGGCCCGGGGCTCAGCCTGATGCAGGAAGGTATCTCGTATCTAGCGGGTGCGGAACTGCCTTGCGTGATCGTCGATGTGATGCGCGGTGGTCCCGGTCTCGGCAACATCGCTCCGGAGCAGAGCGACTACTTCGCCATGGTGAAGGGCGGAGGACACGGCAACTATCGCAACTTGGTCGTCGCACCAGCGTCAGTTCAAGAGATGGCGGACCTCACCATCCTCGCCTTCGAACTGGCCGACCGTTACCGCAATCCGGCGATCGTGCTGACCGACGGATTCGTGGGCCAGATGATGGAGCCACTCGACCTCTCGTACCGCGAAATCCTTGCTCCCGAGAAACCCTGGGCAGTGAAGGGAACCGCGGAGACCCGCAAGAACATGATCAGCTCGATCTTCCTCGAATCCGACGACCTGGAAGCGCACCAGCGCCGCATGGAAGCGAAGTACATGCGGGCGCAGCAGGCGGAAACGCGCTGGGAAGAGTACCGCACCGAAGACGCCGAACTGATCGTGGTCGGCTACGGCATCGTGTCGCGCGTGCTGCGCTCGGCGGTGGACGAAGCCCGCAAGCAGGGAATGAAAGTCGGACTGTTCCGGCCCATCACCTTGTGGCCGTTCCCCTCGAAGGAACTGGCGGCAACGACGTTGCGCGCCGGGAAAGCTCTGGTCGTGGAACTGAGCAACGGCCAGATGGTGGAAGATGTCCGCCTGGCCGTGAATGGCCAGCGCCCGATCGAGTTCTACGGACGCGGCGGCGGCAACGTGCCCTCGGTCGAAGAATTGTTGACCAAGATGGAAGAACAGATGCCAGCTTCGGTCTAGTTGGTCGGTAGGTGATCCGCGGGAGCTGTGAGGCACCTAAGTCGAGCCGCGGAGCGGCGGAATATGTTAGCCCAGGACGTAAGTCCTGGGGAAGCGTTGGATAGAAGGAACGAGTCCCGGAGGGACGGCATAGCGGCACGGGAGCCCATCCATGTCAGAGCGCAACGTGGTCCAAATCGAAACGCCGGACAAACCGAAGTCGACCACCGACGGCTACGAAGTCGTCCACCAGAAGTCGGAAGTGTTCTATCCGCTGTACGAGCGGAAGAGCGACCTGCAGCATCAGACGCACTACTGTCCCGGATGCGGCCATGGTGTGGCGCACAAACTCATCGCCGAAGCGCTCGAAGATTTAGGCGTTCAGAACGACACCATCCTGGTCAGCCCCGTAGGCTGCTCGGTCTTCGCTTACTACTACTTTGATGTGGGCAACGTGCAAGTCGCGCACGGCCGCGCTCCAGCCGCTGCCACCGGCCTCAAGCGCGCTTGTCCCGACAAGATCGTGATCGCTTATCAAGGCGACGGCGACCTGGCGGCGATCGGCACCGCGGAAATCGTGCACGCCGCCAATCGCGGAGAAAAAATCAGCGTCTTCTTCGTCAACAACGCGATCTACGGCATGACCGGCGGACAGATGGCGCCCACCACGCTGGTCGGCCAGCGCAGCACGACTTCTCCCTGGGGACGTCGTCCCGTGAACGAGGGCTTCCCGCTGCACATGGCCGAGATGCTGTCTTCGCTCGAAGCTCCGGTCTACATTGAGCGCGTCGCGCTGTCAGACAACAAGAACATCATGAAAGCGCGCCGGGCCGTGCGCAAGGCTCTCGAGTTACAGCGCGCCGGCGCCGGATTCACCTTCGTCGAGATTCTGTCTCCCTGCCCAACCATCTGGGGCAAGGATCCGGTAGAAGCGCGGAAGTGGATTGCCGACAAGATGATCCCGAACTTCCCCTTGAATGTGTTTCGCGACCGCGCCATCGAAATTCCGAACAACAACGTGCCGCCGCACAAGACTGTCGCCGAACTCGTCGAAGGGGAACGCAAAGCAGAAGGCGAAGCGGTTGTGCCCAAGAAACAACATCATTTCCGTGACCTGGGCATCAAGATCGCGGGCTTTGGAGGACAAGGCGTGCTCCTGCTCGGCCAACTCTTAGCCGAAATGGGCATGCGGGAAGGCCTCGAAGTCAGCTGGCTGCCGTCGTACGGCCCCGAGATGCGCTCGGGAAGTGCCCACTGCCACATCTGCCTGTCGAAAGACCGCATCGGGTCACCGGTGCTCTCGCGTCCCGACGTGTTGATTGCGATGAACGAGATCTCGCTGCGCAAGTTCTGCGCGGAGGTCGCTCCTGGCGGCGCGATCATCTACGGCCGCGACCGCCTGCCCGAAGACCTCACGATCCCGCAGGCGCAGGTGGTTTGCATTCCGGCGTCTGAGATCGCCGACAAGCTGGGTTCGGCAAAAGTGGCGAACGTCGTCATGATGGGCGCTCTGCTCGAAGAAACCGAGTGCCTGTCGCCGGCGACTGCGATGCAAGTGCTGGAAAAGAAAGTCAAGAATCCGGCACTGCTGGAACTGGACCGCAAGGCGCTCGACGCGGGAAGAATCTATATCGATCACACGGTCGCGATTGGCGCGGTCACGCAGGCCGATGGCTTCGCGCAGTAAATGCTCGTAAGTTGTTGAGATTATCTGCAAGTTATTGACGATCGGTGTAAGTGGTTGAAATGTCGTAGAGCCGGTCTGCGATGCCGCAGGACGCGTCTCGATCCTGCGCTTGAGGAAAATTTCCCTGTCCCGTTCTCCGATCCTCGAAATTAGACCCATCTAAGGCTCCGGAAATGGCATCCTGCGTGGCGAGTGACCCTCTTTTTGCAGGACTGATCACTCGCTCCCGTATGCCCTCCGTCGCTAAGTCGTTGTAATTATCTCCAAGTTATTGAAGTTGTCTGTAAGTGATTGAAAACTGAAATGGATGCCCCACCCTGTCGCGGACATCGCGACAAGGGTGGGGCACCCCGCGTGATCCAAATCACAAAAAGGGGTGACAGGGGGCATACCGAAGAACCCGATCAGGGTTGATCTTGGAAATAGCTGTGGGAGGTGTTCCATGACCCCAATCGAAAAAGTACACGGCACAGTCCTCGAACAGCGATCGCCGAGCGCCATCGCGGTCAAGAACGTATTGTTCGCCACTGATTTTTCAGCGACTTCGGAAGCCGCCTTCCCCTACGCCGCGGCGATCTGCCGGCGTTTCGGAGCCACGCTGCACGCCGCTCATGTGCTCTCTGACGCCAGCCTGCTGATGATGACCGGCGGCGTGGATTACGTCAGCATGAGCACCATCTACGAAGACGCGCACACCGAGGCCAGAGTCAAACTCGACCAGATCTGCGCGCGTGTGGAAGGAATCGAACACCACAACTACGTCCGACACGGCCAGGTGTGGAAGAACCTGGCTGGAATCATCGACGAGAACCAGATTGATCTGATCGTGGTCGGAACCCATGGCCGCTCGGGGCTCGGCAAGTTGTTGCTGGGTTCGGTGGCGGAGGACATTCTGCGCCACGCATCTTGCC
The DNA here is from genome assembly GCA_003166855.1 of Acidobacteriaceae bacterium. Lineage (GTDB taxonomy): Bacteria > Acidobacteriota > Terriglobia > Terriglobales > Acidobacteriaceae > Sulfotelmatobacter. The sequence goes on along the minus strand of PMUM01000254.1, from coordinate 6,801 downwards.
CGGTGCTGACGGTGGGCCCGAAAGTTTCGGGACGGGCGAAACTGCCCGCATTGCCGGCTCACGGACGCGATCTGGCCCCCGTAGAGTTGGAGTTGCAGCAGATCGTGTTTGCCACCGACTTTGCCCAATATTCGTTGTATGTCGCGCAGGAGGCCGTCGCGCTGGCGGAGGAATTCCGCGCACGGCTCACGCTGCTGCATGTGATTGAGGATTATACGGGACTGGGCTCGCGTCCCGATCGGATGGAAGATAGCATTTTCCGGTTGAAATCACTGATACCAAACCATAACGCCCTGCAATACCCGGCGGAAACCGTGCTGGAGTTTGGCGACGCGGCGCCCTGTATTTTGAAGGTCGCGTCCGATCGCGAAGCTGACATGATCGTGCTGGGCGCTCGCGCCTCCGGACAAGGCGGGACCTCGCACTTGCCATGGTCGACCGCGCACGACGTGATCGCGCAGGCTCATTGCCCGGTGCTGACGCTGCGGTCGTAATGCATCAACGCAGGGTCTTTGCTCAAGTCAGGATTCGACTGCTGCCTGGCCCTGAAAGGCAGAGATGTTGAAGTGTGCAATTTTACGGTGGGATTAGAACCGAAATGAAACTGCAACGCGAAATTATTCCGAGTCGAGTCGTTCGCACCGCATGCGCCGGGACTAGAATTGTTTTTTATTTCACGGTCGCGGCTGCGGTCATAGATGTTGAATTCCGCTGCGATTGAGAATCGATATGCCTTCATACGTTGCCAAGCCTACTCCGCCCAATCAGGACAAGCGCTGGAAACTGGTCGACGCCACCATACGGCGTCAGGGCCAGCAGCAGCGCGGGTTGATTGAAACGCTGCATACCGTGCAAGAGGCGTTCGGATACCTGGACGAGCAGGCGCTGCGCTATGTCGCCATGTCATTGCGCGTGCCCCTCAGCCGGGCGTACGGCGTTGCCACCTTCTACCATTTCTTCACGCTCAAACCCGCCGGCGAGCATACCTGCGTCATCTGCATGGGAACGGCGTGCTATATCAAAGGATCGCAGCAGTTGCTCGATACGGTGCAGAACGAACTGGGAATTACTCCCGGGGAAACCACGGCCGACAAGAAAGTTTCGCTGCTCACCGCGCGCTGCCTGGGATCGTGCGGCCTCGCTCCGGCCGTCGTCTATGACCAGGAAGTTGCCGGCAAGGTCGGGACTGCGGCCGTCCGCGAGCATCTGAAGAAATGGACACACGCATGACGCCCGAAGAACTCGACCAAATCGCCGAAACCGAACGCGAGGCACAGAACCAGTTCACCCAACGCGTGAATGTGTGCGTCGCCGCCGGATGTCTTTCCTGCCAGAGCCAGGGCGTGAAGGATGCGCTCGACCAGGAAGTGACGCGCCGCGGCACCAAGGACCACTGCCAGGTGAAGGGCGTCGGCTGTATGGGGCTGTGCTCGGAGGGCCCGCTGGTCTCGACCAGCAACGGTATTCTCTACAAGAAAGTCGAGGCTGGGGACGGCGCCGCGATCCTTGACGGTCTGGATGGCGAGCCCGTATCCCGCCTGCTTTGCCCGACCGACGTTCCATTCTTTCAGCGGCAGAAAAAGATTGTGCTGGAGAATTCCGGCATCATCGATCCGGACCGCGTCGAAGATTACGTGGCTGCGAACGGCTATACGGCGCTGATCAAGGCGCTGACCGAAATGACGTCGCGGGAAGTGATCGACGAAGTGACCAAGAGCGGCCTGCGCGGCCGCGGTGGCGCGGGATATCCGACGGGCCTGAAGTGGAGCACCGTTTCAAAATCCGTGGGCACGCAGAAGTATGTCGTCTGCAATGCCGACGAAGGCGATCCGGGAGCGTTCATGGATCGCAGTGTGCTGGAAAGTGATCCGCACCGCGTGCTGGAAGGGATGCTGATCGCGGCTTACGCCGTGGGCGCGTCTGAAGGCTACATCTACGTGCGGGCGGAGTATCCGCTGGCCATCAAGCGACTGCGCAACGCCATTCGTCAAGCGGAGCGTGTGGGGCTGCTGGGATCGAATATCTGCGGCACGCGCTTCAGTTTTCGCATGGATCTGCGATTAGGCGCCGGAGCGTTTGTCTGCGGCGAAGAGACCGCATTGATCGCTTCGGTGGAAGGTAAGCGTGGTACGCCGCGACCGCGACCTCCTTATCCCGCCATGGAAGGGTTGTTTGGGCAACCTACGCTCATCAACAACGTAGAGACGTTCGCGAATATCGCACCCATCATCCGCAATGGCGGCGAGTGGTACGCCGGCATTGGCACGGAGAAGAGCAAGGGCACGAAAGTCTTCGCGTTAGCGGGGCGAGTTGAAAATACCGGCCTGGTTGAAGTTCCGATGGGGATTTCCTTGCGCGAGATGGTCTTCGAGATTGGCGGTGGGATTCCCGAAGGGCGCAAGTTCAAAGCGGTGCAGACCGGCGTGCCCTCGGGCGGTTGCCTGCCTTCGGATTGTCTCGACATGCCGGTGGATTACGAATCGCTGGCCCGGGCCGGGTCGATTATGGGCTCGGGCGGCATGATCGTGATGGACGAAAGTTCCTGCATGGTCGACGTGGCGAAGTACTTCATGGACTTCTGCATGACCGAGTCCTGCGGCAAGTGCATTCCATGCCGCGTCGGCACCTATCAGATGCACCGCATTCTATCGGCGATCGCCAACATGAACGCGACGCCTGAAGACATGAAGATGCTGGAGCAACTCTGCGATCTGCTCAAGCACACCAGCCTGTGCGGATTGGGGCAGTCGGCGCCGAATCCGGTGGTCAGCACGCTGCGCTCGTTTGCCGAGGAGTACCGGGCCCACATTGAAGATCACCAGTGCCCGGCCGGAGTCTGCGGCGCGCAGCCTGCGGCAGAAAGAGAATCCGCATGAGACCGGCCGCAACCGTCAAAACGCTGAAAATCGATGGCCGCGATCTGAGCGGACGCCAGGAAGAAACCATTCTCGACGTCGCCCGGCAGAACGGCATCTTCATTCCGCGATTGTGCGAGATGGACGGTCTGTCCGACGTTGGCGCCTGCCGCATGTGCCTGGTCGAGATCAAGGGACAGAACAAGCTTCTTCCCGCCTGCGTCACCGCAGTCGAGGAAGGTATGGAGGTCACCACCAACTCCGAGCGCCTGCAGGGCTACCGCCGGATGATTCTGGAATTGCTGTTTACCGAACGCAACCATGTGTGTTCGGTATGCGTCTCCAACGGCCATTGCGAGATGCAGATGCTGGCCCAGCGGCTGGGCATTACGCACGTGCATTTCCCCTATCGCTATCCCAAGGAAGAGGTCGACGCGTCGCACGACCGTTTCGTCATCGACCACAATCGTTGCATTCTGTGCACGCGCTGCGTGCGCGTATGCGATGAGATTGAGGGCGCGCATACCTGGGACATCATGGGACGAGGCATCGACGCGAAGGTCATCACCGATTTGAACGAACCGTGGGGATCGTCGGAAACCTGCACCAGTTGCGGCAAGTGCGTGCATGTGTGTCCGACGGGAGCGCTGTTTGAGAAGGGACGCTCGGTCGCCGAGATGCTGAAGCGGCGCCAGTTCCTGCCCTACCTGACCATGATGCGGGAAGAAAACGAATGAATCTGGACAGAAAAACCCTGAACCACGAAGGACACGAAGTTCCACGAAGGACTTCATGTGCGGATTCTTCCTTCGTGCCCCTTCGTGTCCTTAGTGGTGATGATAGGTCCTATGAGTAAGAAGAAGCTTGCTACCGTGTGGCTGGATGGCTGCTCCGGCTGCCATATGTCTTTTCTCGATATGGACGAGCGGTTGCTGACTGTGGCCGGGTTGGCCGATCTGGTCTACAGCCCGCTGGTTGATGCCAAGGAATTCCCCGCGGACGTCGATGTAACCCTGGTCGAGGGCGCGGTGAGCAGCGAGGACGATCTGCACAAGATCAAGATCGTGCGCGAGCGGACCAAGATATTAGTCTCGCTGGGCGATTGTGCGGTCACGGCGAATGTGCCGGGGATGCGCAATCCGTTCGGGGTGAAGGCGGTTTGTGATCGGGCGTATCGCGAGAATGTGACGTTCGATCCCGGCATTCCCGACCAGGTGGTGCCTGCGCTGTTGGGGAACTCGCGTCCAGTGCACGAATTCGTCACCGTGGATGTGTTTGTTCCGGGCTGTCCGCCCTCGGCTGACACGATTTATTACGTCGTGTCGGAACTGCTGGAAGGAAGAACGCCAGACGTCAGCATGAAGACTCGTTTTGGGGCGTAAATGAGCTGCAAGCTTCGAGCTGCGAGACTGAAAGCTCAATAATCGAGGCTCGAAGCTCAAAGCTCGCAGCTAAAAGGGAGATTTCGTGAAGCAGGGCAGTAGCACCATCGTCATCGATCCGGTTACGCGCATCGAAGGCCATTCCAAGATCACGCTCCACCTGAACGAAGACGGCCGGGTCGAAGAAGCCCGCTTTCACGTTACCCAGTTCCGCGGCTTCGAGAAACTGTGTGAAGGGCGTCCGTTTTACGAGATGCCGTCGCTGATGGCGCGCATCTGCGGCATCTGCCCAGTGAGCCATCTGATCGCGTCCGCCAAGGCATGCGACCAGTTGCTGGCGGTCCGGATTCCGCCCACGGCTGACAAGCTGCGCCGCATTTTCGGGCTGGCCCAGGTAACGCAGTCGCATGCGCTCAGCCTCTTTCATCTGTCATCTCCGGACTTGCTTTTTGGCATGGACGCCGATCCGGCGACCACCAACATCTTTGGCGTAGCGGAGAAGAATCCCGAGTTGGCGCTGGATGGCATTCGTCTGCGTCAGTTCGGCCAGAAGATCATTGAGCGTCTCGGAGGCAAGCGCATTCATCCGGCGTGGGTCGTCCCTGGCGGGGTGAGCGAGCCGCTGACCGAAGCGAACCGCGACGCCATCCTGTTCGCGCTGCCGGATGCTCTCGCCATCGCCGAGCGTACCCTGGAATGGTTCAAGAGCACGACCGAGCGCTTTCGGGAAGAGATCTCGGTGTTTGGAAACTTTCCCACGCTGTTCATGGGGATCGTCAAGAAGGATAACGGACTCACCTTCTATGACGGCAACCTGCGCGTGGTGGACGCGTCGGGACATATCGTCGCCCAACAACTGGATCCGGCCCAGTACGAGAGCTACATCGGGGAAAAAGTCGAGCCCTGGAGCTATCTCAAGTCTGCGTACTACAAGCCCAAGGGATTTCCCGACGGCATCTACCGCGTGGGACCGCTGGCGCGCTTAAACGTGGCAGACCGCTGCGGGACGCCGCGCGCCGACCAGGAACTGGCGGAGTTTCACGAACTGCAGCGCACCGCGGTGCTGAGTTCGTTCCACTATCACCATGCACGGCTGATTGAGATTCTGTATTGCATTGAGCGTCTGGAGCAATTGCTGAACGATCCGGAGATTCTCTCGAAGCATGTACGTGCCGTGGCCCGACCCAACGCGCTCGAAGGCGTGGGCGCGGCGGAAGCTCCGCGCGGGACGTTATTTCATCATTACAAGATCGACGAGCAGGGGCTGATCCGATGGGTGAACCTGATCATTGCCACCGGACAAAACAATCTGGCGATGAACCGCAGCGTGCTGCAGGTGGCCAAGCATTACGTGCATGGCAACCGGCTGACGCCGGGGATGCTCAACCGCGTGGAGGCGGTGATCCGCTGCTACGATCCGTGCCTGAGTTGTTCGACCCATGCGTTTGGAGAGATGCCGCTGCGGATCCTCCTGCTCAGTCCGGCAGGGGAAGTGCTGGACGAAGTGGCGCGGGCGTAGCGCAAGACCCCCGTCCCGGAGGGACGACTTGAAAATAGCCCGCCAGTTCTACTGGCGGGTGGTCGCCGCGCGTTTCGATCCTCGTGCCGTTAGGCACGATTGAAATACCTGTGGTTAGTTTCAGGCGTCCCCTGCGGGACGCGGTCTGTCCTTCTGGGCTGTACCCGGCGTTGGAAACGCCGGGCTACTGTCGGATGTCCCTCCGGGACAAGGCGGAAGGAATACGCTCCAGCCGCGAAGCGGCGGCATGGGAAAGCCCGGCACGGCAGTGCCGGGAAAGCGTACAGAGTGACGCAACTAAGTCCCGCAGGGACGGCACGGCATGGCCCACACCTATCCCAACATCCTGATTCATTGTGTGTTCAGCACCAAACGGCGTCGCGACCTGATCCCGGAGGAACTCCGCGAAAAGCTTCGCATGTATTTCGTCGGAATTGGCAAAGGCCACGACGTTCCTGTGATCTGTGCGGGAGGAACTGCCAATCATGCTCATCTCCTGATAGCGCTTCCTGCCGCCATTCCTCTGGCGAAAGCCGTACAGGTGCTCAAGGCCAACTCTTCGCGCTGGCTCGGCGAGCACGGTTTCGATTTCGCGTGGCAGGAGGGCTACGGCGCGTTCAGCGTGAGCGCGTCCAACGTTGAGGCGGTGAAATCCTACATAGAACACCAGCCCGAACATCATGCGAAGCATTCCTTCGAGGATGAATACGTCTCGCTTCTGCGAAAGTCTGGGGTGAAGTACGATCCCGAATTCGTCTTCGGGTGAACGTGCCGTCCCTGGCGGGACTCGATTCCTTTTGGGGGACGCTTTCCCGGCACTTCCGTGCCGGGCTCTCACATGCCGCCGCTTCGCGGCTGGGGCGATTCTGTGGATGCATCGCCCCCCTCGCGCAAATTCAAACCTGACCTTGCGTTGTAGTTGCGATGCCGATCTCATTCCCCGGCACTGATCTAGTATCAGCGCCCAATCCTTGCCTCACCGATTTCAAATCCCCTGTAAAATCAAAAGTACCGATCCCGGAGCCACTTCCGCATTGTCTTTTCT
>PMUM01000362.1 GCA_003166855.1 Acidobacteriaceae bacterium | reverse complement strand
CCAGTCGAGGATGACGCAGAAGAATCTGCGTCAGTTCCAGGCCGGAGTAACCGGTCGCGCCCAGCACCGCCGATTTGAGTTTCGCGTTCAACCGAGCATTTCCTCTATGCGGCCGGCGAGCTTCCGCGCATCCTCTTTGTCCGGACAGACAATTAGGATGGTGTCGTCCCCGGCAATGGTTCCCACGACCTCGGTCCAATCGGCTTCGTCGAGTGCCCCAGCTACGGGCTGGGCGCTTCCTACGATGGTCTTGATCACCAATTGATTCTGCGCCGAGCGAATGTCGAGCACGAACTCGCGAACCAGCCGCGAAACGGGCGGCAGCGCAATTCCGGCCCCATTTTCTCCATGGGGCAGGGAGTAGCCGTGCGACGTCTTACTCAGGTTCAGGTCTCGAATGTCTCTCGACAGCGTCGCCTGCCCAACTTTGAACCCGCGCTTCCGCAGGGCCCGCTGCATGTCTTCCTGGCTGGCGACGGAGCCGTGCTTCAGCACCTCTAAAACTGCGCGCTGGCGGAGGGTTTTATTCATAATGAATAAGTATTCATAGAAATGAATAAATATGTTTCAATCTTATGGACATGTAGCGAAATGTCAAGGGGAAATGACCCTAGGCTCTAATTGCGGAACGGTGGAGAGCCGAATCGGTCTCTTTGCCGCAACGTGCCGGGCACGAATGCCAACCGCTTGGTAGACTACTCGGCGGTTCAAAAGTAAGGTCCACGAGCACTGGAGATGCGGATGAGCCCGAAACCGTCGCTGCTGGCGGAGTTGATTGCCGAGTTCCTCGGCACGCTTGTGCTGATGCTCTTCGGCCTTGGCGTGGTCGCTATGGTGGTCTTGTTTCCTTCGAGGAACCCGGGCGAGACCATCCACGGAGGCTTTACCAATATCACTCTCGGCTGGGGTCTCGCGGTGACGATGGGGATTTACGTTGCCGGAAAAGTATCGGGAGCTCACCTGAATCCCGCCGTGACGCTGGCTCTCGCGGTGTTTCGTGGTTTCCCATGGATCAAGGTGTTGCCGTACTCGCTTTCGCAGACGGCGGGAGCGTTCGCAGCCGCGGCCCTCGAGTACTGGAACTACCACCCCGCTATCCGCCTGGTCGATCCGAATCTGGAAACAACCGCCGGAGTGTTCACAACCTTCCCTGCATTTCCGGCGCTACCGCAGGCAGGCTTTCTCGACCTATTCATCGGCACAGGGTTACTCGTGCTCCTGATCTTCGCCATCACCGACGAATTCAATGCGCCTCCGGGAGCGAATCTCGCTCCTGCGATGATCGGATTGGTGGTGGTTGCGATCGGCATGAGTTTCGGTGGCATGCACGGCTACGCCATCAATCCGGCGCGAGATTTCGGACCTCGGCTGTTCACCGTCTTCGCCGGTTTCCGCAACAACGGTCTCACTGACGGCACGCGCATCTGGTGGATTCCCGTCGTTGCTCCGCTGCTTGGCGGCCTGATGGGAGCGGCCCTCTATGACTTTGGGATCCGGCGCTTCCTGCGCCCCTCCTAGCCAACTCTTAGCGCGCCGCCCGATGTTCGAGGAGGAACTGTGAAATATGTCTTAGCGTTGGATCAGGGTACAACCAGCTCGCGAGCTCTCTTGTTTGACGAGGACGGCGTTGTTCGCGCCGTCGCTCAACGGGAATTCGATCAAAGCTTTCCTCAACCCGGATGGGTCGAGCACAATCCCGAGCAGATCGCCTCCTCCCAGATTGCGGTAGCGTTGGCATCCCTCGCTCAAGTCAAGGCGCAGCCCGGCGACGTGGCCGCGATCGGCATCGCTAACCAGCGCGAGACCACGATCGTATGGAATCGCGAGACTGGAGAGCCTGTCTACAACGCCATCGTCTGGCAGGACCACCGCACTGCCGATTTCTGCGAGCGCCTGCGCAGCGAAGGCCACGGACCGCTCATCCAGCAGCGCACCGGATTGCTCATTGATTCCTATTTCTCGGCCAGTAAGATTTCCTGGATCTTGGATAACGTTCCAGGCACACGCGCCGACGCCGAAGCGGGCAAGCTTGCCTTCGGCACCGTCGATACCTGGCTGCTCTGGAAGCTGACCGCCGGCCGCGTCCACGCCACCGACGCCAGCAACGCCTCGCGCACCATGCTCTTCAACATCCACACCGGCGCCTGGGATCACGAACTCCTTGATCTGTTCCGAATCCCGATTGTGATAATGCCGGCCGTGCGTTCTTCCAGCGAAGTGTACGGCGAAGTCAGCACGGTAAACGGATTGCAGAAGATTCCGCTCGGCGGCATCGCCGGCGATCAGCAGGCGGCCCTCTTCGGGCAGCGCTGCATCCGCCCGGGCCTGACCAAGAACACCTACGGCACCGGTTGCTTCATGCTGCAGAACACGGGCCGCCGTGCGGTGCCATCCTCCAATCGGCTGGTGACGACCGTTGCCTGGAAGATTGGTGATGGTACCGACTATGCTCTCGAGGGAAGCGTCTTTGTCGGCGGCGCAGTTGTTCAATGGCTCCGCGATGGCCTCGGCCTGATTCGCAAATCAGAAGAAGTCGAAGCTCTGGCCAACTCCGTGCCTGACAACGGCGGCGTCTATTTCGTTCCCGCCTTCGTTGGATTGGGCGCCCCGCACTGGGATTCCTACGCGCGGGGCTCCATGTTCGGACTCACGCGCGGCACCACCGCTGGTCACCTCGCCCGCGCAGCGCTCGAGAGCATCGCCTACCAAGTCGCCGACTTGCTCGATGCCATGCGCCTCGATTCCGGCGACTCCGTGCAGGAATTGCGCGTCGATGGGGGCGCCGCGGCCAACGACAGCCTCATGCAGTTTCAGTCCGACATTCTTGGAGTGCACGTGGTTCGCCCGGCAGTTACGGAGACCACGGCGCTAGGCGCCGCATACCTTGCTGGCCTGGCTGTCGGTTTTTGGAAGACGGATCTCGATGCCTCCGCTTCAACCAACGTTCGCCGCTTTGATCCGCAGATGCCAGCGTCAACGGCGCGCCTACTGCGGAACCGTTGGAACGAAGCCGTCGCCAGATCGAAAAATTGGGAACTCGGCTCAGGTGAGACTAGAAAGTAGCGCCGGCATCCTGCCGGCTGTCGGGCGGGCGTCCCGGCCCGCCGCCCTAACGCCAAGAAATTGCCTCAGGGTTCATACCAGAACACCGCGCCCTTAGTAATTGGAGGCAATGTAAATGTCATGCTGTCCCCGTGACGAACCCCGTTGACCGCTTGTACCTCGCCGAGAAAGGGAAGGACGAAGCCTTTACCGCCTCTTGCTGTCAAGCTGACTTCAACGCCCGTTTGCGTTGTCTGCACCGGATTCGACCCTCCGCGCAGCCCGGTAAAGTTCGCGAAGAAAACGTTGATGTGCCCATCGGAGGTGCGCGCGATCGATGTCGCCACCTGCGCCCCCGCTCTGATGTGCACCGCATTTCCACCGTGCAGGCTGTCGAGAAACGCCTGCTGCGAATCCGGTGAGGCGCCTTCGAAGTCCTTCTCCAGCGCCGCGTTGTAGGCCCGCCCGGGGCAGGATGCGAACCGCACCACATTCTGCGAACTACCAATCCCAGTAGCGTCCGTCCCTGTGATCACCAGACGATTCCCCTGCGCCGCAAATCCCTGCATCCAACTCTTCTCGCTGTCTCCCAGCACCCGCACATCCGGCAACACCAGCGTCTTCCCGTGAAACTCCGCCCGCGTCCGCGGAGTCACAATCTGAAACTCAAGATGCTTCTGCATCAACAGAATCAAAATCCCGCGATACGACGCGATGAAATCCTCCGCATAAAAATTCCGCGTCTCCGGCGAAAAGTAAACGCCAATCGGATCCACCGGAGAGCGCGGCAAATAGAACGTCTTCTCATGCGTCTGAATCCACGAAAAGATCGTCTTCCGCGTCGCCAGATCATTCGACCCAGCCATCGAATGCCCCGGCGCATCCCAGAAATTTGCCCCTGCCATGACCTGCGACATTGCCAGGTTCATCATGGCTTCGCGCTTATCCACCTTCTTATCGCCGTCCCACGAGTAATTCAGAATCCAAGTCGCCTTCCCCTGCGCGAACGCACGGAACGAGTGCATCCCCACCTGATAGCGAAACCAGTCCAGCGGCTTCCGTGACGAAGCCATGTGGTCGCCTTCGCCAAATTCATATTCGTGAGCAATCGCGTCGACCACCGCATAGAGACTGTAAACGTCAGCCCCCACTCGTACGGATTCTCCTTCAATCCCGGGATAGATTTCAGGAATCGTCTTGATCTTCGGATTGACGCTCTTCGCGGTGCGGTCAATCTCGCTCAGAAAATCGGTGAAGGTTTGAATCCTGAACGTAACCCACTTGCGGAACGCCGGATCGGAAAAATCTCCCAGCTTCAGATCGTGCTTCGCATCGAGTCCGCTCTGCTGCTTGAATGCCGCGACCGTATAGTCATCGAAGCTGGCCCACGTGTCTTCCCAGCCGTCGAAGTGAGTCATCCAGTAAGGAATGTCGATATAAATTCCGTCAATTCCCGTCGCCGCAATTTGCCGCACGCGCTCCATGTAGGTCTTCCGCCACTCGGGAGCGTAGGGACTGACCCAAACATCCTCATCTCCTGGCCGGATCCAGAACGCGCTGCCCCCTCCGAAGATCGCGGGCTCGCCGGTGATCTTGCGCTGCAGCCAGTCGGGATGATCCTTGGCCAACGTGTGCGCCACCTGATCCCCATGCGCAGTGATGCACTCGGTCCCGGCAATGTAGACGAAAGCGTAATTGCCCGCCTTGTGCGCCGCTTCGGCCACCTCGCGGATCGCCTTCAGTTTCTCTTCTGGATTGAGAAAACTCTCGTAGCGCCCGGGAATGTCATTGTCGACCTCAATCCCGAACACGTTGCTCTCTTGCGCCTTGCGCGCAATCTGCTGCGCGTCGCCGCCCTTCAGACCATAAGCGCCGATGCGGACGTAGTTCGTCCAGTTCTGTTTTTCGGAATCAGGCGCCGCGACCAGCCCCAGCGCGAACAAGAATAAGGAGAGAAATGCGTATAGAACTTTTCGTGTCATACCCGCCCCTGAATCCGTATTCACCAACGCGATTTACTCTGACCGCGACCAAGTCACACTTACTTCTGCTCGCTTGGCGGCAAGGTCCGTACCGTCTATGGTGTGAGCAGGCTCTTTAGAACTCGAATCTCAATCCAAACTGGAAGGATCGCGGACTTTCCCCTGGCGCGTCGCTCGTAACTGTCCCGAAAAGCGGATCTCCCACGGCCGAATTCGGCTGTCCAAAGCGCGGATGGTTGGTGAAGTTGAACATCTCCGCCCGCACCTCGATCCGCATGTTTTCTTTGGGCACAAACGACTTGTAAAGATTCAGATCCATGTTGTGGATGCCGTCGACGCGCAGCCCGGAAAAGTACCGTGGAGCATTCCCAGGAACCTGGTCGCCGGGGTCGCCAAAGCAGTTGGCGTTGAGATAGGTGGCAGGATTCGCATTCTGCCAACTCAAGGCGGCGGAGTGCACGCTGGTCCCGGTCTTAAGTTGGGAGCACACAACTTGGGGGCGCTGGGTGCCGTTCGCCAGACGGGCGTTGGACATGCCGAGGGCCATCGGTTGTCCCGATTGCTCGGTGATGATCGTCGCCAGCGACCAGCCTCCCACAACCGCATCGACCGCTCGGTTCATATTGCCGCCAATCCATTTCTCGCGCCCAATGGGCAGATCCACGACCGCCGCGAGCGCTAGCCGCTGTGGCGTATCGTTGCCCCCAATGCTGTGTTCCAATGACAGGCGATCCAGTTGTTGCGGAATGCCGGCCCCGAGCGCACCTACCCAGTTGTTCCTGCCCGCCGACGAATTGTCGGTTTCCTTCGATATCGTGTAGCTACCCTCAAAACTGATGTGGTGCGTCGTGCGCTTCTGGAAGCGAACCTGCAGAGCGTTGTACCACGAACTCGCTTCCTCGCTCATCAGCGCCTCAAAGTCGCCGTTGAATTGTGGGTACTGGTTCAACAGAGTCCCCAAGGGCAGCGTCGTATTGCCGTAGTTCGAATTAGGTTCGTTGAAGCAGGGATGGGAAGCGCTCGACGTGCAAGGGGTATTGAACATGGAATAGAACGGGTTGCCCACTTGCGTCTGAAGAAAGTTGCTCACGCAACTATCCCCCGAGCAACTCGAATCCGTCGGAGTTACCGCCGCGGTGATCTGGGCCAGCAAAGTCGAAGGGATGAAAGAGCGATTGTTTGTGCCGGCCCAGGGCAGATGCGTGCTTCGGTTGGCGGAGTAGTCCACGCCGAGCACGATCTGGCTGGGGAGCATCCGCTGGATTCCCAGATTCCACTGGTAGATGTTGGCGTCTCGCGCCGCCGTGGTGCCTAGATCGTTCGGGTTCTGATAACCCCAGTTCGCNNGTCGCGGATTGGGTGGCGAAATTGTCGTTCGTAAAAAACACGTTCGCCGTCTTGCGGAACGCCGAGCCGGGATACTGGAAGTTTGTGGCCGGGCTCATTCCGAAATAGATGCCCGCCCCGCCACGCACCACTGTCTGCGAACCGAGCTGGTACGAGAAACCCAGCCTTGGCCCAAGGTCTTTCCAGTAGGTCGGTACCGTCCTCATGCTCGACGTCGGGAATTGCGTTGTTCCGAGCACCTCCATCGACGACGGGGAGTTCAGTCCGAACGACTGCATAGTCGCCTGGGTGCTGAACGTACCCGGCGGCGCCGTCGCCGGGACAGAATTCAGTGGAATATTGACGCCGCTGTCGGCGGCGAAATTGCTGAACTCGATCTGGTTGCCGCGCGACGTGTAAGGCGAACTCCACTGGTAACGCAAGCCCAGATTGATCGTGAGTTTCGAGGTTACCTTCCAGTCGTCCTGGACATAGAACCCCGTCTCCAGCGACTTGTTCGCGACCGAAGGCGTCACCACCAGTTGACTGGAGGCGTTGATATTATCGCCGTAACCAAAAGCCAGGCTCGCGAAGGGATTGCCGGTCGGGTTCCCCGAAGCATCTGTGTTGCTGTTCGGAGTCGGCGATGTCGTGTCATCCGTAAAGGTCATGAAGCCGGTCGGGTAATTCGGCTGCCAGAAATTGTTGTAGAAAATTCTCTGCTCGCCGCCGACTTTAATCAGATGCGCCCCTTTGGAAATCACCAACTGCGTGGAGTAACTGACCAGGGTGTGGGCAAAGGTAGTGTTGATGCAGCACTGATCGTAGAGATTTGTCCAAGGCAAGTTTCCCTGCATCAGAAACGTCGGCATCTTGTCGATCCCATTGGCCGTTTGGAACACCGAAGGCAACCCCTGAACGCCCGCTGGCAGCGAGGCGTTGAAACTGGAGATCGTCGGGATACTCGGGACAGACAGTTCGTGCACCCGGTCGACTCCCACATGGCTAGTCCAGACCATCCGCGGGTTGATGGTCCAGGTATATTCCAACGAAGCGTTTTGCGCCACCGTCACACCGCTCTTGATTCCGTCGTTATCGAAGCCGTCGCCCAGGGTCAGCGGAGTCGTATAGTTGTTCCAGCCTCGGCTGTAGCGGCCGCTGATGCGGTTCCTGTCGTTGATCTGGTGGTCTATCTTGATGTCGAACTGGTAGTCTGGGCCGTTCGCCAATGTCGTGTAGTTGTAGTTATTGAATTCGTTCCCGTTGCTGGGCTTCGGATAGAGGTTGAGGACGGCCAGTCCAATGGGATCCAGTTCGCTGGGCGGGATCACATTCGCTTGGCCGTTGTACTGCACCTGCGACCGGTTTACGCATGGATTCCCACACCCTTGCGCAGTCGGGTCGTAGATGATCAGAGGCAGGTTAGTACCGGGAATCATGTCTGCCGAGAAATCGCCTTGCCGCTCCGCCAGGGTCGGTACGGTCACAACTCCGCTGGACGCGCTGGAACTTCGAACCTTCTCGAAATCCACGAAAAAGAATGTACGGTTCTTGATGATCGGTCCACCTAACGAGAAGCCCCCCTGGTCGCGCTTGCTGTCTGGTTTAGGGTTGGGCACGGTACTACCGAACGTGAACTCGGGATTAAAGAAATCGCGAGCGTCCAATTGCGCGCGCTGCAGGAAATACCAGCCACTGCCGTGGAAGGCATCGCTTCCGCTCTTCATCACCATGTTTACTACTGTGCCGCCGTTGTTGCCGAACTCGGCCGAGAAGCTGTTGTTCTGCACCTTCATTTCCTGCATGCCCTCGACCAGGGGCTCGTAGTAGACGTTGGAGTTCCCCCCCTCACCTTGTTCCGGCGCGCTGATCAGGGCGCCGTCCAGCCGTACCTCGGCGGTCGCGTTGCGCTGCCCGTTGGAAGTGAAGTTTGTTCCCGACGGATAGTTATCACCGGTGCCTGACCCTGCCACCTCGGTCACGCCCGCGGCCAGGAACGTCAGGCCAAAGAAGCTGCGGTTGGCTAGAGGGAGTTCGTGCACATACTCGCTGCTGATGTCCGTGCCCAGAGTCGCACTCTCGGTGTCCATCATCGGCGCCATCTGCGTGACTTCGATACTCTCGCTCACGCTCAGCGGATGCAGCACGAAATCCACGCTGGTCTGCTGGTCGACCTGCAGAACTACATTCTTCTTTTCTGAGATGCGAAAGCCGGAAGCTTGCGCCTTCACCGTGTAGACGGCGGGGCGCAAACCGGTAAAGAAAAACTGTCCGTGCTCGTCGCTGTGCGCGATGTCCGCAATACCAGTGGCATCGTTGGTGATGGTAACGGTCGCATTCACCACCATGGCGCCACTTGCGTCCGCTACCACGCCGCGAACCTGCGCTTGATAGGCTCCCTGCCCCAGCGCCGCTGTTGCCAGCAGCAACGTAACTCCTAATAAGGAGATGAGCCCAGCGACGGAACCACAACCGCGACGGCAGACACGCATAGCAGCCTCCCAGCAAGAGCTTTCATATTATTACGAGTTAAGACTATTACTTTCGTTTATGATGATTGTCAAGTCAAATCGCGGCCCGGTCAAAGTGGTTGGTATTCAAGGTTTTCGCCGCCTTTTCAGCCCGGTCGCGCTGCGCTGTTTACGCGCTTCTGGCTGGGTTGCGACTGCTTTCTTCTTGTTTCACGCGAATGCCTCCCGTAGTCTATTGGGCTGCCAATCGCCTGTAGTTCAAGGAATTTCGCAAATGTCACGTCCTTATTATTGTCATTTCTGTTGTGCCCTGTTGCTGATCGCTCTGTCTTCTGTTGGGCCGACTCAAGCCTTGCCTGCACTTGCTGGCCCTGACGCCGACAGCATTTCTCTCTCCAACGCTTCCATCTCGGCGACCTGGTCGATCCGTGGCGGGTTGCTGCGCTGGCAGAGCCTGACCAACCATTTCACCAAGGCAAGTTTGGCCCTCGACGACAGTGTGTTTGAGTTGGTGCCCAAAGAGGGCCCGGTCCTGCGCTCCTCCGATTTCAAGATTGTCGCTGCGCCTGTGCTGCGCGACATTCCTCGGTCGCCGAACTCATCGAAGGCTGCCGACCGCTTGCCTGGGCGCGAACTGCGCATCGTGCTCGAGGATCCCTCCGCAAAAGTCCAAGTCATCTGGAAGGCCATCCTCCGCGAAGGCGCCAACTACGTCCGCCAGGAAGTCTCTATTCGAGCCCTGCACGAGCCCCTCGCCCTTGCGCAGATCGGTCTTGTTGACGCGGTCGTGCCCGGAGCGTCAGTCTCGGGCCACGTGAAAGGATCGCCGGTCACTGCCGGAACCTGGTTCCTGGGCTTCGAACATCCGCTGTCTGAGTGCCGCGTGCGCGGCAACCGCGCAACGTGCTGGCTCTCGCGTGAACTCCCACTGCAAGCTGGCCTGGCCGTGACTTATTCGTCTGTCGTCGGCGTGACGCATCCGACGCAGTTACGCCGCGACTTCCTGAACTATGTGGAACTCGAACGCGCGCATCCCTATCGAACGTTTCTGCATTACAACTCCTGGTACGACCTAGGTTATTTCGATCGCTACAACGAGCAGGACGCTGTTGCTGTGGTTCAGAATTTCGGGGAGGAACTCTCGAAGAAGCGCGGCGTCAAACTCGACAGCTTTATGTTCGACGATGGCTGGGACGATCCCACAACTCTGTGGAAGTTCAATCCGGGTTTTCCTGACGGACTGACGAAGGTAACGCAGACTGCAGCCAGTTTCGGCGCTGCGCCTGGCATCTGGCTTTCGCCTTGGGGCGGATACGACAAGCCGAAGGAGCAGCGCCTCGCCTCCGCGCGCGAGCAGGGATTCGAGACTAACGAAGGCGGTCTCGCTTTGTCGGGCCCGAAGTACTACAAGTATTTCCGCGATACCTGCCTCGACCTGATTGCCAAGTACAACGTAAACCAGTTCAAGTTCGACGGCACAGGCAACGCCAACGAAGTCATCAAGGGGAGCGAGTTCGACAGTGACTTTGACGCAGCCATCCACTTGATCGGCGAACTGCGCGCGAAAAAACCAGACCTCTATGTCAACCTCACCACCGGCACGTATCCTTCGCCGTTCTGGTTGCTCTATGCCGATTCGATTTGGCGCGGCGGCGACGACCACAGCTTCGCTGGCGTCGGCACCAACCGCCAGCGTTGGATCACCTATCGCGACTCGCAACTCTACCGCTGGGTCGTCGAGGACGGGCCGCTCTTTCCCATCAATTCGCTGATGCTGCACGGCCTCATCTTCGCGCGCTACGCGCAGCGCCTCGGCGATGATCCCGGCCACGATTTTCCCGACGAAGTTCACGATTACTTTGGAACCGGCACGCAGTTGCAGGAGATGTACATCACGCCTTCGCTGCTCTCGTCAGAGAATTGGGACGTGTTGGCCGAGGCGGCCAAGTGGTCACGCGACAACGCGCAGACGCTCAAAGACTCGCATTGGATCGGAGGGGATCCAGCGCGGCTGGAAGTCTATGGCTGGGCGTCGTGGTCGCACGAGAAAGCAATCGTGACGCTGCGCAACCCCAGCGACCAGCCGCAGGATTTCTCGGCGAGCCTCGCGACTCTGTTGGAACTGCCGGCAGGTTCCGCGCGTGCCTATGCCGCGCGCAGCCCATGGAAAAGCGACAGCACGAAACCCGCTCTGACTATTCCTACGAAAGAGCAACACACGTTTCACCTCCAACCGTTCCAAGTGCTGACACTGGAATTGTTGCCGTCGAAGTAGCACAGTATGTGGGGACAGCCGCCATCGGCTGTCCGTCAGGCGCAGCCTGGCAAGGGTGCCGAGCATCATAATGGCGTAGGTGAATCCGCATGAAAGCCGCCGTCCTCACTTCACCGCGACCGATCTCCGAGCGCCCTCTGCAGATCGCCGACGTTGCAGAGCCGCAAATACGGCCTGGCCATGTTTTGTTGCGCGTCCGCGCCTGCGGCGTATGCCGCACCGATCTCCACATCGTCGAAGGCGACCTGGCCCCAAAGCAATCAGGAATCATTCCGGGTCATCAAATCGTTGGCGAGGTTGTCGACGGAGCCGCGCCCGACCTTTCTCTGGGCTCACGCGTCGGCGTCTCCTGGCTCGGCGGCACCGACGGCACCTGCCCCTACTGCCGAAAAGGCATGGAGAACCTCTGCGACGCGCCGACATTCACCGGCTACAGTGTCGCGGGCGGATACGCGGAGTACGCTCTTGCGCGCGCGGACTTTGTCTTCCCGCTGCCCGCAGCGCTCGACGATCTGCACGCTGCTCCGCTGCTCTGTGCAGGCATCATTGGCTTCCGCAGCTTGCGGGTCGCTGGTGTCGAAGCGGGCGAGCGTGTCGGCCTGTTCGGGTTCGGTGCGTCCGCCCATCTCGCGATCGCAGTTCTGCGCGCGTGGAAGTGCGACGTGTATGTCTCCACGCGAGGAAAGTCTCACCGCGACCTGGCCGCGTCGCTCGGCGCGACTTGGGTTGGCAGTGAAACCGAGAAGCCGCCCCTGGAACTCGACCGCGCCATCACGTTCGCTCCGAGCGGAGACGTGGTGATCGCAGCGCTGGGCAGCCTGCGCAAGGGCGGCGTGGTTGCGATCAACGCCATTCACCTCGATCGCATTCCGCAGTTTGATTACGACAGTCTGCTGTGGGGTGAGCGCCAGCTGCGCAGCGTGACCAACATGACTCGCGCGGACGCCCGCGACTTCCTCGCGCTAGCCGCGCAGATTGGCTTGCAGCCAAGGGTGACTGTGTTTCCACTGGATCAGGCGAACGAGGCGCTGCTGGCGGTTAAGAATGATGCGATCGATGGCGCAGCCGTGATCGTGCCAGAGGCCCGAAAACTTCGGTAAGTCAGCTGATTCAGAGGGGATGCGGGAGTTGTCCACAGTGTTCCTGCAGGAACACTTTTCTTGCTTAAATGTACCTATAAAAATATATGAAGTTGCTGACTATGAATAAGTTGCGGTTCCGTTGCGTGGCGGTGAGTAGTGAAAGGTGGTCGCTACGTTTCCGGGCGCCGAGTGCGAGGGCGGGACGCCCTCGCGACAGCCGG
>PMUM01000059.1 GCA_003166855.1 Acidobacteriaceae bacterium | reverse complement strand
CGACTTGCAAACCTCCGCTGCCCACTCCGGCCAACGCGAGGCCGGCCTCGCCCACCGGCGGCTGCAGACCCAGCGGATAAGCCGCGGTCGCCGGAAACGTCGAGCCTAAACCGAGGGTCCGGCTGTAGTTGTTCCGGACGCCGCTCCGCCTTGATTCGGATCGACGTTGCCGTCGGTGGCCGCCAAATAACTCGTCGTCTGCTGGTACCCGATCGGCGAGCCACCCTCCAGCCCGCCTCCATACATCAGGCCCCAGCCGCCCCGAGCCACGGTCTTGGGATTGATCGCGTATGCAAAGCCAACCCTCGGGGCAATGTTGCTCCAATCCGTGTCATAGGCGCTCTTCGCATGTCCGTTCTGACCGGCGGGCGCAATCGTGCCCAGAACCTGGGCCAGGGCGCTAGTGTTAACTCCGGCCGCTTGCCACGCGGCAAGATTGCTGGCGCTGGCGATGTTGGCCTTGTAAACGCCGTCTGACGTGATGGGATTCACGCAGGTTTGGCAGAATCCGCGGGGAAGCTCGTTGTAGCGCTCTTTCAGTCCTACCTGAAGGTCGTAACGCAAGCCCAGATTGACCGTCAGGCGATGGTTGATCTTCCAGTCGTCCTGGAAATACAGATTCCAAACTGGCTGGTAGTCAAACAAGGAGTCGTTCCAATTGACGTGGCCGTTGCCTGGTAGACCAAGCAGGAAGTCCGCCCATCCCGAGCCATTGGGAGCGAACGTGCCGCTGCATGACGCACTCGGAGTGAGACCGAGGCTGGCGGGCTGATAGCAGTTGCCGTTGAGCGGGTCGAATTGAGTCCACTGTCCGGTGAACCCAAACTCTCCGTTGGCATTGTTGGCGACGGTACCGTTGATAGGATTTCCGTAGGTGTAGTAGAAAATGCCCCCGCCAAAGTGAAGATTGTGAGCACCTTTCGACAAAGTAAAATCTGTATCGAACGCAACATTTGTGGACGCTTCCAGGTCGTTCGAATTTCCGAAGATCTGTCCCAAGCCGCTCGAGTCCGGGTCCGGAAACCCAGCGATGCGGATCTCAGGTACATCTTTGAGGTTGGTTACGGGCGGCGGTGTGATATTAAGTCCGATGGTGCTGCCGGGCTTCGCAGCCGCGATGATGCCATTCGGATTTCTGTTCTGGAGCCGGGTAAACGACAGCTTGAAGTCGCCCAGCAGCGTGTTCGAGAACATGTGAGTCATGTCCTGCGAAGCGGTGTAGCTGTCTCGCTTAAAGTAAACGCCGTTCGCCAAAACCCCTGGCAGCCCGTTCCCGTTGCGGTCTTCGTGGCCACGCTGCATTCCAAAAAAGCTGTACCACTTGGTTCTCTCGCTCGTGTTGTAGTCCGCCCGAATCATGTGCTGGTTGTAGGTAGTAAAATCCGGAGCAACTGCGAAAAAATTGGCGGGTTCACCAAATCCACCTACATAGTTCTCGGCACCCCCGACATTTGGCAGCGGAATGTATCCGGCCTTCAACATCAGACTGGCCGTATTGTTGATTTGGGCGGCGGGAATCAGTGCGCCGTTGCCCGTTCCGCCGGTATAAGGAAAGACGTTTTGAATAAGGTTCGTGGCGGTGCCGCATGTGCTCGGTGGGCCACCGGTAGAGAAGGTAGGCGAGCAGATCGCATTATTTGGATTGCTCGAGTTGGTGCTATCACCGGGTCGAAACAGAGTCAGCCCGTATAGAACGTAAGGATCCGCTTGCGCCCCCTGGCTCGTGTACCCCGGATCCATGGTCTGGACCAGACCAAAATCAACCCCTGGGTTGCCGTTGTAACCAGGCCGCAGATAAGCAGGTGGGACATTCCCGGTAACAGTGCCCTGTATGGACTGCCGGTAACCTTCAAAGCTGTAGAAGAACCACAGCTTGTTCTTTTTGATAGGACCACCAAAAGTCCCGCCGAATTGGTTCTCCACTTGCTGTTGCGTCGGTAGTCCCGCGATAAAGACATTCGTGGTGGTGTTGGCGTCGAACAGGCTGCCATCCTTATAGTTTTCAACTAACTCGCCGTGAAAAGCATTCGTCCCGTTCTTCGTTACAACGTTCACGGTGCCGCCGGTAGTTCGCCCGTAGCGAGCATCGTAGGTGTCGGTCATCACGTTGACTTCTTGCACCGAATCCAGCGTGGGCGACACGTTCCACGTTCCGGCTCCCTGATTGCCGTAACTAATCTGCTGGGTGATGTTCGTACCGTTGAGGGTGAATTGATTGAATCCGCCGGAATTCCCCGTATTGTCCTGTCCCGTGGGATCGACGCCGCCGCCCATGATGTACGCGTTGTCGTTGTCCCATCCTCTGCGCTGGGAACTTCCTGTGTACTGGCTGCCCGGCGTGGTGCCGATGAGGTTGTAGACTTGGCGGCCGCTGACCGGAACGTTCTGCAGAGTGCGCTCGTCGAGGATGGTTCCACCGGATCCATTCGCCGTCTCAATCATAGGAGGTGCTGCGGTGACCTCAACCTTCTCGTCGATGGCGCCGACCTGCAGCGTAAAGTTCTGTCCGAAATATTTCCCCGCCAGCAACAGAACTTTGTCCTGAATCGCAGTTTTGAAACCGGGGGCGCTCGCCGAGACGGTGTAGGTGCCGGGCACGACATAGGGAATGTAATAAACGCCGGCGTCGCTGGCCTGCGCAGTGTATGTCGATCCGGTTTCGACGTTAACGGCCTTCACCTCGGCTTTCGACACAACTGCCCCTGAGGCGTCGGTGACTGTTCCCGTCAGCGTGGCGCGGAATTCCTGGGCCAGCGAGCGCTGCGGATGGACCAGCAGCAGGAGGATCACAGCTAAGCCAAAAGCCACTCCGAACCGGCGCATCCCCCGACGATTATCCCTTTTGAAGTTCGACGGACCTGTCATTGACATCCTCCTGAAGATTTCAACCGGCTTCGCTGCAACCGTCTAACGTGGCTTGCTCGGATGACCATGTTGGGTGTCCCCACGCTCGGTGGAATAAGATTGACGAGATTGCGGCGCCTGAAATCGCTTCGCCGCCTTCGCGCCGGCGCTCGCCGGGTCTTGCACCTCGACCAATCCAGTCACTGGAGCGCTGCTATCGGTCTCCACTACAAACCCTTGAGAGCCGCTGGCGAGGTAATAGGAAACTTGCTCCGTTCCGGGCGTAGTCCCACCGAGCGCTCCATTCGGGAACGCTGGCGTTGTCGTGATCGATCCTGTGAAGCGTCCCGGATGACTGGCGTCCGCTGCAAACGTGCCCGCGAGAGGACCGACTATAAGCGTGGCATTGTTCGTGCCCTGCCCCTGAAACGCTCCCTCACCGGTGAACGTGCCGGCTCCTGTGCCTACGACAAAGTCGCCGACGAACCCGCCGTCCGAGTGCGCAGGATTGTTCTGATCCGAGAGAAGGATTGCGTACGGCCCTTGCAACGTTGCAGAGGATGGAGCCGGCTGCGGGACAAGCATGCCAATCGCGCTGAATGTGGAATCGGTCTCCAGGATCAGAGCGCCGCCGCCACCGCTGGTGTTGTTCGGATCGAGCAGGTTCAGGTTGGGATCGGTCAGATAGACGTTATAGGTCTGACCCGACGGTCCGGTGACGGTCCCGCGCGCGCTGCCCGAGATGGAATATGACGACGACGCCCACGACAAACCCAGATCCAGGGTTCCGGAATTTCCGGAGTCATTCAGATCCATAATGCCGGCCGTGATGTTCCCGTTGCCGTCCGTCGTGAACTCTCCCGCCGATCCGATCCCATTCCCGGGCACGTCAAAACCAAGGTCCCCGAACACGAAGCTCCCGGTAAGCGCGGCATTCGTTGTGCCCACGGTGCCCTGTCCATACGCGCTCCCGGTGTTGCCCGCATAACCAAGATTTGTCATCGAGGTCAATCGCAACACTTCCGGCGTCACAAGGTAGTAGGCGTAGGTCGTACCACCGTTGGTCGTCAATGTCAGCGTGCCTCGACCGTTGGTGTCCGGCGGCGTAAAGGTTCCAGTAAATGGTATGGAGATATAATTCGGCGCTCCGCCTACAGTGCTCGTATCGAAAACGCCCCCGGTGATAGCGCCCACGCCGTCGGCAGTGAAGATGCCTCCCCAACTTCCGTTCAGGCCGGTGCCGCCCGCCGCCTTGATCGCCGCCGCGCTAAATCCGATTAAAGTGAACGAATAGCCGCCAGACACCTGTGACGCCGTAAAGCTCGGACCGGCGGTTTGCAGGTCCATGCTGCCGACGCCGCCGATTGTGAGCCCGTTGAACTGATCGGCCTCGGAAATCACTAGATGGGTGCACACTCCAGTCGCAGTTGAAGTTGAGACACACGTGATGGCATGGGTCTGAGCGAATGTGCCGCAGCAACCGGTGTTGTTCAGGGAAAATGCCAAGGTTCCGTGCCCGGTCGGATCGAGGGAGTAAGTTCCAGTGATGGAGGGTACGGTCGAGTAGAATCCATTGGCGGAAGCGTCGGCCTCGCCACTCACAATGTTTCCGTTCCCATCTAGAGTGACGCTACCCACCATCCCGAAGGACGCATATCCCTCAAGAACGAAGGCATACTGTCCCTTCAACAACGCCGGGGTGGCGACTTGCACGGTCGTCGTGGCACTCGCGGTCTTTGTGTTGTCCGTGACTGAAGTTGCCGTAATTGTTACAGGGACGTTGAGCGCGCCAGCAGGACCAGTCGTCGG